>CBHWED010000144.1:0-8606 GCA_966112795.1 uncultured bacterium
ACGAGCGGGAAGTTGCCCTCGTAAGGCGGCCAGTTGGGCAGCGGCAGGTCGGGTGCGGCGTAGAACATCGCCGCGTGCACGCTGCGGATCTTGCCGCCGTCGATCGCGAACACTTCCATGAAGTGGTTGCGCCGCCGCTCGTCACCCGGCTTGCGGACGAACACCGCCGACATGACCACCACTTGCGCCTCTTCGTCGACCAGCAGGTAACGCCGTGCGGCGACCAGCGCGACGGCCAGGCTGCGGTAGCCCGAGGTGCAGTCGCCGAGGCCCTCGAAGCCGTCGGTGAGGTCGCCCGAGCGGATCGGCCGGCCGGTGACCTCGAAGCCGTTCTCGAACCGGCTGCACCCGCCGTGCGCCAGGACCGAGCGGCCGTTGCCCGCAACCAGGCCGTCGAAATAGCTGTTCACGATGCGCACCAGCGTGTCGCGCGGCAGGCGCTCGGCTGGGGCGACCACGCGCTGCGGCGGCGGGCTGGCGATCAGCTTGTCGACATCGAACAGCACGTCGCTGCCCACGCCGGAGATCCCCGGGTCGCCCTTGTGCGCGATGTGCCATTCGCCTTCGGTGATCGCGCCATTCTCGACGCGCAGCCGCAGCGAGGCGACCGCCGGATGCCCGCTGTCGGTGACCACGCCGAAGAACGCGGCATTGCCGGTCACCGGATCGAAATAGCGGCGCTGCACGGGCCCGATCGCGGTCACCGTCTGCCACGCGCCCATGCCCGCCGGCGTCAGCATCGAATTCTGCGTCTGCCGGAAGCCGATCGCCAACGGCGCGCGCGCAGGGTCCCGGGCGACGACCGCGTCGAGGAACCGGCTCAGCATCCCGTCGAGGCAGGTGCGATCGCATGCGGCGGGCTGTTGCGCGAGAACCGCGCCCTCCGATCCCGGCAACGCGAGCAGCAGGCACGCCGCGAACAGCAATTTCCTCATGGATCCTCCCCCTTTAGCGATGGGCGCTCGCCACCGGTCGGGCCAGCATTCCTGCTCGCCGGCCCGGTGTCCAGAGCGAGTACGCTCCTCAGGCCAAGTCGACGCCGTGGGCTTCGGCGATGCGGCTTAAGACCCCGCCTCCTGCCCGACCGGCCGCGCCACGCCGGGCGGGTTGTTCTCCCAGAACCGGATGCCGTTGCCGAACGGGTCGATCACGTGGAACACGCGCGAATCCCACGGCGTGAAGCTGATCTCGCTCGGCGCGAATGCGCCGGCCTTCGCCACCAGTTCGGCGTGGAGCGCGTCGAGGCCCTGCATGCGCACGAGCATCCCCGCCGATCCGGTCAGGCGCGATTGCGCGTTGAGGTGCAACTCCACGCCGGAACGCGTCACGATCGCGTAGGTGCTGCCCTCGCCGTCGCCCCAGCCGCCGCGGAAGCCGAGGAACCCGTCGTAGAACGGCTTTGCCTCGGCCAGCGAAGTCACTCGCAGCACCGGGACCGGCGGCGTCAGCGAGATGCCGTCGAACCCGCCGCCTGGGCTCGCGCTTTCGGATGCCAGCTTGGCAGCGAGGATGTTCCACTCGGCGAAACCGAACTGCTGGGCGACGATCTCGAGGCAATCACCATGGCCGAGCGCGACACCGCGCGCGGCAAGCGAGGCGCGAAGCGACTTCGCGATAGTCTTGGCATCCTGGTATGTACGCATGTCCAAATCCTCCGTACCCGGGGCGAACATGGAAGACCGGCGCTTGCGTTACCGATCCGTTCGCCGCGGGTGCAAAGGATCGGGCATCTCGAACGAGAGGGTGCGTTCACCATGCCTCGAAGAGGCGCAAGCGGCAGGTCGCACCGACCTCGCGCATCTTCGGAGATGCGCGAAACCCTGTCAACGGCGACGATTCTGTCCAAGCGCACGGCAGCGCAATATTAACCTTGCGCCCTTACCGCTGAAGGCCCCCGAAACAACCGAGGCCGCCGCCGCGGTGCGCACGCTCTACCAGTCCATCGACCGCGCGACCGACTGGCTCCTCGCGACGCGGACGCACGTCTCGCCCGCCATCCGGCGGCAGCTCGAGGCGGGCCTGTTCAGCTCGGTGCAGATCTTCCTCGGCGGGGTGTTCAACTCGATGGCCGTCGCCGCGATCGCCGCCTGGCGCCAGCCGACCTGGCCGTTCCTGCTGTGGCTCTCGCTCGAGGTCGTGCTCGCGGTGCTACGCCTGCCGCTGGTGATCGTCGGCCGCAAGGCGATCGACCTCGGCCTGCGCCCGCCAAGGGCACCGGCGGCGATCCTGTCGTCGGCGTGGGCCGCGTCGATCGGCTTCGGCACCTTCCTCAGCCTGACCAGCGGCGACTGGGTGCTCGCGGCGATCGTCTGCCTCTCGGCCGCGGCGATGGTCAGCGGGATCTGCCTGCGCAACTTCGGCACCCCGCGGCTCGCGGCGTTCATGGTCCTGCTCGCGCTGGCCCCGGCGACGCTGGCCGGCCTGCTCGCCGGCGAACCGATCGTCGTGATCATCAGCGTGCAGCTGCCGATCTTCATCCTGACGATCTTCTCGGCCGCGTTCCGCCTGCACCGGATGATGGTCTCGCAGATGACCGCGTTGAGCGACCTCGAGCGGAGCGAGTTCTTCAACCGCATCATCCTCGAATCGAGCCCCGACTACACGCTGATCCTCGACGCCCGCGCGAACATCGTCTTCCTCAACCGCCCCAACGCCGAGCCGCGGACCACCGGCGACCTGATCGGGACGAGCTGGCTCAACCTGTTGCATCCATCCGACCGCGAAGCCGGCGAGAAGGCGCTGCGCGACATCGCGCGCGATGGCTCGGCCAACCTGACCACCCGGCACATCGACGGCGACAACCGCACGCGGTGGTTCGACGTGATCGCCAACCGCATCTCCGACGAGTCCGGCCGGGTCATCGTCGTCGCGCGCGACATCACCCACCAGAAGCGCTCGGAGGAGCGCGCGCTGTGGATGGCGCGGCACGACCCGCTGACCGGGCTGTCGAACCGGGCGGTGCTGCAGGACCAGCTCGACGCGATCCTCTCGGGCGCCGCCGGCGAACCGAGCGGCGCGCTGCTGATCCTCGACATCGACAACTTCAAGGCGATCAACGACACGCTCGGCCACGACGCCGGCGACCGCATGCTCGCGACGTTCGCCGAGCGGCTGCTCGCCGTGGGCGACCCGGTGCGGCTGGTCGCCCGGCTCGGCGGCGACGAGTTCGCGATCCTCGTCGCGGCGCGCTCGGACGCCGAGGTGTGGGACGCGGGCACGCGGATCTTCGCCAGCCTCAACGAGCCGTTCGAATACCAGGGCCGGCTGCTCGCCTGCGGTGCCAGCATCGGCGCCAGCCGGCTGTGGGACGAGGCGGCCAACCGCTCCGAGATCATGAAGGCAGCCGACATCGCGCTCTACGCGGCCAAGACCGCCGGCCGCGGGCAGCTCAAGCTGTTCGAGCCGTCGATGAAGGCCGAAGTCGAGCGGCGCGAGACGATGCTCGCGGCCGCGCTGACCGCGCTGACCGAAGACCGGGTCGTGCCCTACTTCCAGCCCAAGGTCTCGCTGGCGACCTCGCGCATCATCGGCTTCGAGGCGCTGCTGCGCTGGCGCGACGAGAGCGGTGCGGTCAAGGGTGCCGAGGAGATCCGCCCGGCGTTCGAGGATCCCGCGCTCGGCGCCGCGCTCAGCGAGCGCATGATCGACCGCACGCTCGGCCAGATCGAGCGCTGGCTCGCCGACAAGGTTGCGTTCGGCCACGTCGCGATCAACCTGACCGCGGTCGACTTCCGCCGCGAGGGCTTCGCCGACAGCCTGCTCGCGCGCCTGCGGCGGGCCGGGATCCCGCCCGCGTGCCTGCAGATCGAGGTCACCGAGACCGTGTTCCTCGGCCGTGGCGCCGGCTACGTCGAGACCGTGCTGCGCTCGCTGAGCGAGAGCGGGGTCGCGATCGCGCTCGACGATTTCGGCACCGGCTATGCGTCGCTGTCGCACCTGAGCCAGTTCCCGATCGACCTGCTCAAGATCGACCGCACCTTCGTCCAGCAGCTCGAGGACGGGTCCGAGGCCGAAGCCATTTCGGCCGCAGTGATCAACCTCGGGCACTGCCTCGGCATGCAGATCGTCGCCGAAGGGGTCGAAACCGCGGCGCAGGAGGCGATGCTCGCCGGCCTGGGCTGCGATGTCGGCCAGGGCTTCCTCTATTCGCCCGCGCTGCCGGCGGAAGAAGTTCCGGCGGCCCTCGGCGAGGCCAACGCCGCCACGCCCGCCGCGCGACGCGCCTGAGCGCTCAACGAGACCTCCCCGATCTCCCATCTTCGTGGAGAGGGTATGCGCGGGTTCGCGCAGCCGGGTGAAGCCTTCGTGGCCCCGCCCGCCTCACCGGCTCAGCAGGTACACCGCGTATTCCGCCCGCCAGTTCGCCCCGCGCGCGCCGAGCTCGGTATCACCACTGAAGAACCAGCTGCGCTCGATCGCCACCCCCTTGTCGCGCAACAAGTGGAGGAAGTCGGTCACCGTCACGTGGTGGATGTTCTGCGTCTCGTACCAGCTCACCGGCAAGTGCCGCGTCACCGGCATGCGCCCGTTCCACAGCAGCGACGCGCGCATGCGCCAGTGGGCGAAGTTCGGAAAGCTGACGAAAGCCTTGCGCCCGATCCGCAGCAGCTCGTCGAGCATCAGGTCGGGCCGCTCGGCGGTCTGCAGCGTCTGGCTCAGGATCGCGTAGTCGAACGCATCGTCGGGATAGTCGGCCAAGTCGCGGTTGGCATCGCCCTGGATCGCCGACAGCCCGCGCGCGACGCACTTCTCGACCGACGCCGGATCGATCTCCATCCCGCGCGCGTCGACCTGCCGCTCGTCGCGCAACACCGCCATCAGCTCGCCCTCGCCGCAGCCGACGTCGAGCACGCGCGCGCCCGCGGGCACGTGGCGGGCGATCACCGCGAGATCGGGGCGCAAGTTCATGACGCCGCCTGCAACAAGCTCAAGGCCGCGGGCGAGAGACGCTCCATGTATCGCGCCGGACGCAGCAGCGGGGTGAACCCGAGCTTTTCATAGACGCCGTGGGCATCCGCCGTGGTCAGCGCGATGCGCCGGATGCCGGCGAAGTCCGGATGGTCGACGAACCAGCCCACCATCCGCCGTCCGATCCCCTGGCCGCGCTCGGCTTGGTCGATCCACACGTCGGCGATCCAGGCGAAAGTGGCATGGTCGGTGATCGAGCGCGCAAAGCCGACCTGCCGTCCGTCGCGGTACGCGCCGAGACAGTGCGAGCCGGCGATCGCGCGCTCGACCACGCGGCGCTCGATGCCCGGCGACCAATAGCTCGAGGCTAGCCACGCATGCACTTGGGCAACGTCGATGCGCGCCTTGTCGTCGTCGAGCTCGATCGTGCTCATCGGTTGAGGAACCCCGCGACCACGCGGTCGAGCGCCGGGACGTCGAGCAGGAAGCTGTCGTGGCCGTACGGCGCCGAAAGCTCGACGAAGCTGACCGGCGCGGCGACCGCGTTGAGCGCGTGCACCACCGCGCGCGATTCGGCGGTCGGATAGAGCCAGTCGGTATCGAAGCTGACCACGCAGAACCGCGCCGAGCTGCCCGCGAAGGCATCGGCGAGACGCCCGCCGTGCTCCTCGGCGAGGTCGAAGTAGTCCATCGCCCGGGTGATGTAGAGGTATGAGTTGGCGTCGAACCGGTCGGTGAAGCTGAGCCCCTGGTGCCGGAGGTAGCTTTCGACCTGGAAGTCGGCGTCGAACCCGAAGCTCTTGGCCTCGCGGTCCTGCAGCCGGCGGCCGAACTTGCCGGTCAGGCCAGCCTCCGAAAGATAGGTGATGTGCGCCGCCATGCGCGCCACCGCGAGGCCTTTGTCGGGCCCCTTGCCCTGGCCGTAATAGTCACCTTCGCGCCAGTTCGGATCGGCCATGACCGCCTGCCGGCCGACCTCGTGGAAGGCGATGTTCTGCGCCGAATGCCGCGCCGAGGTGGCGATCGCCAGGACCCGCGCCGCGCGGTCGGGCCAGTTCGCGGCGAAGCTCAGCGCCTGCATCCCGCCCATCGAGCCGCCGACCACCGCGTGCAGCTGGCCGATCCCGAGCGCATCGAGCAGCGCGACTTGCGCGCGGACCATGTCGCGGATGGTGATCACCGGGAAGCGCATGCCGTAAGCATGGCCGTCGGCGGCCTGGCTCGCCGGGCCGGTCGAGCCCATGCAGCTGCCGATCACGTTGGCGCAGATCACGTGGAACCGGTCGGTGTCGATCGGCTTGCCCGGGCCGACCATCCGGCTCCACCAGCCGGGCTTGCCGGTGATCGGATGCGGGCTCGCGAGATGTTGGTCGCCGGTCAGCGCGTGGTGGACGAGGATCGCGTTCGACTTGTCCGGCGCGAGCTCGCCGTAAGTCTCGTAGGCCACGGTGACGTGCTCGAGCCGCTGCCCGCTATCGAGCGGCAGCGCATCGGCGAGCACGAGGCTGCTGCTGGTGGAGGCGAGGAGCGTGGCCATAAAGTCGCGCCGGACTTGGGATAGCCCAAGCGGGCTGTCAATTGCCCCCGCATGGCGGTATGCGCGCCGCCGTGACGGACGACCTCCCGAAAGCCAAGCCTGAAGTGAAGCCGTGGATCGCGGCGATCCACGCCTATGTCCCCGGCAAGAGCAAGGCCGCCGACGGCCGCCCGCTGGTCAAGCTTTCGGCCAACGAGAACCCGCTCGGCACCAGTGACGCCGCGCTCGCGGCGCGTGCGACCGCGGTCGCGCCCTCGCTCTACCCCGATCCCGACAGCGTCGCGCTGCGCGAAGCGCTCGGCGCGCTGCACGGCATCGATCCCGCGCGCATCGTCTGCGGCACCGGCTCGGACGAGCTGCTCAACCTCGCCGCGCAGGCCTTCGCCGGGCAAGGCGACGAAGTGCTCTACGTCCGCTACGGCTTCGCGGTCTACGACATCGCCGCGCGCCGCTGCGGCGCGACCGTGGTGATCGCCCCGGACAGCGACTTCGGCACCGACGTCGACGCGCTGCTCGCCTGCGTCACCGAGCGCACGCGGGTGGTGTTCCTCGCCAACCCCAACAATCCGACCGGCAGCTTCCTGCCCCAGGCCGAGCTCGCGCGGCTCCACGCCGGGCTGCCGGGCAACGTGTTGCTGGTCGTCGACCAGGCTTACGCCGAATACGTCGCCGCGGCAGACGACGACGGCGGCCTCGCGCTGGCGGCGGTGCATGACAACGTTCTCGTCACCCGCACCTTCTCCAAGATCTACGGCCTCGCCGGCGACCGCATCGGCTGGGGCACCGGGGCACCGGCGCTGGTCGACGCGCTCAACCGTATCCGCGGGCCGTTCAATGTCACCATCGGCGGCCAGAAGGCCGCCGTCGCGGCACTGGCCGACCAGGACTTCGTCGCCCGCTCGCGCGAGCACAACCGCGCCGAGCGCGCCCGCTTCGTCGCGGCGATCGAGGCGCTCGGCAATCGCGGCTTGCGCGCGCTGCCGAGCGAGGCCAACTTCGTGCTCGTGCTGTTCGAGGGGGAGCTGACGGCGGAGGCCGCGCTGCACGGCCTGGCGCAAGCCGGCTACGCCGTGCGCCACCTGCCGGGCCAGGGCCTGCCCCAGGGCTTGCGCATCACCATCGGCACCCACGCGCAGATGGACGACATCGCGGCGACGCTGCGGACCCTGGCGGAGGGCGCACGATGAGCTTCGAACGCGTCGCGATCATCGGGCTCGGGCTGCTTGGCGGCTCGATCGGGCTGGCGGTCCGTCAACACCTGCCGGGCGTCGCCACCGTCGGCTACGACAGCGATCCGCAAGTGCGCCTGCGCGCCGCGGAGCGCGGGCTCGCGCAGACGATCGCGGAGACCGCGGTCGAGGCCGTCGCCGGTGCTGATTTGGTGATCCTCTGCGTCCCGGTCGGGGCGATGGGCGACGCCGGGCGCGAGATCGCCGATGCGCTGGCCCCGGGGACCGTGGTCAGCGACGTCGGCTCATCGAAGCAGACGGTCAGCAACGCGCTCGCCGCGGCGCTGCCCGGCCACTGCGTGATCCCGGCGCACCCGGTCGCGGGCACCGAAGACAGCGGCCCCGACGCCGGCTTCGCCTCGCTGTTCCATCACCGGTGGTGCATCATCACCCCGCCCGAGGGCGCCGACCCGGCCAAGGTCGCGGCGCTGGTCGAGTTCTGGGAATCGCTCGGCGCAATGGTCGACACGATGGACGTCGAGCATCACGACCTCGTGCTCGCGGTCACCAGCCACATCCCGCACCTGATCGCCTACACGATCGTCGGCACCGCCTCCGAGCTCGAGAACGTCACCCGCAGCGAGGTGATCAAGTATTCGGCCGGCGGCTTCCGCGACTTCACCCGCATCGCCGCGTCGGACCCGACGATGTGGCGCGACGTGTTCCTCAACAACCGCGACGCGGTGCTCGAGATGCTCGACCGCTTCCTGACCGACCTCGCGCTGATGCGCGAAGCGATCCGCGCGAGCGACGGCCAGACGATGTTCGACACCTTCAGCCGCACCCGCTCGATCCGCCGCTCGATCGTCGCGCTCGGGCAGGACGACGCGCGGCCTGATTTCGGGCGCAAGCACAACGGGGACTGAAGTGGGGGCCTGCCACGCGATGGCAGGAGCCCTCATCCAACTGCGACTAAGCCCCTTCGGGGCTAA
>CBHWED010000145.1:0-8593 GCA_966112795.1 uncultured bacterium
CGCGGCTGCCCGACCTCAGCCACGAAGTGAAGCGGGTGATCTGGGGGGATGCCGACCTCGTCGCGATCCATTTCCACTTCAAGTACGAGAAGGACTCGCGCGGCTATTCGGTGGTCGACATCCTGCGGATCGACCAGGGCTACATCCGCGAGCACTGGGACGTGATCCAGGAAGTGCCCGACCCGGCCACCGCCAAGAACGCGAACGGGATGTTCTGATGACCGACCCGCTCGACACGTCCGACCGGGCGCAGCTCTCGCCGCGCGAAGTGGCCGACCGGTTCATCGAGGTGTTCTACCGCCAGAACCGGCTGGTCGAGGCGTTCCGCGCCTGGGTCCACCCCGACTACGTCCAGCACGATCCCAATTCGCTGACCGGACGCGACGGGACGATCGAAGCGCTCGATGCGCACATGAAGCGCAGCCCGGGGATGAGCCACGACATCAAGCGGGTGATCTACGGCGACGACGGCACGGTCGCGGTGCACTACCACTTCCGCCATGCGCCCGATCAGCGCGGGCTGGCGGTGGTCGACCTGTTCCGCATCGAGCAGGGCTACCTGGTCGAGCACTGGGACATCATCCAGCCGATCCCCGACCCTGAAACCTTCAAGAACAACAACGGGATGTTTTGATGCCCCTGCTCGAAGACGGTAGTGAAAAAGGCCTCAAGGGGCATTTCAAGGAAGACTTCAGCCACCGCGTGCGCGTCGGCATGGCGCCGCGCGCCGGGCACGTCGACCGCAATGCGCCGTACAAGCGCATCGCCACCGAGGAGGCGTGGACCTTCCCCGCGCTGGTCAAGGCGCAAGTCGAGTACTTCGAGAGCGGCGAAGCGTCCGGCGACGACAGCCTGCGCATGGCCGCGATGTTCGCCAAGATGCCCTCGCTCCAGGCGATGATGCAGGACCTCGGCGAGCTGCGCCTCGCGCACATGGACGAGTACGGCATCGACCGGCAACTGCTGCTGCTGACGGCGCCCGGCGTGCAAGTCGTGCGGCCCGGCGAGGGCACCCCGCTCGCGCGCGAGGCCAACGACCTCGCCGCCGACGCCTGCCGCCGGCACCCGGACCGCTTCTCGGCCTGCGCCGCGTTCGACCCGCGCGACGTCAAGGGCTCGGTCAAGGAGATCGAGCGGGCGATGGGCACGCTCAAGCTCAACGGCGCGGTGCTCAACTCGCACTTCCAGGGGCACTACATCGACGAAACCGAGTATTTCCCGATCCTCGAGGCGCTCGAGGCGATGGATGCGGCGCTGTACATCCACCCGACCGCGCCGTTCAACGCGCCGCACTACGAGAGCCGCGGGTTCTTCGGCGCGCTCGGCGGCTTCCCGCACGACGTCTGGCTGCACACGATGGGGCTGATCTTCTCGGGCGCGTTCGATCGCTTCCCCAAGCTGCGCCTCGTGATCGGCCACATGGGCGAATGCATGCCGCTGCAGCTCTACCGCTTCGACTGGATGCAGGGGAACGCCGACGGGCGGCCGCACTTGCGCGGCGGCCAGCAGGTCAAGCTGCAGCACCCGGTCAGCTACTACTTCCGCAACAACATCTGGATCACCACCAGCGGCGTCGCCTGGGAGCCGGCGATCAAGTTCTGCATGGAAGTGCTCGGCCCCGAACGCGTGCTCTATGCGATGGACTATCCGTACCAGCAGAGCTCGGACGAGGTCGCGGCCTACGACCGGATGCAGCTCTCGCCCGAGCACAAGAAGATGCTGATGCAGACCAACGCCGAGAAGGTCTTCCGGCTGGCCTAGCATCGCGATCTGTTGCCGCTTTGCATCGCCGGGGCGCGCGGGCGCACCCCGGCGCCTGCGGCAATTGCAACGATCGTTACAATGTGATCCCTAGTCGGCGGTTGCCGGCATCGACTGCATAACAACCACGCCGGCGGCCTTTCTAACTGGGAGAGGTTCCGATGGCCGATACACCCCTGTCCGCGCGCTTGCGCGTACCGCTCGCCTTGTCCGCCTGTCTTGCCGCCCTGGCCGTTGCCGCCCCCGCGGCCGCCCAGGGCAACCCGCCCGCGCCGTCAGCGCCCGAAGCGGATACGGACGGCGGCGAGATCTTCGTCACCGCGCAGTTCCGCCAGCAGAACCTGCAGGACACCCCGCTCGCGATCACCGCGGTCACCGCCGAGACGATGGAGGCCAAGAGCCAGACCAACCTCGCGCAAGTGGCCGACAGCGCGCCGAACGTGACCCTGAAGCCGCAAGGCGCGTCGTTCGGCCCGTCGATCTCGGTCGCGATCCGCGGCATCGGCGCCGGCGACTTCAACCCGGCATTCGAGCCCGGCGTCGGCATCTATATCGACGACGTCTACTATCCGCAGCTGACCGGCGCGGTGTTCGACCTGCTCGACCTCGACCGGGTCGAGATCCTGCGCGGCCCGCAAGGCACGCTCTCGGGGCGCAACTCGGAAGGCGGCTCGATCAAGATGTTCACCCAGCGGCCCGAGGGCACGGGCGAAGGCTACATCGAGGGCACTTACGGCAGCCGCCAGCGGATCGGCGTGCGGGCCGGGATCGACTTCGCGCTGACCGACGACATCGCCGGACGCGTCTCGGGGGTCTACAAGCACCAGAACGGCTACGTCGACCAGCTCGACTTCGGCTGCGTGTACCCGGCGGGCGGCACGGCGACCTTCACCGCCAACGACGGGACCACCCAGCTGGTCAATCCGACCGGCGGCATTCCGCGCGTTCGCCCCGAAGGCTCGTGCCGCGTCGATCGTCTCGGCGAGGTCGGCTACCAGGCGATCCGCGGCGCGCTGCGCTACAACCCGTCGGACGCGATCGATATCAACCTGACCGGCGAGTACATCCACGATTCGCACAGCGCCACCGGCGAAGTGCTCGACGCGACCGCGGTGATCGACAACCCGAACACCAACGTCGGCACCAATCCGCCGCAATATGCGGGCGGCGCCTCCGGCGTGCCGTACGACAACCGCTTCATGTGCGGGCGGTTCTGCAACTTCTCGTCGTATTCCTCGCCCGCGATCACCTTCTTCGGCGTGGCCACGCCCCCGGGCGGGCAGCCGCTGCTGGCGACGCAGAACAACAACAAGAGCGTCTATGACGCCTACAATCTCGCGGCGAACGGACACTTCGAGCTCAGCGACATGTTCTCGCTCGACAGCATCCTCGCCTACCAGTCGTGGGACACCACCTTCGGGGTCGACGACGACTTGTCGCCGATCCCGCTGTCGGGCGGCTACAACAGCCTGACGCACTGGAACTGGAGCGGCGAGGTGCGGCTCAACGCCAAGCTCGCGGATACCGCGAACCTCGTGGTCGGCGGCTACTACTTCGACCAGCAGACCAACTACTACTCGTACCAGGACCTGCGCTACATCCAGGTCGCCCCCGGGGTCAGCCTGTTTCCGCTGCAGTTCATCCAGCCCGACGAGACGCCGGCCGACGCCTGGGCGGGTTTCGCCAACATCGACTGGGAGATCATTCCCGGGCTGACCTTCAACGGCGGCCTGCGCTACACCGAGGAGAGCAAGGAGTATCACTACTTCCGGCTCAATCCGGACGGTACGATCAATCCCTACCTCGACCCCGTCGGCGCCGCGCAGGGTCCCGGAGCGCCGGGCGCGCTGACCGGGCTCGTCGCGCTCTACGAAGGCCAGCGGTGGGACTGGCGCGCGGCGCTCAACTACCGCTTCTCCGACGCGGTCATGGTCTATGCGAGCGTCTCGACCGGGTTCAAGGGCGGCGGCACCAACCCGCGGCCGTTCTTCGCCAGCCAGGCGATCGGCTTCGATCCCGAAGTGCTGACCAGCTACGAGATCGGCGCCAAGACCGACCTGTTCGACCGCAAGCTGCGGCTCAACGTCGTCGGGTTCTACGGCGAGCTCGAGAATGCCCAGGTCGGCACCTCGGTTTGCCCGGTGCCCGAGCCGCTCGAGCAGACGCCGTGCGCGGCGACGATCAACGGCGGCGACGCCGAGCAGAAGGGCTTCGAGGTCGAGTTCCTGGCACGGCCGGTCGAAGGCTTCTCGATCGACGGATCGCTGAGCTACCTCGACTTCCAGTACACCAGGCTGGCTCCGGGAACGACGATCTCGCTCGACGAGCCGTTCGCCGGCGTGCCGAAATGGAAGTGGACGCTGGGCGCGCAGTACGAGATCCCGCTCGGCGGGTCGTTCGGCTCGCTCACGCCGCGGATCGACGTCAGCTACCAGGACGATATCTACAGCGGGGTCAGCTATCAGGACGAGTTCGTGTTCATCGATTCGTACACGCTCGCCAACGCCCGCGTGACCTGGCGCAACCCGAACGAGGACCTCTCGGTCGCGCTCGAGGTGACCAACCTGACCGACGAGTACTACTACGTCACGCTGTTCGATTTGCGCGCGGCCGGGGCGGGCCTGAGCAAGGCCCAGCCGGGTCGCCCACGTGAATGGGCGCTTACCGTCAGAAAAAATTTCTGACGACGCGGCCGACGGCAAATGACAAGGGCGGCCCCGCGGGGCCGCCCTTTTCAATTGCGGGCCGCTCCGGCGCGCGTTCTTCGAGAGAGCGCACGCGCCAATGAGCACAGGCGTTTAGCCAGGGTTCAGGGTTGTATCGCGCCCGGCGCGCGAGTGCTTGTAACCCGTTTGCATCACTCTGCGGGATTGTGCGTAGGGCTCCGGGAGCGTCTCTTGCGGCGCGCGATTTGTATGCACTACCGACAATTCCGACGGCACCCCCGCCGCCACTTTTGACGGCACCCCCCGCCGCCAAGTTACATCCCAGGAGAGGTAGGAATGGCGAATTTCCGCCAGCGTTCCCGTATTGCCCATTTGTCGGTCACCAGCTTCGCCACCCTCGCGGTCGCAATGGCGGCGGCGCCGGCTGCGGCGCAGGACGAAGCAGCCCCGGCCGACGCCAGCGTCGGCGACGAGATCGTCGTGACCGCGCAGTTCCGCGAACAGAACCTGCAGGACACCCCGCTCGCGATCACCGCGGTCAACGCGCAGATGCTCGAGGCGCGCAGCCAGACGAACATCGCCCAGGTCGCCAACAGCGCGCCGTCGGTGACGCTGAAGCCGCAGGGCGCGGCCTATGGCCCGTCGATGGGCGCGAGCATCCGCGGCGTCGGCCAGTTCGACTTCAACCCGGCGCTCGAGCCGGGCGTCGGCCTCTATGTCGACGACGTCTACTACGCGACGCTGACCGGCTCGCTGTTCGACCTGCTCGACCTCGACCGCGTCGAGATCCTGCGCGGTCCGCAGGGCACGCTCGCCGGCAAGAACTCGATCGGCGGCGCGGTGAAGCTCTATTCGCAGCGTCCGCGCGGCAGCAACACCGGCACGATCGCGGGCACTTACGGCAGCCGCAACCGGCTCGACCTGCGCGCGAGCGGTGACATCGGCCTGACCGACACGCTCGCCTTCCGCCTCGCCGGCGTGGCCAAGAAGCAGGACGGCTACGTCAAGCGGATGGACTTCGGCTGCGTCAATCCGGCCGGCAGCGCGCTCAACCCGTCGAGCGCGACGCAGACCCCGATCCCGGCGACCATGGGCAGCGAGTCCGACTGCGTCGTGGCGCGCGAGGGCGAGGTCGATTTCCAGGCCGTGCGCGGCCAGCTGCGCTGGCAGCCGACCGACCGGCTCGACATCAACCTGATCGCCGACTTCACCCACGACGACCGCACCAACGCCGGCAGCGTGCTGCTCAACCGGTCGTTCAACGGCGCGGTGGCGAGCCCGAACTTCAACAACCCGGCGCGCGACATCGACCCGTTCACCCCGAACGACCAGCCGGCGGCGAACCGCATCCCGCTGGATTCGCGCTTCCTGTGCGGCCCGAACTGCAACTACGCGAGCTACAGCTCGCCGGCCGACGGCGCGCAGCCGGGCGCGCAGGGTGCCGGGCGGACCAAGTTCGAGGGCTGGGGCGTCTCGGGCCAGGTCGAATACGACCTGACCGACGACATGCAGCTGGTCTCGATCACCGCGTACCGCGAGTACGAAACGCTGTTCAACAACGACGACGACTTCACCCCGCTCGCGCACAGCCTCGGGTTCGGTGATCTCAACTTCTGGTCGTTCAGCCAGGAGCTGCGGCTCAACGGGTCGCTGCTCGACGACACGCTCGAGTACACGCTCGGCGGGTTCTACATGGACCAGCGCTCGACGTACGCGACCACGCAGTTCCTGCGCTACGCCGGCCTGCCGGCGTTCCAGGGCAACGACCCGGTCGACGCCGACACCAAGGCGGTGTTCGCCCACCTGTCGTATCGTCCGATCGATCCGCTGACCCTGACCGCGGGCATCCGCTACACCGACGAGTCGAAGACCTACACCTACACGCGTCTCGACCTCGAGGGTAACCGCAACCCCGACGGGACCTCGACGCTGCCGATCCTCGGCGCGCTCGACGGCGTGACCGGCGTCTACGACGGGCCGGAAAGCGATCGCTTCGACTTCCGCCTCAACGCGCAGTTCGAGATCACCAACGACATCTCGGTCTATGGCCAGTGGTCGACGGGGTTCAAGGGCGGCGGCATCAACCCGCGGCCGTTCAACGCGCAGCAGGTCAAGCCGTTCGGCCCCGAGACCCTCGAGTCGTGGGAAGCCGGCCTGAAGAGCGACTTCTTCGATCGTCGCGTGCGCCTCAACCTCGCGGCGTTCTTCAGCAAGTACAAGGACATCCAGCTCAACCTGAACAACTGCACCGGTGTCCTCGGGATCACCATGGGCGTGCCTTGCGCGCTGCCGTTCAACGGCGGCAACGCCGAGGTGAAGGGTGTGGAGCTCGAGACCACGCTGCGCCCGGTCGACGGCCTGCTGATCGACGGCGCGGTGAGCTACCTCGACTTCGACTACACGAGCCTGGTGCCGAACACCGGCATCGACCTGTCGTTCGTGTCGCCGAACACGCCGAAGTGGAAGTGGAGCATCGGCGCGCAGTACGAGATCGATCTCGGCTCGACCGGTTCGCTGACGCCGCGCGTGGATGCGACCTACCAGAGCGACATCTACACCAACGCGGTCAACCGCTCGACCAACCTGATCGACAGCTACACCCTCGCCAATGCCCGGCTGACCTGGGCCAACGAGGAAGGCGATCTCGAGGTTTCAGCCGAGGTGACCAACCTGTTCGACAAGTACTACCTCTTGACCGTGTTCGACCTGACCACGGCGGGCGCCGGCGTCGCCAGCGGCCAGCCGGGCCGGCCGCGCGAGTGGGCGGTTTCGGTGAAGAAGAAGTTCTAAGGACTTCGGCAGAGCCGACGAAAACGAAGGGCGGCCCCATCGGGCCGCCCTTTTTCATGGTGCCGCCACGCGGAACGGCACCGCGAGCGTGGTCCGCGTCGCCGCGCGCCAGAGCCATTCGAGCGGGCCGTAGCGGAAGTGGCGGAACCACCAGGCGGCGAGCGCGAGCTGCGCGGCGAAAGCGACGAGGCCGCCGAGCACGGCCTCGGCGTTGCTGACCTGGTTCCACAGTCCCAGGCCCCAGCCGTAGAACACCATCACGCCGACCACCGACTGGCCGACGTAGAGCGTCAGCGTCATCTTGCCGGCCGGCACGAGCAGCGCCTGCAGGCCGCGCACGGGGGTATGCCAGAGCAGCACGAACGCAGCGACCTGGAAGCCCATCGCCGGCAGGTTGCGCGCCTGGCCGGTGAGCCATTCGACGGTCTGCTTCTGCGCGTCGCCCGGCGCGAGCATGCCTTCGATCCACACCGCGGCGAGCCAGGCCAAGGCGGAGATGCCGGCGATCGCGAGCCACAGCCCGCGCTTGTCGGCCGCGTCGGCGAACAGGCGACGGCGGTGGATCACCATGCCGACGAGGAACAGCCCGGCGATCTCCATCACGCGGCCGGTCTCGAGATAGTAAGACCACTTGCCGACGGTGCCGGGCCCGAGATTGTCGAGCGCGACCGCGAGCATCGAGCCGTCGGCCAGCTTCTGCAGGTCGCCCCACGAGTTGTAGAGCGGTGCTGCGAGCGCCCAGTCGGCTCCGTTCCCGGCCGCCCACCAGCGCAGCCACAGCGGGATCTGCAGGAACGCCAGCGCGGCGAGCGCCAGCAGCACGCGGTCCGAACGCACCCGGTCGAACGGGATCAGCAGCAGGCCGACGACCGCCAGCACCTGCAGCACGTCGCCGCGATAGAAGATCACGTGGACCGTGCCGATCGCGAGCAGCAGCAGCAGGCGCCAGGCGAAGCGCCAGGTGAAGTCACCACCGCGCGCGCGCTCGTTGGCCATGATCGTGGCGAAGCTGAAGCCGAACAGCAGCGCGAAGATCGCGAAGGCCTTGCCGGCGAACAGCGCGAAGACGCCGTCGAACCACGGGTCGAACGTCGGGCTCAGCCAGAAGACCTCGAACCGCTCGACGCAGTGGACGATGAACAGCCCGAGCAGCGCGTAGCCGCGCAGGGCATCGACCATGCCGATGCGATTGGTAGCCTGCATCCCCAACTCCCATGTTTGGGGGAGAGACTAACAAGGGTGGAGTGGTAGCGCTACCGGTTCGTTTTGGCGGGGCGGTATTGGGCCGGGGTGAGCAAGAAGAAGGAGCCCTCATCCAACTCCGACTAGGCCGCTTCGCGACCAAGTCTCCGTATCCTTCTCCCGCCAGCGGGAGA
>CBHWED010000146.1:0-8586 GCA_966112795.1 uncultured bacterium
ACCAGACTGAGGTTGGCGACGCAGGTCTCGCCGCCGTCGAGCATCAGGCTCAGCGCGCGCTCGCCGGTGCGCTCGTGGGCGCGGATGAAGTGGTCGCAGTAGAGCCGGAACGGCGCATTTTCGACATCGTGGTGCGAGCGCGTGGCGAACACGAAGGCGCCGCCGCAGCCGTAGATCTCCTGCCCGATCTTCCCCGGATTCTGCCCGTCGGCGTAGAGGTCCTCGAGCGGGAACGACAGCTCGGGGGCGAGCGTGCCGCTCTGATGCTCGCCCTGGTGCAGGATGTCCTTGGGCAGCGCGTCGGGGAAGTAGAACCACGCGCGGTCGATCGCGTACTTGCAGTATTCGCCGATCAGCATGCGCACGGCCGGCTCAAGGTTCGGCCCGGCCTGCGCGAGGTATTCCTCGAACCCGGCGAAGCTTTCGAAGCACTCGTACATCGCCATGTAGGGCGCGTCGTGCAGGCAGCTCACGCCGAGGAAGTTGCGGTAGTTCGCCGCCGCGCCGATCTCGGACTCCCACAGGATCGTGTTGTGGAAGAACCCGGCGAGGTAGGCGTAGCTCTGGCGCAGGTAGCTCGCGTCGTCGGTGATCCGCCACAGCCTGAGGCAGGCGACCGCGCCCCAGCTGGTCAGATTGGCCTGGTAGAGCAAGTCGAAGCGCAGCTCCTTGGCCTTGTCGATCGCCTTGCGCGCTTCCTGGACGTAGCGGTCCTCGCCGGTCAGCTCGAAGCACTGCAACATCACGTAAGCGTAGATCCCGCCGACATCGGTCTGCCCGAAGCGCTCGTCGCCGCGCGCCTTCTCGACCACCGCGAAATCGTTGATGCCGTACTTGATCGGCCAGGCGTAATCGAAATGGTGCGCCGCCTCGATGCCGTAATCGACCGACTTGAACAGCAGCTCCTTCGCCTCTGCACTCCCGCGCAGCGCCAGCCGGCCGAGGTTGAGCAGCGGATGATAGAGATACCACGAATCGACTTCGTCGTTGTTCTTCTCCTCCGGGTCGACGTCGGGCAGGAAGCGGCGGAAGGTCCCCACCTTGGAGTCGTAGAACCGCGCGACGCCCTTCATCAGCGTCTTCGCCAGCGGAACCGGCTCGTCGCGCCACATGCCGTATTCGTGCAGCGCGTGGATCACCGAGAGCTGGACCATCACGTCGGGCACTTCGCCTTCGACATAGGGCATCACGTAGAGATCGCCCTCGTGGCGCTCGGTCGCCTGGGGTGCCCCGACAAGATCCTTCAGCGTGCGCTCGGCACGCCACGGCCAGTCGCGGTATTCGACTTCGGGACGGTCGATCACGAGATAGGCGACACCGAGCATTTGCAGGAACTGGCGCGCCATCTCCTGCTCGTTGTCGCCGGCCCACTCGCGCAGCACGAGGATCGCGTCGGACAGCACGATCTCCTCGCCTTCCTTGAGCTGGCACCCCTCACCCGCCTGCCGGCTGTCGGGGGTCGGCGGCTGGTAACCGAGCTCGGGCCATTCGCCGCCGACGACCGCGTCGGGCTTGGTCCCGGTGGCGAGGAAATAGGGATTGAGCGCGGTCAGGTTCTGGAAATAGAGCGCGCTGCCGAACGCGGGCTCGCCGAGCCGGAAATAGACCATGCCGGCGTTGACCCCGCGCTGGGCGGCCTCGACGTTACCCTTGGTGCGCAGCGGGTCGTCGCCCGGCCCGAGCGGATAGAGGTCGCGCGGCAGGTAGGGCAGTCGCATCGGCGACGCGGGCGTGAAGCGCGTGGTCACCCGCAGCCGGTGCAATCCGGCGCCGCTCGCGGAAAAGCACAGCTCGTGGCGGCCGAGCGTGCTTTCGACCTCGAGCCGCAGCGCTTCCTCGGGCTCGCCCGGAATCTTGCGGCAAGTGAAGTCGACTCCGCTGAGATAGGCCGCGCGCAGCGCCAGCCCGCCGCGGCCCTCGCGGCGTACGAGGCACCAGATCGAATCGCGTCCCCGGCAAACCTCGGCCTCGAGATCGCCGAACGTGAACCGTGCGAGCCGCTTCATCGTGCCGCCGC
This sequence comes from uncultured bacterium, assembly GCA_966112795.1. GTDB lineage: Bacteria > Pseudomonadota > Alphaproteobacteria > Sphingomonadales > Sphingomonadaceae > Croceibacterium_A. The sequence continues at coordinate 2,018 of CBHWED010000146.1, forward strand.
GCAACTCTTCGCGCAGGGCCAGGACGAAGGGGCTTGCGGGCGCGGTTTTCTGGCGTGCGAGCGTTTCAGTCATGCGGCTCGAACACAGCGCGCGGCTCGCCGGTTCCGCGGCTAACATCGATCAGTCACGCCCGCCGCGCTTCGCTCCACGCCGGAGCAAAATCCGTTTTCCTACATGCCATGGCACACGGCATAGGCGCGGGGACGACGCCTCCGTAGCTCACCCCAGTCCCCGACTGTCGTCTCGTTGGCTTTAGCGGAGTTTCGCCTGCGAACCGCATCCACCGCGTCAACTGTGTCAACTTCGTTCAGTCTCGACAGTACGATTCTGAACGCCTAGGGCCGGGGACGACACGCAAACAGGGTGCTCGTCGCGTGAAGCTGATCATCGGCAATCGGAACTACTCGAGCTGGTCGCTGCGCGGCTGGCTCGCCGCCAAGCAGTCGGGGCTCTCGTTCGAGGAGCTCACCGTGCACATCGACGGTGACGACTGGCAGGTGATGAAGAAGCACGAGGGCGAGTTCCAGCCCTCGGCCGGCAAAGTCCCGGTGCTGTGGGACGGCGACGTCGTCGTGTGGGATTCGCTGGCGATCCTCGAATACCTCGCCGACAAGGTCGGGCGCGACCGCTTCTGGCCCAAGGACGACGCCGCGCGCGGCATGGCCCGGGCGATGGTCGCCGAGATGCACAGCTCGTACCTCGCGCTCAGGCGGCTGTGCCCGATGAACATCCGCAAGCGCATCGACGGGCTCACGCTGACCGAGGATGCGCGCGCCGACATCGTCCGCATGCTCGGGCTGTGGGCCGAAGCGCGCGCGCGGTTCGGCAAGGGCGGGCCGTTCCTGTTCGGCACCTTCAGCGCGGCCGACATCTTCTACGCCCCGGTGGTGACCCGGTTCGTGACCTATTCGATCGGCGTGCCCGGCTTCGCGCAGACCTACATGCAGGCGGTGTGGGAGCACCCGTGGATGCAGGAATGGGTCCAGGCCGCCGAGGACGAGCAGTGGGTCATCGAGCAGTTCGAGGTCGCCTGACGCGCTATTCCTTGGGCGGATAGGGCGTGCCGTCCTTGTGCAGGTAGCCTTCGGGCGCGAACCGCAAGTCGATGTCGGGGTACTCGCCGTGGTCGCGCTCGGCGTCGCCGGCGCTGATGCAGATCATCGCGCAGTCGGCCTCGCTGCGGTTCTGCAGGTGGTGCCCGTTGCGCACGCCCTTGGGCCAGGCGGCGACGTCGCCCGCGCGCAGCACGGTCTCGCCGTCGTTCTCGACCAGCACCGCCTCGCCCGAGAGCATGACCAGCAGCTCGTCCTCCTCGGCATGCCAGTGGCGCTGCGAGCTCCACGCGCCGGGCTTAAGCACGACGTGGCTCGCGCCGAGCGCGGTCAGCCCGCCGACCGGCGCCAGCCGGCGCCACCAGCGGCCCGCCACGTCGCGATCGTAGGGGGCGGGGTAGCCGGTGCGGTTGGCTTGCGGAATCGCCTCGAGATCGATCTTGGGCATGAGCATCTCCAGCGGCTGGTCAGTGCGTCGTGCCTCGTCTACCGCGCTGGCGATGGGAAACTCCAGTGATGTCGTCGCGCTCGCCGAACGGCTGATCGCCTGCGAAAGCGTGACCCCCGCGCGCGGCGAGGTGTTCGACGTGTTCGAAGCCATGCTCGCGCCGCTCGGGTTCGAGGTCCACCGCTTCGTCGCCGGCGAGGCGCCCGACGGCCCGGTCGAGAACTGCCTCGCGATCCGCCGCGGGCCCGCGGGCAGCCGCCACTTCGCGTTTGCCGGCCACCTCGACGTGGTCCCCGCCGGCGAAGGCTGGACCAGCGGCGCATTCGCGCCCGAGCGGCGCGGCGGCCTGCTCTACGGCCGCGGCGCCTGCGACATGAAGAGCTCGATCGCGGCGATGGTCGCGGCCGTGGCCGAAGTGCCCGCCGAAGCCGGCACCGTGAGCTTCATCATCACCGGCGACGAGGAAGGCCCCGCCGTCTACGGCACGCGCGCGCTGATCGAGCGCATCCGCGAGCGCGGCGAGATTCCCGACATGTGCCTCGTCGGCGAGCCGACCTCGGTGGCACGGCTCGGCGACGTGGTGAAGCCGGGCCGGCGCGGCTCGGTCAACGTCTGGCTCGAGATCGAAGGGCGCGAGGGCCACGTCGCTTACCCGCACCTGGCCGACAACCCGATCCCGCGGCTGGTCGCGCTGCTCGCCGAGCTCGACGCGCTCGTGCTCGATGAGGGCACCGAGTGGTTCCAGCCGTCGAACCTCGAAATCACCGAGATCGAGGTCGGCAACCGCGCGACCAACGTGATCCCGGCGGTGGCCCGCGCGCGCATCTCGATCCGCTTCAACGACCTGCACAGCGGCGCCGAGCTCGGCGAGCGCATTGCCGCGATCGCCGCGCGCCACGGCGCCACCGCACGGCCGGTGGTCTCGGGCGAATCCTACCTGACTCCGCCCGGCGCGCTGTCGGACATCGTCATCGCGGCGATCGCGGCCGAGACCGGCGTCGCGGCCGAGCTCTCGACCAGCGGCGGCACCTCGGACGCGCGGTTCCTCAAGGACTTGTGCCCGGTGATCGATTTCGGCCCGCCCAACGCGACGATGCACAAGCGCGACGAGGCGGTCGCGCTCGACGACCTCGCGGCGCTCGTGCGCATCTACCGGCGGATCGCGCTGGCCGCGCTCGCCCGGTAAGGCCTGGAGGGGCGGCGCTCGACCGCTCCCGATTGCTCAGCTACCCTCGTGACGAGGAAGTGAGGGAGTGCCGCGATGAGCACCGATGCCGAAGAGATCGTGCAGCAGGCGGCCCCGATCGGCCACGGCGGGTTGCAGTGGCGCATCCTGATCGGCTTCGTGCTCGGCCTCGTCGGCGGCCTGCTCGCCTATACCTTCGCGCGCGATGCGGCGTGGATCGAGTGGGTGGTGACTTACCTCACCGGGCCGATCGGGCAGATCTTCCTGCGCCTGCTGTTCATGCTGGTGATCCCGTTGCTGTTCTCGGCGCTGGTCATCGGCATCGCCGAGATGGGCGAGATCCGCGCGCTGCGGAAGATCGGCCTGCGGACACTCGCCTACACGGTGATCGTCTCGTCGATCGCGGTCGCGATCTCGCTCGCCGCGGTCAACCTGCTGCGCCCCGGCGGCGGGGTCGACCCGGCGGCGGCGCGGGAGCTGCTCGAGCAGGGCAAGGAAGGCGCCGCGAGCATCGTCGCCGCCTCGGCCGAGAGCGAGGCCGGGGTCAACGCCTTCGTCGCGATCGTGCCGAACAACATCATCGCGGCGATGAGCGCCAACGACATCCTCGCGGTGATGTTCTTCGCGCTGTTCTTCGGCATCGGCCTGCTGCTCGTGCAGACGCGGCGCACCACGGTGCTCAAGGATGCGATCGAAGGCATTTTCGAAGTCGCGATGAAGCTCATCGGCATCGTCATCCAGCTCGCGCCGATCGCGATCTTCTGCTTCATGTTCAACCTCTCGGCCCAGTTCGGCTGGGACCTCCTGGTCAAGCTCGCGGCCTATGTCGGCGTGGTCCTGCTCGCGCTCGGGCTGCAGATGTTCGTGGTGTTCCCGGCGATCCTCAAGCTGATCGGCAGGAAGAGCCCGATCGCGTTCTTCCGCGAGACGCGCGAGGCGAGCGTGATGGCGTTCTCGACCGCGAGCTCGAACGCCACGCTGCCGACTTCGCTGCGCATCGCCGAAAGCGAGCTCCGGCTGCCGCCGAAGATCTCGCGCTTCGTGCTGACGATCGGCGCCACCGCCAACCAGAACGGCACGGCGATGTTCGAAGGCGTCACGGTGCTGTTCCTCGCGCAGTTCTTCGGCGTCGAGCTCGGGCTCGGCGACCAGCTGTTCGTGATGCTCGTGTGCATCCTCGCCGGGGTCGGCACCGCGGGGGTGCCCGGCGGTTCGCTGCCGGTGATCGCGCTGATCCTCGCCGGGGTCGGCGTGCCGCCCGAGGGGATCGGGCTGATCCTCGGGGTCGACCGCTTCCTCGACATGTGCCGCACGACGCTCAACGTCGTCGGAGACCTCGTCGCCGCGCAGACGATCAGCACGCTGAGCGCGAAGGATCAGCTGTCCGAGGCGGGCCTGATCACGCGCACCGGGACGAACTGACCGAGCCCGCAACGCGGCCCGCGCACGCCCGCGCCGGTCTGGATCACCGCGATCGTGTCGACCGAGCACAAGTTGCCGGTGCTGACCTCGTAGGCGAAGCGCCGCTCGAAGCCGAGCTGCGGGCAGCGATTGGGCAGCGTGTTGCGGAACACGTCGCCGCCGGTCAGGTGGAAGTCGATCGTGAAATCGTCGTGCACCACGGTGTTGCGGATGCGCGAGGCGAGGATGCAATTGACCGGCTCGCCGAGCACTTCGACCGCCGGTGCGCGGCTCTGGCCGGCGCTCTCGGGTTTCTCGGCACAGGCTGCGCACAGCGGCACGATCGCTGCGGCAAGGACAAGGGCTTGCTTCATCGTCTCTCTCCCAGTCAGCCCCTCGGCGTACGTGTCCTTTTGGCAATCGGCGGTTCGAGCACCTTGTTCCGATAGTAGCACAGATCGACCACCGGGCATCGCCAGCATTCGGGCAGCCGCGCCTTGCAGGTGTAGCGCCCGTGGAGGATCAGCCAGTGGTGCGCGTGGCGCCGGAACGGCTGCGGCACGCGCTTCTCGAGCTTGGCCTCGACTTGCTCGACGGTCTTGCCCGGGGCCAGCCCGGTGCGGTTCGAGACGCGGAACACGTGCGTGTCGACCGCGAACGTCTCGGCGCCGAACGCGCAGTTCATCACCACGTTGGCGGTCTTGCGCCCGACGCCGGGCAGCGTGACCAGCGCGCCGCGGTCGGCCGGCACCTCGCCATGATGCTCGGCGACGAGCTTCTCGCTGAGCGCGATCACGTTCTTGGCCTTGGCGTTGAACAGCCCGATGGTCTTGATGTGCTCCTTGAGCCCCTCCTCGCCGAGCGCGATCATCTGCTCGGGGGTCGTGACCTCGCGGAACAGCGCGCGCGTCGCCTTGTTGACGCCGACGTCGGTCGCCTGCGCCGAGAGCACGACCGCGACGAGCAGCTGGTAGACGTTGCCGAACTCGAGCTCGGTTTCGGGCGAGGGATTATCCTCGGCGAGCCGGCGGAAAAACTCGAAAATCTGCTCGCGGGTCATCGCAGCCATCGCGTCATCGCCGGGAATGCCGGCACGCCCCATTCGGCGGCGCGGTGCGGTTCGGCGGTCATGCCGAACCACGCGAGCATCGGCACGCCGACCATGCCGTTGCCGCCGAACGCCGTGCGCAGCGCCGCGGCGTTGCCTCTGTAGCCAGCGTCGAAGAACAGCGTCTCGAGCGCCGTGCCGCAAGCATGCGCGGCCGCGACCGACCAGGCGATCGCGGCCATCTCGTCGCCCGGATCGGCCGCGATCGTCTCGATCGCATCGCGCGTCTGCGGATCGCTGACCGCGACATGGCCGGCCTCGTGCAGCAGGTCGGCGGGATAAGCGGCGATCGCCGGATCGACCCGCACCCGGCCGCGCAGCACCGTTATGCCCGGCAGCACGCTGTCGCTGACCGGACCCGCCTCGACCGCGACGCCGATCTCCTGGAGGAACGCACCGATCCGCAGCGCCTCGTCGAGCCCGCCGGGCTCGCGCCAGCGGCATTGCCGAATCGCGGCCTCGTTCAAAGCCCGAGCACCTGCTCCATCGTGTAGCGCCCGGCCGCGCGGCCGATCAGCCAGTCGGCCCCACGCACGGCGCCGTGGGCGAAGATCATCCGGTCCTCGGCGCTGTGCGACAGCGTCAGCCGCTCCTGCGGGCCGGCGATGATCACGCTGTGCTCGCCGGCGACAGTGCCGCCGCGCAAGCTGGCGAAGCCGATCGCACCTTCGGCGCGCGCGCCGGTGTGGCCGTCACGGCCGCGCTCGCTGTGGCTGGCGAGGTCGATCCCGCGTCCGTCAGCGGCTGCTCGGCCGAGCAGCAGCGCGGTGCCCGAAGGCGCGTCGACCTTCATCCGGTGGTGCATCTCGACGATCTCGATGTCCCACTCGGGCCCGAGCCGTGTCGCCGCCTCGCGCACGAGGTGCGCGAGCAGCGTGACGCCGAGCGAAGTGTTGCCGGTCTGCAGCACCGGGATCGCCCGCGCCGCCGCGTCGATCGCCGCATGGTGGCGCTCCTCGAGTCCCGTGGTGCCGACGAGGATCGGAATGCCCGCGCCGATCGCCGCGTGAAGGTTCGAATCGAGCGCCGCCGGCGCCGAGAAATCGAGCAGCGCGTCGCTGTGGTCGGCGAGCCCGGCGACGTCGCCGCCGCGGTCGACCCCGCCGGCGTTCTCGTGTCCGGCCGCCGCGATGGCGCGCTCGAGCGCATGCCCCATGCGCCCTTCGCTGCCGATGATGCCGATGCGGGCCATTGCGCCTCCGTTAGTGCGCGTGCTTCATGCGCAGAATGGACGGCATCCGCAACATCGTCATCCTCACCGGCGCCGGAATCAGCGCCGAGAGCGGCCTCCGGACCTTCCGCGCCGACGACGGCCTGTGGGAGGACCACCGGGTCGAGGACGTCGCCTCGCCGCAGGGCTTCCGCCGCGATCC
>CBHWED010000147.1:0-8520 GCA_966112795.1 uncultured bacterium
GGTTGGGCTTCTGGAACACCATGCCGACCCGCGCGCGCAGCTGCACCACGTCCATCTGCGAGCGGTAGATGTCCTCGCCGTCGAGCTCGATCGCGCCTTCGACCCGCGCGCTGGCAATCGTGTCGTTCATGCGGTTGAGCACGCGCAGGAACGTCGACTTGCCGCAGCCCGACGGGCCGATGAACGCGGTGACGAATTCGCGCGGGATGTCGATCGAGACCGAATCCACGGCCTTCTTCTCGCCGTAGAACACGGACACGTCCCGCGCGCTCATCTTGGGCGCGTTGGAAAGGGTCGCAGCGGGGGGAGTTTCGTCGGTCACCATTTCTTCTCGAACCGGTTGCGGAGGTAGATGGCGACGCCGTTCATCACCAGCAAGAACAGCAGCAGCACGATGATCGCGGCGCTGGTCCGCTCGACGAAACCGCGGTCGATCTCGTCGGACCACAGGAAGATCTGCACCGGCAGGACCGTGGCCGGGTCGGTGAAGCCCGCCGGCGGAGTGGCGACGAACGCGCGCATGCCGATCATCAGCAGCGGCGCGGTCTCGCCCAGCGCACGCGCCATGCCGATGATCGTGCCGGTGAGGATGCCGGGCAGCGCGAGCGGCAGCACGTGGTGGAACACGACCTGGATCGGCGAGGCGCCGAGCGCCATCGCCCCGTCGCGGATCGACGGCGGCACCGCCTTGATCGCGTTGCGCCCGGCGATCACGATCACCGGCATCGTCATCAGCGCGAGCGTCATGCCCCCGATCAGCGGGGCCGAGCGCATGTTGGGGAAAATCGCCAGGAACACCGCCAGCCCGAGCAGGCCGAAGATGATCGAGGGCACCGCCGCGAGGTTGTTGATCGACACTTCGATCAGGTCGGTCCAGCGCGACTTCGGCGCGTATTCCTCGAGGTAGAGCGCGGCGAGCACGCCGATCGGGAAGGCGAGCACGAGCGTGACGAGCATCGTCAGCATCGAGCCCTTGAGCGCACCCCAGATACCGACCTGCTGCGGGTCGGTCGCATCCGAGCGGGTCAGGAAGCCGGGATCGAAGCTGTTCGCGAGCTTGCCTTCGCTGGCAAGCCGGCGGGCGAGCGGCTGCAGGTCGGCCTGGCCGTCGCCGGCGAAGGCCGAAGCGAGATCTTCGCTCGCGGGCAGCTCGAATTCGTGGGTGCCGTTCAGCAGCGCCGGGTTGTGGGCAATGTCGGCTGCGACGATGCGCCACGCATCGGCGCCGATCTGCGCGCCGCCGTCCTCGCCGAGCGCTTTGTCCGCGCTGAAGCGGACCACGTCGGGCAGGCCCTGCGCCTCGAGCGCGCGCATCGCGGCGACCGCGTCGCCGTCCGACGGCGCGCTCAGCGAGGCGACGGTGAAGTCGACCGGGACCGTCAGCGTCGCGCGCTGGAAGCCGCCGATGCCGTTGACCAGCATCGTCGCCAGCAGGAACACCAGCACCGCGACCGAAAACAGGATCGCGCCGAGCCCGGCGAGCCTGAAGCGGCGCTCGGCCGCGTAGCGCTTCTTCAGCCGGGCCTCGAAGGCCGGCGTGCGCGTGGGGGCGAGCGGCTCACTCATAGGCTTCGCGGAACCGCTTGACGACGCGCAGCGCGACGAAGTTGAGCGCGAGCGTGACGAGGAACAGGACGAAGCCGAGCGCGAAGGCGCTCAGCGTGGCGGGGTGATCGAAACTGCCTTCGCCGGTCAGCATGGCGACGATCTGGAAGGTCACCGTGGTCATCGCCTCGAGCGGGTTGGCGGTGAGGTTGGCCGCGGCGCCCGCGGCCATGACCACGATCATCGTCTCGCCGATCGCGCGGCTGATCGCGAGCATGATCCCGGCGACGATGCCGGGCAGGGCGGCGGGAACCAGCACGCGGCGGATCGTCTCGTTGGTCGTCGCGCCCATCGCCAGGCTGCCGTCGCGCATCGCCTGCGGCACCGCGGCGATCGAATCGTCGGCCATGGAGGAGACGAATGGGATGATCATGACGCCCATCACTAACCCCGCGGCGAGCGCGCTCTCGCTCGAGGCGTTGGCGATGCCGACCGACTGCGCGAGGTCGCGCACGAACGGGGCCACGCTCAAGGCGGCGAAGTAGCCGTAGACCACCGTCGGCACGCCGGCGAGGATCTCGAGCGCCGGCTTGAGCCACTTGCGCGCCGACGGGCGGGCGTATTGCGTGAGGTAGATCGCGCTCATCAGGCCGAGCGGGATGGCCACCACCATGGCGATGATCGCACCGATGTAGATCGTCCCCCAGAACAGCGGCAGCGCGCCGTAGCGCGACGGGTCGGCGGTGCTGCTCATCGGGTCCGGGCCCCAGTGGGTGCCGAACAGGAATTCGACCGGACTGATCATCCCGAAGAAGCGGATGGTTTCGAACACCAGGCTGACGAAGATGCCGAGCGTGGTCAGGATCGCCACCAGCGAAGCGAGCAGCAGCAGCGCCATCACCCCGCGCTCGACGCTGGTCCGCGCGGCGAAGTCGGGCTTGACGCGCAGGAACGACCACGCGCCGCCGAGGAAGGCGACGACGAGCGTCGCCGCGAGGCCGATCAGGTCATAGCGCCCGATCGCTTCGCGATAGGGCTCGACCAGCCCGCGGGCGGCGGGATGGAACACTGCCGGTGCCGCACCGGTGGCGACGTTGCGCGCTTCGCCGAGGATCGTCTCGCGCTGCATGCCGAACGGCGGCAGCTCGGCCGCCGCGGGCGAGGCCAGCACCGACTGCGACACGAGCTGCGGCGCGACCGCGCTCCAGACGATCACGAACAGCACCACCGGCACCGCGATCCACAGCGCCACGTACCATGCGTGGTACGAGGGCAGGGCGGCGAGCCGGCGTTCGGGCGCGGCGCGCCGGAAGCTCCACGCGCGTGCGCGGGCCGCCAGCCATCCGGCCAGGCCGAGCCCAAGGGCCAGCAAGAGCAGGAAGGCAGGCGACATCGGCGTTCAGGCGGCTTACTTGAGGTCGGCGGCGTTGAGCGGCGTGAACGCCGTGGCGGCGGCAGCGCTGCGCGCGGCGACGTCGTCCGGGCTCGAGACGAGGCCGATCTTGGTCAGCGGACCGTCCTTGCCCCACGACTTGGCCCACTCGGCGACGAACTCGCGCAGCCCGCGGATCGCATCGAGGTGGGCGTTCTTGACGTAGATGAACAGCGGCCGCGCGCCCGGGTACTGGAAGCTGGCGATGTTCTCGTAAGTCGGATCGACGCCGTTCATCGGCAGGCCTTGGACCTTGTCGGCGTTCTCCTCAAGGTAGGAGAAACCGAACACCCCGACCGCGTCGGGATTGCCCTCGATCTTCTGCACGATCAGGTTGTCCTGCTCGCCCTGGTCGACATACTTGCCGTCGGAGCGCAGCTCGGTGCAGACCTGCTCGTGGCGGGTCTCGTCGCTCTCCTTGAGCGCCTTCATCTCGGCATTGCTCTCGCAGCCCGGGATCAGGATCAGCTCCTTGAGCGCGTCGCGCGTGCCCGAGGTCGACGGCGGGCCGTAGACGAGGATCGGCAGGTCGGGCAGCGACGGATCGACGTCGTGCCAGGTCTGCGCGGTCTGGTCCTTGCCGAACGGCTTGGCGGCGAGCGCGCGGTAAACGATCTCGGGAGTCAGGTTCATCTTGATCCCGCCCTGCGCCGAGGCGAAGGCAAGGCCGTCGAGACCGACCTGGATCTCGGTGATGTCGCTGACGCCGTTCTGCTTGCAGGTCGCATATTCGCTGGCCTTCATCCGCCGCGAGGCATTGGCGACGTCGGGATGGTCAGCGCCGACCCCGGCGCAGAACAGGTTGATGCCGCCGCCGGTGCCGGTCGATTCGATGATCGGCGAGCCCATGTCGGGATGCGCGCGGGCGAAATTCTCCGCCACCAGCTTGGCGAACGGATAGACCGTCGACGAGCCGACGACCTTGACCGAATCGCGCGTGGCATCGCCTGCGCCGCCGCCGCACGCGGCCAGCGAGGCCGCGCACAGCGCGGCAAACGAAAAGCGCAGCTTGGTATTCATGATGATCCCCTCTGGTATCGCCAATTTTGCTAGGCACGCTGTGTTACGGATTGGAGACAGATTCCCGACATAATATGGTCACATCGCCGATGGCCCGGGCCGATCTCCGGCTTAGAAATCGACCTGGGCGCGGATGCCCATCGTATCGACCTGGTAGTCGCGGAAACTCTCGACCGGGACCGCGGCATCGCTGAGCCAGATATGGCCGTAGTTGACGAGGAAGCGGACGTAGTCGGTCGGCATCCAGACCGCCGAGATTCCCGCGACTTCCTGGATTCCGCCGACGATGGAGCCGTCGATCAGGTCGATGCGGTCGTACCGCGCGTTGAGCTGGATCGCGCCGATCCCGCCTTCCGACACCGGGTTGGTCGGGCGGATCCGGTCGTAGACGCCGCCGCGGTACGCGGTGGTGTCGCCGCCGGTGACCAGCATGCCGACTTCGACGTAGCCGCCCCAGAAGGTCGGGTCGGCGAGGTCGGGGCGCAGCGCGGTCATCATGTGTGCTTCGGCGGTCGCGTGGAACGGGCCGACGATATAGGCCAGCTCCGCGCCGAAATTGCGCTCGCCGCTGGCGCTGAACTCGCCGGTGTCGACGAGACGAACATCGGTGGTGTGGGTGAACGGGCGCGCGCGGTAGCGCACGACGTCGCTGCCGTCGTTGAGGTCGCGATAGTGCGCCGAGGCGCCGAGGTGCAGGCGTCCGGGGCCGACCTCGGGGCTGAACACGACGCGACCGTCGAGGCTGTAGCTGTTGTCGGTGGAATCGGTGAGGTCGCCGGCGTTGTCGGTGAACACGCCGGCCTGGACCAGCAGGTCGCCGCCGCTGTAGGTGCCGCTGAAGCCCACGCGGCGCTCGAAGCCGAACGCCGAGTTGAACGCGGCGCGTTCGAGCATCGAGGTGAACAAGTCGCTGGTCAGCTCCTCGAGCCCGCCGAACGGCTTGTGCTGGCCGAGCGTGAGGGTGATCCGCTCGCTCGGTTTGAAGGTCAGGAAGACGTCGGTCAGCTCGACCGACGAGTTGGCGAGGTCGGCCTCGAGGCGGTAGCCGAAGTTGCCCGGCAGGGTACCTTCGACGCCGAGGAACGCGCGGCGGATCTCGGTCGCGACCCCGAGCCCTTCGACCGACACGCCGTCGGGCGCGTTGACCGCTGCCGTGTCGAGCTGCAGCCGGCCGCGCGGCTTGAACGAGAACCCCGTTCCGGAAGAGACTTCGGGCGCTCCCTTCCAGGCGGTTTGCACCGGCGGCGCGGCCGGGGCGGGCGCCGAGGCTGCAACCGCCGATGGAGCGGGCGGGCTCACCGGGGGGAGGGCGGCCTCGCGTTCCTGCTTCTCGGCCTTGAGCTCGGCGACTTCGGCGGACAGGCGGGCGATCTCGGCCTGCATCGCGGCGAGCTGGCGGGCGACCTCCTCCGGAATCGCATCCTGCGCGAGCGCGGGAACAGGTGCGAGCGCCGTGCCCACGAGGGCCAGGGCGATCAATCGGCGCACGGCGAAGTCTCCATGTGACAGTTCAGTTGCATTGGCGTGGCCGCGCTATGTCCTCGATATTGCGGTTTTGTGACACCGCCACGGTTGCCCACAGCTTTCGGCAACCGGTTCGAAGAGGGGCCTGCGCCGGACTCAGTCGGCGAGCGGCAGGCGAACCGTGACAGTGGTACCTTCGCCGAGCGTGCTGGCGATGTCGAGGCGACCGCGGTGACGCTCCACAATATGCTTGACGATCGCCAGCCCGAGCCCGGTGCCGCCGGCGGCGCGGCTGCGGCCCGGGTCCGTGCGGTAGAAACGCCGGGTCAGGTGCGGGATGTGCTCGGGCGCGATCCCTTCGCCGCGGTCGCGCACGGTCAGCACCGCCATGTCGCGCTCGCCGCGGTCGATGCCGATGGTCACGCTGGATTCCGGCGCGCCATACTTGAGCGCATTGTCGACGAGGTTGCGCACCAGTTGCTCGAGCTGCTTGCGGTCGCCGCGCACGACGAGCTTCTCACCCGACTTGAGCAGGTCGAGCCGGTCGAGTCGCTCGGGCCCCGCGCCGTCGCGCGCCGCTTGCTGGACGAGCGCGGCGAGCTTGACCTTTTCGCGCGGCAGGTCGTGCTTCTCGGCCTCGACCAGCGACAGCGACATCAGGTCGTCGACCAGGCTCTGCAACCGCTTCGCTTCCTGCAGCACGATGCCGTGGAATCGCTCGGCACGCTTGGCCTCGATCGCTTCGCCGCCTTCGACGAGCGTCTCCATGTAGCCGATGATCGAAGCCAGCGGCGTGCGCAGCTCGTGGCTGGCATTGGCGACGAAATCGGTGTGCGCGCGGCTGACGTCGGCTTCGGCCGAGCGGTCGACGAGCTCGATCAGGCTGTAGTGCTCGTCGATCGGCTGCCGGGTCATCTGCCAGCTGCTGCGCGGCCCGCTGAGGCCCTGGATGCTCGCGGTGCCCCCATCCTCGCGCGCCAGCAGGTCGACCGCCGCCGGATGCCGGAAAGCGACGCGCGCGTCCTGGCCGAGGATATGCGCGCCGATCGCCTCGCGCGCCGCGGCGTTGGCGACGATGATGCGGTTGCCGTCGAGCATCAGCATCGGCAGCCCCGAGTGCTCGAGCAGGTCGCGCATGCCGGTCCGCGTCAGCTGCACGCCTTCGAGCGGCTGCGGCGGGCGTTCGGTCGCAGGCGGGGGGACGCTGAGCCAGAACGAGCCGATCCACACCAGCATCGCGGCGAGCACCAGCCAGGGATTCGCCCCGGCAAAAATCATCACCCCGCCCGTAGCGAGCGCGATCACGATGCCGGCAATGGGGAAGAACCGTCCCTCCATCGGCGCCAGCCTGTACCGATGCAATGTTACAGGTGCCAGCGCGAACCGGCGCTTGCCGCAAATCGGTAATGTCCCGTCGCGGCACCCATGCAATCACCCGACGCGGCACCGCGCCCATCGCGTGTACAAGCCCCATCGAGTTCCCGTCAGCGACAATGGAGGATCGCATGCGCCAGCGGATGATCGGCACCGGCCTCGCCACAGCCATGCTCGTGGCGCTCTCGGGACCGGCAGGCGCTTTCGACGAGATCGTCACCGCGCGCGGTTGGGCCCAGGTCGACTACGCCGAGGACGGCGCTTGCCGTGCCGAGGTCCGCGGCAACGGCCAGTTCTACCGAATCGCCGGCGAGGGCGTCCGCCCTGGCGAGGTCGTCGAGCTTCGCCTGCACAACGCGGACATCAAGCCGATCGCCTACCCGGTGGTCGCCAACGGCGACGGTGCCTGGCGCGATTTCTACGTGCCGTTCCTGTGGCATCGCGAGGGCGGAATCGTGCAGGTCGAGCTCGCCAGCGCGACATGCAGCTTGAACCTGTCGTTCGCCTGGGCCAGGCGGCGGCCATGACCATTCGCAGAATCGAACCCGGCCCGCGCATGAGCCAGGCCGTCGTCCATGGCGGAATCGCCTACCTTGCCGGCCAGGTCGGCGCCCCCGGTGCGAGCGTCGCCGAGCAGACCCGCGCGGTGCTCGGCGAGATCGACCGGCTGCTCGCCGAAGCCGGCTCGGACAAGTCGCGCATCCTCAGCGCGGTGATCTGGCTCGCCGACATGGGCACTTTCGCCGAGATGAATTCGGTGTGGGACACCTGGGTCGACCCGGCCAACCCGCCCGCACGCGCGACCGGCGAAAGCAAGCTTGCGGCGCCCGAGTACAAGGTCGAGATCATCGTCACGGCGGCGTGCGGCTGATCTGTCCCAAGTGACCCGTGCCGGCGCGAGCGAGCCTCGCGCCGCGCCCGTCTGTCGGTACCCTCCCGGCGCGGCCTCAGGGTAAAGACCGACTGCGCGGACCCGCGCAGCCCCTAAACATCGCTCAGAATCGGCCGAGGCGCGTCGCCGACCGCCGGCACCGCGCGTGCGTTCGCGACGCCCCCTCCTGGCGCAACGGAGGACTGAACATGAGCGAAGCAGCCCAGGCATCGGCCGCACCCCCCAAGACCTGGGGAATCAACTTCCTGATCGGACTCGTCTTCATCCTTGCCGGCACGGCTGCCGTCCTGCTGCCGCTCGCGTCGACCTGGGCGATTACCGTGGTCGTCGGCGCGTCGCTGATCGTGTCGGGCATCGCCCAGATCATTCACGCGTTTTCGCGCAGCTGGGGCAGCCTGATCCTGCATTGCCTGCTCGGGCTGCTCTATCTCGCCGGCGGCCTGGCCTTCTGGCTCGCCCCGTTGACCGCGGCCATCCTGCTCACCCTCGTGCTGGCCTGGCTGCTGGTGATTCAGGGGATCGGCGAGATCTGGCTCGCCTTCACCTCGCGAAATTCGAAGAGCTGGGGATGGCTGCTGGTCGCGGGGGTGATCGCGCTGGCCGCCGGCGTGTGGATCCTGCTGCGGATGCCGTCGTTCGGCATCTTGCTCCCCGGATTCCTGCTCGGCTTTTCGCTGATCGTCGAGGGATGGGCGTTCCTGCTGATGCGCAGGGCCTGACACCACACCGCTCGGGTGCGGTGGTGACCCCTACGGGAATCGAACCCGTGTTTCAGCCGTGAAAGGGCCGCGTC
>CBHWED010000148.1:0-8511 GCA_966112795.1 uncultured bacterium
AGAACTGCGGCAACATCCTCGCCGGGATCGGCCCGTTCGCGATCGAGCGCGGGCTAGTTGCCGCCACCGGTGACGAGACCAAAGTGGCGATCTTCATGGAGAACACCGGCCAAGTCGCCGTGGCCACGATCCAGACGCCGGGCGGTGTGCCGACGTACGCTGGCGATGCCCGCATCGACGGCGTCCCCGGCACTCACGCCCCGGTCCCGCTCGAGTTCCGCGACACCGCCGGCTCTTCCTGCGGCGCGCTGCTGCCGACCGGCAATGTCGCCGACCTGATCGAAGGCGTCCGCTGCACGCTGATCGACAACGGCATGCCGTGCATCGTGTTCAAGGCCGAGGACGTCGGCGCGGCCGGCTACGAGACCCGCGAGGAGCTCGAGTCCGAAGCTTTCGCCGCGATGCGCGCGAAGATCGAGACGATCCGTCTCGCGGCCGGCCCGCTGATGAACCTTGGCGACGTCGCGGCGAAGTCGGTCCCCAAGATGATGCTCGTCGCCGCGCCGGCGCATGGCGGCGCGGTCACCGTGCGCAGCTTCATCCCGCACCGCGCGCATGCCACGATCGGCGTGCTCGGCGCGGTCAGCGTGGCGACCGCCTGCCTGCTCGAAGGCTCGCCCGCGGCCGAGGTCGCCTCGATCCCCGAAGGCAGCCGCAAGACCCTTTCGGTCGAGCATCCGACCGGCGAGATGACATGCGTGCTCGAGGTGAACGAGGCGGGCGAAGTGACGAGCGCTGCGCTCTTGCGCACCGCGCGCAAGCTGATGGACGGGATCGTCTTCGGATAAAACACACACTCGTCACCCCGGCGGAAGCGGGGACTCCGCTGCGTCGCGAAGGAAGCGGGACCCCGGCCTTCGCGGGGGGCGACGATGAAGGGAAGAACAATGTCTGATCGTATCGTCAGTTGGCACCCGAACCCCTCCAAGCCGCGCTACGTCCCGCCGGCCGGCGCGGTCGATGCGCATTGCCACGTGTTCGGGCCGATGGCGCAGTTCCCGTTCAGCGCGAAGGCCAAGTACCTGCCCGAGGACGCCGGCCCCGAGATGCTGTTCGCGCTGCGCGACCACCTCGGCTTCGCCAGGAACGTGATCGTCCAGGCGAGCTGCCACGGCACCGACAACGCGGCGACGCTCAACGCGATCGCTGCTTCGAACGGCAAGGCGCGCGGCGTCGCGGTGGTCGACCCGGCGATCTCCGAAGAGGAACTCGCCAGGCTCCACGACGGCGGCATGCGCGGCATCCGCTTCAACTTCCTCAAGCGCCTCGTCGACGACGCGCCCAAGGACAAGTTCCTCGAAGTTGCGCGCCGGCTGCCCAAGGGCTGGCACGTGGTAATCTACTTCGAGGCCGACATCCTCGAGGAGCTGCGCCCGTTCATGGACGCGATCCCGGTGCCGCTGGTGATCGACCACATGGGCCGCCCCGACGTGACCCAGGGCCCCAACGGTGCCGACATGTGCGCGTTCCGCCGCCTGCTCGACAGCCGGCCCGACATCCACTTCAAACCGACCTGCCCCGACCGGCTCGACCCCACGGGCGATCCGTGGAACGCGTTCGCCGAGGCGGTGCGCCCGCTGGTCGAGGATTATCCCGACCGCTGCATCTGGGGCACCGACTGGCCGCACCCGAACATGCAGGACAAGGTTCCCGACGACGGCCATGTGGTCGACATGATCCCGCGCATCGCGCCGACCGCGGAACTGCAGCACAAGCTGTTGGTTTCGAACCCGGAAAGGCTCTACTGGTCGGACTGAGCCGAACGAAGGAGCCGCCGTCTGTCCAGCTTGTCTGCCCTGCGCGGCGTCCCGCTCGCGACCCTCGCCCTCGCTTTCGCCGGTTCCGCCAGCGCGCAGGAAGCGCCGGCGGAAGAGAAGGCGCCTTATCGCTATCGCATCTCGGCCGGCGCCCAATGGACCCCGCGCTATCCCGGCGCGGATGACCTCCAGATCAGCGCGATGCCCAACTTCGACCGCGCGCGAGGCGATGCGCCGTTCAAGTTCGAAGCGCCCGACGACGGCTTCGGCATCGAGATCATCAACACCGACGGCTTCGCCTTCGGCCCGGTCGGCAATTTCGAGGACGCGCGCACCGCTGAGGACGTCGGCGCCGCCTTGCCCAAGGTCGATTTCAGCCTCGAGCTCGGCGGGGTGGTCAAGTACGAGCTCGGCGACCGCTTCCGCCTGCGCGGCGAGCTGCGCAAGGGGATCACCGGCCACAAGGGCTGGATCGGCACCGCCGGCGCCGACGTGATCTTCCGCGACGCCGACCGCTGGCTGTTCTCGATCGGCCCGCGCGTGACCTGGAGCGACGACCGCTACCAGGATGCATGGTTCAGCGTCGCCCCGGAGGACTCCGCGCCCAGCGGGCTGCCGGCGTTCGACGCCGACGGCGGCATCCAGGCCTACGGGGCGACGACGTCGTTCCTCACCCAGGTCTCGAAGCACTGGGGCATCTCTGCTTACGCCAAGTACGACCGCCTGACCGGCGACGCCGCGGATTCGCCGATCGTGCTGACTTACGGTTCGCGCGACCAGTTCTCGTTCGGCGCTGCGCTCACCTACACGTTCGGCCGGGCGGTGGACTGAGATTCTTCGCCGGCTGCGTAGGCGGCCGAGAGCACGCGATAGGGCCGCGAGCGCAACGCCGCCGCCGCGACGAGCACGCCGAGCAGCCCGGTCACGCTGAACACCAGCGCGATCCCGCGCGCCGGCCCGGTCCCGTACCATTCGCCGATCGCCTGCGCCCCGGCGCCGTCGGTCATGAACGGGATCACCACGAACTGCGTCAGCGGCCCGATCAGGAACGCGGTCAGCGGCGAGGCCGCCACCTCGACCGACTGGGCGAAGCCGAACACCCGCCCCTGCCGCTCGTACGGCACGACCTTCTGCAGCGTGGTCTGCTCGGCGGCTTCGGCGAACGGGTTGAGGAACAGCCAGACGAAGCAGGCGATCGCCAGCATCGCCACCGACGACTGCAGTGTGAACACCGCCGCGACCGACCACACGACCATGTTCACCAGCAGCAAGGTGCGCAGCGGGTTCTTGCCGAGGCCGATCCTGGCGATCGTCAGCCCGCTGAGGACGAAGCCGCACGAGGCCAGCGCCCACAGCAGGCCCCACGCCTCGACGTCCATCAGCGACAGCCCGTAGGCGTCCATCAGCGCCATGAACACGCCGCCGAGCAGGTTGTTGAAGCTGGCGAAGAAGATCAGCGCGAACAGCCCCGGCACGCCGGCGATCACGCGGATCGTGCCGCGCACGTCGACGCGCTTGCGCGTGCCGGCCGCTTCGGCGTCGGGCATGGGCTCGTCCAGCCGCACCGTCAGCAGGTGCGCGATGGCGACCGCCGTCAGCGCCAGCGCGGCGAGCAAGGTCGCCTGCATCCCGCCCCACGCGACGAGGAAGCCGCTGACCGCCGAGGTCATCACGAAGCCGAGCCCGGTGACCATGCCGACGAGCCCGTTCGCCTTGTCGCGCCGGTCCTCGGGAATCAGCGCGGTGACCAGCGTCGGCAGCGCGATCATCCGCAAGTTGCCGGCGATCACGCCGAGCATCACCAGCAGCACGAACAGCCACAGCTCGACGCCGGCGACGCGCGCCATCGCCGCATCGGGCACCAGCGCCAGCACCGCGAGCGCGCCCGCATAGAGCACCAGCGAGGCCACGCTCGAGGCGAGCATCACGCGCTTCTTGCGGTGGTGGTCGACCACGCTGCCGAACCAGATCGCCGGGGCGGCGGTGAGCACAAGGTAAACCCCGCCGATCATCCCGGTGACGAACACCGAGCGCGTCTCGAGGAAAGCCCAGAACACGAGCGCGAACCAGACCGTGAAGTTGGTCACGTTCTGGATCAGGCTGTTGCCGAGGATCAGGTGGAACGCCCTCATACCGCCTCGATATCGGACGCGGGCGGGCCGGCACAAGCCGCGCGGCCATGCGTTCCTCGGCGAAAGCGGGCGTGGTATCGTCGGCGAGGAGAGGAGCGGCTCATGCAGGTGAACCTTGGTCCTGTCGGTCTCGTCCTGGCAGCGGTGCTCGCCGGTTGCACGACGGCGCAGGAGCCAGCGCCCGAAGCGCGCACGGTGACCTTCATCTGCCCGCGGGCGCAGCTAGTCACTGTCGAGTTCACCGCCGGTCTCGCCCGCCTGAGCGCCGAGGGCGTCGAGGTCGACCTGGTCCAGCAGCCGAGCGGTTCGGGCTTCAGCTATGCCGGCGAGGGACATTCGCTGCGCGGCAAGGGCTCCGCGCTGACCTGGATCGATCCCGCCGGCACCGTGCGCGAATGCGAGGACCAGGCCGTGTCGATGAGCCGCCCGCAGATCCAGCCGCCGATGTCCGCGCTCGCCGGGACCGAATGGCGGCTGGCCTACTTCGACGGGCCTGCCGGGCGCGTCGTGCCGCCGCGGCTCGAGCGATACACCGCCGCGTTCGCCGCCGACGGCGGCGTCGCGTTCCAGCTCGACTGCAACCGGCTGAGCGCGCGCTGGGCGCAGACCTCGGTCACCGCGGGCGGCGGCACGATCGCTTTTACGCCCGGCGCGATGACCCGCGCGTTCTGCGGCCCCGACGCGCTCGACACGCGCATCGCCGGAGACCTCGCGCACGTGCGCAGCTTCACGATCGCCGGCGACACGCTGAGCCTCGCGCTCGAGGGCGGCGCGGGCACTTACGTCTGGACGCGCTAGCTGCTGATGCTGGTTTCGGCGCCGTCGGGATCGACGAAGCGCGCGATCCGCTGGCCGTGCAGGTCGGCGGGCGGCATCGTGAAGGCGATCCCGCGCGTCTCGCGCTCGGCGTAGAGCCGGTCGAGCGCATCGGTGCCGAAGCCGAGCTGGCAGCTCCCCGCGGGATGGCGCTCGTCGGCCGCGTGCAGCGCGAGCGTGGTCGTCCCGGTGTCGAATTCGGTCCATTCGGGCGTGGTGAAGCGCAGGCGGAGGCCGAGCGCGTCGCGATGGAACATGACCGCGCGGTCCATGTCGGCGACGAACTTGATCACGTAGTGCAGCCGCATGGCGCTCTCCCGGAACCGACCTGCCACGGGATCGTAACACAATCGCCGTTCCCGCAGAACCGCGCCCGAAGAAGCGCGATTCCCGCCATATATCAATTTCCTAGACATGCGGAACGGTCGGAGCCGCATATGCCAGGATGGTTCGCACGCCGCTATCTCGACCTGCTCGGGTCGATCTACATCTACAACGAGCACCGCGGGTACACCGCGATCGACCGGGTGCTCGACGCGGTCCGCGTCCGCGCGCCGGACGACCGCGCGCTGATCGAGGCGATCGAGCGTCACCGCGCCGACGAGCGCAAGCACTACGTGATGTTCCGCCGCTGGTTCGAGCGGCGCGGGGTCATGCCGCTCGCGCTCGACCGCAAGTTCGGCCACATCGACCGCTTCGTCGAGATCATGTTCGGCCGCACGATCGACCGCCTCGACACCCAGCAGGTCATCGACCGCGACGAGCTGTTCGAGCGGCTCTGCCGGGTGATTTCGCTGACCGAGCAGCGCGGCTACCGCCAGGTCGAGATCCTCCTCGCGCATCCGATCGTCCGCACCGACCCGGTGCTGATGCGCATCTTCGCGATCATCAAGAAGGACGAGCCGAGCCACTGGGCGCCCTACGACGGCTGGCTCAAGGCGCACGCCCGGCGCGAACCCAGGTGGTGGGAGCGCGCGGTCGACGGGCTGGTCCATTCGGAGCTGCTGTTCCTCAAGCTGCCGGTGCTGTTCCTCAATCCCTTCATCAGGCGCCGCACCGAATGGGCCGACGCCGGCGAGAGCCCTGCGCCGATCCGCGCGCCGGCGGTGCCCGCTTCCGCCTGATGGCCGACTTCACGCCCGCCGAGGCCGGCGCGCCGGCGCGGGTGTCGCTCGCCGCGCGCCTGCTGTCGCGCCACGCGGCCGCCATGCTGTGGCGCAACACCGTGGTCAGCTGCAGCGTGTTCGTGGTCGGCCTCGGCGTGCTCTGGGCGCTGGTCGAATGGGCCGGCATGGACGAAGTCCCCGCCGCCGCGCTCGGCTTCGTCACCGCCAACACGCTGCACTATGTGCTCGGACGCAGCTGGATCTTCCGCGGCACCCAGCGCGGCCGGGTGTCGGGCTATGCGTTCTTCCTGATCAACGCCGCGATCGGCCTCGTGCTGACCGTCGCGCTCTACGCCGCACTGCTCGAGCTGACCCCGCTCAACTACCTCGTCGCGCGGGTGATCGTCTCGCTCGTCGCCGGGCTCGTGGTGTTCGGGCTCAACGCGGTGTTCAACTTCCGGCGGGTCTAGCATCGCCCACGGGCCGGCGGCGTCTGCCGGGCAACCTCAGGTCAAGGCGCGACAACGGCGCTGAAACAAGATGAGGGTGACGAGACAGGAAGGGCGGACGATCGCCTCCCGCGTTCGGCAGGAAGATGGCTTTAGAGACCCAGCTCTGACAGGCCCCGGTGGTCCGCCGGCCGCGGGCCCTGCTCCCAATGGAACATTCGCTCGCCTTCCGCGATCGCCACGTCGTTGATGCTCGCGTGGCGCTCGGCCATGTAGCCCTCGGCGTCGAAGCGCCAGTTCTCGTTGCCGTACGAGCGGTACCACTGGCCCGAGGCGTCGTGCCATTCGTAGGCGAAGCGCACCGCGATGCGCTCGCCGGTAAAGACCCACAGCTCCTTGATCAGCCGGTAGTCGAGCTCCTTCGCCCACTTGCGCTCGAGGAACGCGACGATCTCGGCGCGTCCGGCGAGGAACTCGCTGCGGTTCCGCCAGCGGCTGTCGGGGGTGTAGGCGAGCGAGACCGTTTGCGGGTCGCGCCGGTTCCACGCGTCCTCCGCCGCGCGGACTTTCTGCGCGGCGGATTCGGCGGTGAACGGCGGAAGCGGCGGGCGGCTCAAGACTCGAGCGTCATCCGCACGAAGTCGACCGTCTGGCGCGTCGCCGCGGCGAACTCGGTCTCGGTCGCCTTGAAGCTTCCGAAGTGGGCGAACTGGTCCGGGGTCATGCCGTCGAACTCGTAGGCCTGGCGGAAGCTCGGCAGCTTCATGAGCTTCTCGATGCTCGCCTTGTTCGGCTCGCGGTCGATCGCGTTCGGGTCGAACGGCTCGAGCCCGGCGGTCATCAGGCCGGCGATGTAGCCCGGCGGGCAGGTGTAGACCATGTCGCTGCCGGCGAAGTCCTCGATGTGGCGGCTGACGGTCTTGCCGGTGCGCTCGTCCTTCTCGACGCGCATCGAGCACTGCAGCATCTTCGACGGGTGGCCGACGCTCTTGCCGTAGTGGTAGGCGCGCTTGAGCACGGCTTCCTCGCCGTCGCGGATCTCGGGCAGCGAGAGCTCGATGCCGCGGGCCTTGGCTTCGGTCTTCCAGTCGCTGAGCTCGCCGAGGCGGGCCGACATGTGGGTGATGACCGAGCGCCACTTGGAAAGGTCGACGCCCGCGGCCTTGGCGCGGTACAGGCCGGCGGTGACCGCCGACATGCAGCGCATGTACTGCGCGACGGTGAAGCTGGTGGTGTTGTTGGTGCTGATGCCGCGCGCGGTCAGCTCCTCGAGCACCTCGTAGCCTTCCTTCGAGCCCGGCAGCTTGACCATGACGTTCGGCGCCTGGGCGTAGATCTGCAGGCCCTGCGCGAGCATCTTGTCGCCGTCGCGGACGAAGCGCGGGTCGACCTGGCCCGAGAGGAAGCCGTACTTGCCGCCCGACTTCTCGTAGACCGGCAGGATCGCCTCGGCGCCCTTCTTCACGAGGTCGAGGTACATCGCCCAGTAGACGCCCTCGTAGTCGAGGCCCGGGTTCTTGGCGGCGATCGCCTTGATCTCGCCGGCCCACAGCGCCGGGGCGAGCTTGATCGCCTGGAGCGAGAGCGGCGGGTTGGTGGTCACGCCGCGGAAGCCCATCGTGCCCTGCGACTGGATCGTCGCGTCGTCGTAGAAGCGGGTCAGCTGCGCGTTCCACGCGGCTTCCTCGCCGGCCGGCGCCTTGGCCAGCGTCTCTTCCTTCCAGCTCGGGTAGATCAGCGGCGAGCTGTCCCACCAGATCTCGGCGTCGGGATTGGTGGCAGCGAGCTGCTCCAGCGGGTGCAGGGTGGAATCGGCGACCGGCTGGGCCAGCACTTGCTCGTTCATCGATAGTCTCCGGTAGGTGCGGCGCGTTTGGGGGCACGCCGGGTCACCGGCGGCCCCTAGCAAGACTTGGCCCGCGGATTAAGCCCCCGCGTGCTTGGGACGGGCACAGTTCTGCTTTTGCCCGGCTCACGCCGGCGCGAGATAGCGCGCGAGGATCTCCGCCTTGAGCGCGAAGCCGGCAGCGGCATCGGCCTGGTTCAGGCGCGCGTACTCGTCCGCGGCGCCGCGCAACTCGTCGCGCTCCTTGCGCACGACTTCGCGCACCTCTTCGGCCGAGAGCTGCTTGCGCGGGACTTCTGTGGCGGGATCGCCGAACGCGCGCGAGACGTGCCCGCGATCCTGCGCGACGGCCACCGCCTCGGCCTGGTCGAGCGCGCCGAGCAGGGTGCGCAGCGCGGCCACTTC
>CBHWED010000149.1:0-8451 GCA_966112795.1 uncultured bacterium
GGCTGCGAATGCCAGCCGAGCTTGCGCTCAGGCGCGCCAAAGCTGACCCCGGGCATGTCCTTCTCGATCGCCAAGCACGAGATACCCTTCGGGCCGGGCTCGCCGGTGCGCACCATCGTCAGGTAGAGGTCGTTGGCGCCGGCGCCGCTGATGAACTGCTTGGTCCCGTTGACCACCCAGGCCTCGCCGTCGCGCACCGCGGTAGTCTTGAGCGCGGCCGCGTCCGAGCCCGAGCTCGGTTCGGTCAGGCAATAGCTCGCCATCCACTCCATGCCGACGAGCCGCGGCAGGTACTTGTCCTTGACCGCCTGCGAGCCGAACCGGTCGAGCATCCATCCGGCCATGTTGTGGATCGACACGAACGCGCTGGTCGAGGGGCAGCCGTAAGCCATCGCCTCCATGATCAGCGCCGCCTCGAGCCGCCCGAGCCCGATGCCGCCGCTCGCCTCCGAGACGTAGATCGCCGCGAAGCCGAGTTCGGCTGCTGCCTTGATCGTGTCCTTCGGGAAGACGTGCTTCTCGTCCCACTCGGCGGCGAACGGCGTGATGTTGTCGGCGGTGAACCGCCGCGCCATGTCCTGGATCGCGAGCTGGTCGTCGGTGAGGGCGAACTGGTCGGTCATTGCCAGAGCCGCTTCCAGAACGGTTTACCCTGTCGCATCCAGGATCGGTAGCGCATCTCGATTACCGGCGCGAGCCGGTCGAAGCTCTCCCACGAGTCCGGCACGCTATAGATGTCAGGGTAATCTGCGAATGTTTGCTCGTAGTCGTTCAGGTATGCTTTGTAGCGGCCGCCTTCCTCAGAGTAGTAGTGTGATGCGAAATCGTTGCCCTCATCGTCCAGGTCGGCCTTCCAGAACTTCCCGTCGCACCATCGAAAAAACCATGTTCCCGGACTGACGGATCGGTCGAGGAGGCCAGCGAGCACATCCTCCCGGTCGTCGGAATGATCTGGCCCGACATGTCCCTTGAGTATCATCCAGCTCAGGAAGAGCGCAATGTGGGTGCCTCCGGCCTCGGGCGGCAGCGAGGCTGGAAAATCGCCGCCAGAATGCCAACCCGCCTGATCGTAAGCCATGCGCTCATCCCATCGTCGGTATCACGAACGCATCGCCTGCGGCTCCGCCGTCGGGCCAGCGCTGGGTCACGGTCTTGGTCCGGGTCCAGAAGCGCACGCCGTCCATGCCGTGCTGGTTCATGTCACCGAACGCCGAGCGCTTCCAGCCGCCGAAGCTGTGATAGGCCACCGGCACCGGGATCGGCACGTTGATCCCGACCATGCCGACCTCGACGCGCTGGGCGAACGCGCGCGCGGCGTGGCCGTTGCGGGTGAAGATCGCCACCCCGTTGCCGTACTGGTGCTCGCTCGGCAGCCGCAACGCGGCTTCGAAATCGGGCGCGCGGACGATCTGCAGCACGGGGCCGAAGATCTCCTCGCGGTAACTCTTCATGTCGGGCGTGACGCGGTCGAACAGCGAGGGGCCGACGAAGAACCCGTCCTCGTGCCCCTGAAGGCCGAATCCGCGCCCGTCGACCACCAGCTCGGCGCCCTCGTCGACCCCCTGCTGGATCCAGCTCTCGACCTTGGCCTTGTGCGCCGCGTTGATCACCGGCCCGTAATGCGCGGCGGGATCGGTCGAGACGCCGACGCGCAGCGCCGCGATCGCCGGGACCAGCCGCTCGCGCAGCGCCTCGGCGGTGCGTTCGCCGACCGGCACGACCACCGGCAGCGCCATGCACCGCTCGCCCGCCGAGCCGAACGCCGCGCCGCACAAGTCCTCGACCGTCTGGTCGAGATCGGCGTCGGGCATGACCACGCCGTGGTTCTTGGCCCCGCCCATCGCCTGCACGCGCTTGCCCGCGGCCACGCCGCGCGCATAGACGTAGTGCGCGATGTCCGACGAGCCGACGAAGCTCACCGCGCCGATCGCCGGATGGTCGAGAATGGCATCGACCACCTCCTTGTCGCCGTGGACCACCTGCAGCACGCCTTCGGGCAACCCGGCCTCCCGCATCAGCTCGGCGAGCCGCACCGGCACCGAGGGATCGCGCTCCGACGGCTTGAGGATGAAGGCGTTGCCGCAAGCCACGGCGACGGCGAACATCCACATCGGGATCATCGCCGGGAAGTTGAACGGCGTGATCCCGGCGCCGATGCCGATCGGCTGGCGCATGCTGAACACGTCGATGCCCGGACCGGCCCCGGGGGTGTATTCGCCCTTGAGCAAGTGCGGCACACCGCAAGCGAACTCGACGACGTCGAGCCCGCGCTGGATGTCGCCCTTCGCGTCGGCCACGACCTTGCCGTGCTCCGCGGCGAGCAGCCGGGCGAGCGATTCCATCTCCGCCTCGACCAGCTCCTTGAAGCGGAACAGCACCCGCGCGCGGCGCTGCGGATTGGCCGCGGCCCACGCCGGCTGCGCGGCTCGCGCCGCGGCGACCGCCCGCTCGACATCGGCCGCCGTGCCGAGCCGCACGTGCGCCTGGACCGCGCCGAGGTTGGGGTCGAACACCTCGCCGAACCGCCCGCCGTCCGCCGGTGAACCGCCCGCGATGACATGGTCGATCAGCCGCACAGGTACGCTACTGCCCCGCGCCGATCACCGCCTCGGCTTCGATCTCGACCTTGAACATCGGCCCCGCGAGCGCCGCGACCGCGACCAGCGTGCCTGTCGGCCGCGCGTGGCCTACATGCTTGGTGAACGCCGCGGTCACGGCCTCGGCATCGGCGATGTCGGTCACGAACATGCGCACGCGGACGACGTCGCCCGACTGGCCGCCGAGCTGCTGGATATAGTCGATGATCTGCTCGAAGCATCGTTCGGCCTGGCGCCCGGCGTCGGGCGAGAATGTCCCGTCCGCCTCGCCGCCGACGTTGCCGGAGACGATGATCCGGTCGCCCACGCGGATCGCGCGGGTGAATTTGGCCTGCTCCTCGAAGCGCGAGAGCGGCGGGATCCGCTGGCGGCCGTCCGCCGGGTCAGCCACGATGCGCTCCACCCCTGCGTGCCGTCATCTGCAAAGCTCCCTCCCGTTGTGGTCGGGTCCGCTTTAGCCCGGCGGCACGCCAGGGCTCAACCGCAGGTTATCATCGTGATGGTCATTGCGTCGTCGTAGGCGACCGTGACCCGCTCTTCGCGGAAGTCCATCGTCAATGCGGAGCGCGGCGGCGCCCAGCGAAGCAGCTCGGCGCCGGTGACCCGCTTGATCGCCTGGCCATGCGCGACATCGGCCATCTCGCCGACGAAGCGCTGCGCGGGCTCGGCGACGCATTTGCCGCCGCCGCCGCCTCCTGCCGCGGTTGTGTTGGTCGTGGCACAACCGGACAGCGCGGCGGCGCCGGCGGCGATCGTCAGCAGATGCAGCTTCATAAGGTTCTCCCCTAGGTGCACTTCGCGTAACGGAACGGCCCCGGCGCGGCGTCCTCGCCGTACTCGCGGCGGATCAGCGTGGCGCCGTCGTCCTGCACGTCTAGCACGATCTCGCGCTGCCAGGTCATCCCTTCGCCTTCGAAATCGAACGCCGCGCGGATCCGGGTCGGCTCGGCGTCCATGATCGTGTCGAGCGTGCCGACCGATTCGTAGAAATCGAGCTTGGTGGCGCTGATCGTCAGCAGCCCCTTGGCGTCGCCGCGGGTCGAGGTGCAGTCGGCCGGAACCAGGCCCCAGCGGCCCTGCAAGGCCGCCGGAATCTCGGTCGGCGCGGGCGTCGCGGTCTCGGCGGGGGCCGGGCTCGGCGCCGGGGCGACCGAGCTGTTGGCGGCCATCTCGCCCCTGGCGGCGGCTTCCTCGGCGGTGGTTTCGGCGCCCTGCGTGCCGTTGTCGCACGCCGCGACCAACAGCAGCGCGGGCAGGGCGAAGTGGATCGGTTTCATGAAAGCTCCCTGTCGCGTCGGACGAACAACGGCCGGCGAGCCATTCCTTTCCCGCGCGCGCGCACGGCGCTAGAGCGCTAGCCCGAGAGGAGCGCGTGATGGCCGGATTGTGGTTCGAGGAGTTCGAGGTCGGGCGGGTGTTCGACCACCCGTTGCGGCGCACGGTGACCGAGACCGACAACCTCCTGGTGAGCGCGCTGACGCACAACCCGGCGCCGCTGCATCTCGATGCCGAGTACATGAAGGGCACCGAGTACGGGAAGATCCTCGTCAACTCGTGCTTCACGCTCGGGCTGATGGTCGGGATTTCGGTCAACGATACCACCCAGGGGACCGCGGTCGCCAACCTCGGCTGGGACGAGGTGCGCTTCCCCGCGCCGATCTTCGTCGGCGACACGCTGCGGATCGAGAGCGAGGTGCTCGAGGTCCGAGCCAGCAAGTCGCGCCCGACGCAGGGGATCGTGATCTTCGCTCACCGCGCCTACAACCAGCACGGCGAGCTCGTCGCGCACTGCAAGCGCTCGTCCTTGCAACGCAAGCGTCCTGCTGCTAATGCTTAGCTTGCTAATGAATTCCGGAGACTACCATGCCGCTCAAGGTTGAACCGATCCTGCCGCGCTTCGGCGCCGAGTGCTCGGGGCTGGACCTCACCCGGCCTCTGGCCGAGGACGAGGTCAGGCAGGTGACCGATGCGATGGACACCTGGGGCGTCACCGTGTGGCGCAACACCGGGATGAACGACGACCAGCACGTCGAGTTCAGCCGCAACTTCGGCTACCTCGAGCGCGTGCCGCGGCGCGAGGGCGTGCGCTTCCGCCTGCCGCACCGCGAGCTGTTCGACGCCTCGAACCTCAACGTCGACGGCGAGATCACCGACGATGTCGCGGCCATCCAGTACCGCAAGGGCGACCGGCTGTGGCACACCGACAGCGCGTTCATGGAGAAGCGCACGAGCTACTCGCTGCTGCTCGCGCACGAGGTCCCGCCCGAAGGCGGGCAGACTTGGTTCGCCGACACGCGCAGCGCCTACGAGGACCTGCCGCAGGCGACCAAGGACCTGCTCGAAGGCAAGGTCGGGGTGAACTCGCTCTGGTGGAGCCGCAAAATGGCCGGCGCCGACATCTCCGACGAGGAGATCGAGGAGCGGCCGCAGGCGCGCCACCCGCTGGTCCACGTGCACAAGGGCTCGGGCCGCAAGGCGCTGTTCATCGCCGCGCACACCATGGGCGTCGAGGGCATGGGCAAGGAGGAAGGCCGCGCGCTGATCAAGCAGCTGATCGAGCACGCGACCCAGCCGCAATACGTGTTCAGCGTGACCTGGGGCGTCGGCGACATGGTCATCTGGGACAACTTGTGCTCGATGCACCGCGGCGGCGACTTCGACTACGGCAAGTACAAGCGCGACATGCGCCGCACCACCGTGCGCGAAGGTACCGAGCCGCACCAGATGGAGACCGGCGACGACCCGTTCGCCGAACTGTTCCAGCGCAGCCCGCGGGTGGTCGACATCCAGAACGCGCGCAACGCCGGGCGCTAGCCCCCGGGCTCGCGTTACCGCCATACTTCGGCTACGATCGAAGTATGAAGGACGGCCCGGATATCGCGCACGTCGCCGCGCTGATCGGCGATCCGGCGCGGGCGAACATGCTCGTCGCGCTGATGAGCGGCAAGGCGCTGACAGCCGCAGAACTCGCGGTCGAAGCCGGAGTCACGCCGCAGACCGCCAGCTCGCATCTCGCACGCCTGCAGGAGGGCAACCTGCTGCGCCCGCGCAAGCAGGGCCGGCACAAGTATTTCTCGCTGGCTTCGGCCGAAGTCGCCGGCGCGATCGAGGCGCTGATGGGGATCGCCGCAGGCGCCGGCCACTTGCGCAGCCGCCCCGGCCCGCGCGACGCCGCGCTGCGCCGGGCGCGCGTCTGCTACAACCACTTGGCCGGCGACCTCGGCGTGCAGATGTTCGACAGCCTGCTGGCGCTGGGCTGCCTCGTGCGCGAGGACGGGGCGATCGGGCTCACCGAGCATGGCCGGCGGTTTGCCGCCAACCTCGGGATCCTGGTCGACGACTTGCCCCGTCGCTCCCTGCTGTGCCGCGAATGCCTCGACTGGAGCGAGCGCCGCTCGCACCTCGCCGGAAGCCTCGGGAGGGCGTTCCTTACGCGCTTCACGGAGGTCGGCTGGGCCCGCGTCGACCCGCTCACCCGGGTGGTCGCGTTCACCCCCAACGGGCTGCGCGAGTTCGACAACCTGTTCCGCCACCGCGCGGCTGCTTAGCAGCCCATACTTCGATCGTGATCGAAGCTTTCAGGTAACGCGCGGTGCTATCGCCCTCCCGTTCGAGGAGCTGGCGATGATCGTGATGGTGTTCGAGTTCGAGGTCGATCCGCGGGAGCGCGAGGCTTACCTCGCGGAAGCGGCCGAGTTGCGCGGATCGCTCGCGCACATCGACGGCTTCGTCTCGGTCGAGCGCTTCGCGAGCCAGGCCTCTGCGGACCGCTTCGTGGCGATCGGCTACTTCGAGGACGAGGATGCTGTCGCGCGCTGGCGCAACCTGCCCGCGCATCGCCGCGCGCAGGCGCTCGGCCGCAACCGGTTCTTCACCGGCTATCGCCTGGTGATGGCGCACGTCCTGCGCGACTACACCCGCACGCTGCGCGAGACCGCGCCGGCCGACAGCCGGCTGGCGCACGAGGGGGAGGGCGCCTGACCATGTTCGACCTCGAGATCCACCTCGCGGATGAACCGGGCGCATTGGCGGCCATGGGCCGCGCGCTCGGCGCGGCCGGAGTCAGCATCGAGGGCGGCGGGGCATGGACCGTCGCCGGCACGGGCATCGCGCACTTCCTGTTCCACGACGGCGAGGCCGCGCGGCGCGCGCTCGAAGCCGCGGGCATCTCCGTCGCCGCTTGCCGCGAGGTCGTCGTGCAGCGCCTGCGGCAGGACGTCCCCGGACAGCTCGGCGCGCTCACCGCGCGCATGGCCGCGGCCGGGGTCAATATCGCAGTGCTTTACAGCGACCACGACAACCGGCTGGTCCTCGTGCCCGACCGGATCGAGCAGGCCCGCCGCGTCGCGCGCGAATGGAGCGCTAGTGCGGGGGCTTCTTGCGCGGAATCAGGTGCATGACGGTCACGACGACCGCGCCGACGACGATCCCGACGACCGCCGAGCCGAGCGCCTCGAGGGCCCACTCGACCACGCCTTCGCCCCACGCCAGCGGCTCCGCCGCGGCGTGGGCCCAATGCTCGATCGTGTGCGGCACGACGCCGAGCCCGAACTCGGCGAGGCCGTGGCTGAAGATGCCGCCGCCGACCCACAGCATCGCCGCGGTGCCGATCAGCGACAGCGCGTTGAGCAGCCACGGCATCGCTTCGACCAGGCCATGCCCGACCTTGCGCGACAGCGCGCTGCCGCGCTCGGTCATGTGCAGCCCGACGTCGTCCATCTTCACGATCAGCGCGACGAAGCCGTAGACCCCGAGCGTGATCGCGATGGCCACCAGCGCGAGCACCGCGGCCTGCCGGCCGATGCCCATCTCGGGCAGCGCGGCGAGCGCGATGGCCATGATCTCGGCCGAGAGGATGAAGTCGGTGCGGATCGCGCCGCCGACCTGGCGATCCTCGAGCTCGGCCGGATCGGTGATCTCGAGCACTTCCTCGGCGTGGCCGGTGTGGCTCAGCGCTTCCCAGATCTTCTCGGTCGCCTCGAAGCACAGATAGGCGCCGCCGAGCATCAGCAGCGGGGTGATCGCCCACGGCGCGACGGCGCTGAGCCCGAGCGCGGCCGGGAGCAGGAACACGAGCTTGTTGCGCAAGCTGCCGCGGGTGATCTTCCAGATGATCGGCAGCTCGCGCTCGGGCGACAGCCCGGTCACGTATTTCGGCGTCACCGCGGTGTCGTCGATGACCACGCCCGCGGCCTTGGCGCTGGCCTTGCCCGCCGCAGCGGCGACATCGTCGACCGACGCGGCAGTAAGCTTGGCCAGCGCCGCCACGTCGTCGAGCAACGCGATCAATCCCCCCGGCATCGAATCTCCATGAAATGTGGACCTTTGGGTCCTCGCGGAAGCCGGCGGGGGTTGCAAGCTCCGCGAGGCCGGAGCGCGCGTGGCAGGCAACAAAAACGCCCGGTTCCGTGATCGGAACCGGGCGCCGGTTGGCCCGCAAATGAGCCGGGCGCCGTCAGACCAGCACGACGCTGAACAGCGTGCCGCTGATGGTCACCGCGAGCAGGGTCGAAAGGACCCGAGTGGCGAGAATCTGCATGATTTGCCTCCTGTTTTTGCGCGCGGCTCGGAATGGCCGCGCCCTGCGGAGGGGCAAATGGTGCGGTGCAACAAATTGTGCAAGTGCGAAATATGACACAATTGTTGCGAATTTTGCAACAAAAACGCCCGGCCCCTTGCGGGACCGGGCGTATGCGTTTCGTCAACTAACCGATCAGAAAATTCGCGCAGCCGTCTCGGCCCGGGCGTCGAGCAGCGCTTCGAGCTCGGCGTCGAGGCGCAGGATCGTGAGCGAGGCACCGGCCATCTCGAGGCTGGTGCAATACTCGCCGACGTAGTTGCGCACGACCTTGAA
>CBHWED010000150.1:0-8441 GCA_966112795.1 uncultured bacterium
GTCCATCGAGCCCATCACGGTGCGCAGGTTGGTCGTCGTCAGCGCCATGATCGCGGCATAGAGGTTGTGCACCTCGTAGGCCGCCTTGCCGGCGTCGAGCACCTGGAAGAACACCACCGCGTCGACCCCGACCATCGCGTTGTCGCGGGTGATGATCTCCTGCCCGGGGATGTCGAGCACCTGCTCCATCATGTTCACCTTCTGCCCGACCCGGTCGAAGAACGGGATCAGCAGGTGCAGGCCGGGCTCGGCCGAGAGCGTGAACTTGCCGAACCGCTCGATCGTGTAGACGTAGCCCTGCCGCACGACGCGCACGCCCATCATCAGGAAGACGAGCATCACGAAGACCAGGGCGCCGATGACTGCGTACATTGGACTTCACTCCCCCAAGTGCCTTGGCCGCATCGTATCGCGCGCGTCGGTGCGCGCAAAGGGAAAGCGTGCGGCGCCATGGCCTTGCGCAGGCAGGTGCGCGTCCGCGTTGTCTTGGCCGCGCGGCCCCGATAAGACGGACGGAATCAACGAAAGCGGGCGACGGGCCTCGCGGCGGGAGTGGGAATCACAATGAAGATCTGGACGGGATTGGTTGCGGGCGTCGCCCTCGTGAGCCTCGGCAGCGCGCTATCGGCGCAGAACGCACCGGCCCCCGCCGCGGGCGCGGCGCCGGCCGCCGCTCCGGCCGCTGCCGCGCCGCGTCGGGGCTTTCCGCAGACGCCGCCGCTCGGCGACGGTCCGTGGGACGTCCAGACCTGGGACGCCAAGCTGCACATCGAGGTCGTCACCAAGGGCCTCGACCATCCGTGGGGCATGGCCTTCCTGCCCGACGGCGGCATTCTCGTGACCGAGCGCCCGGGCCGCCTGCGGGTGATCCGCAACGGCGTGCTCGATCCCAAGCCGATCGAAGGCCTGCTGCCGGTCTATGCGACCGGGATCGCCGGGCTGACGGACATTGTCCTCGATCCGAATTTCGCCAGCAACCACCTGATCTACCTCGCCTACAGCAAGGCCGCGCCGGACACGCCGCCGGGCACCAACCCGGCGCAGACCGACGCCACGCTGGCGGTCATGCGCGCCAGGTGGGACGGCGGTTCGACGCTGACCGAGGTCAAGGACATCTTCGTCGCCGACGCGTGGTACGGCAAGCCGCCGCTGCCGCCCAAGTGCTGCGGCCAGGGCCCTGCGTCGGGCAGCTTCGGCGGGCGCCTCGCGATCGGCCCCGACGGCAAGCTCTACGTGACCAGCGGCGATCGCAACTTCGGCGAGCGGGTGCAGGACCCGTCGAACCACTTCGGCAAGATCCTCCGCCTCAACCTCGACGGCAGCGTGCCGCAGGACAACCCGTTCGTCGGCCGCGCCGGGTACAAGCCCGAGATCTGGACGATCGGCCACCGCAACCAGCTCGGCCTCGCCTTCGACGCCCCCACCGGGCGGCTGTGGGAGACCGAGTTCGGCCCGCGCGGCGGCGACGAGATCAACCTGATCACCAAGGGCGGCAACTACGGCTGGCTCGACGTGACCCAGGGCCACCACTACAACAACGAGCCGACCCACAAGGGCGTCCGCGGGGTCGACGGCTTCATCGATCCGGTGTGGGCCTTCCCGCCGTCGGGCAACCCCGGCAACATCGCGATCTACCGCGGCAGCGCGTTCACCGGCTGGCAGGGCGACATCCTGCTGCCGAACATGTCGCGCCCGTCGTCGCTGCTGCGCATGATCGTGTCGCCCGAGGGCCAGGTCACCGGGATGGAGCGGCTGCTCGAGGACCTGGGCCAGCGCTTCCGCGACGTGCGCGTGGCGCCCGACGGGTCGGTCTACCTGCTGACCGACGAGACCGCCGGCGCGGTGCTCCGGCTCACGCCGGGCACCTGAGCGCTACTCGCCTTCCGCGTCAGCCTCGGCCCGCGCCTGCCGCTCGAGCTCGCGGCTGACGCCGAGAACCTTGCTCAGGCCGCTCACGTTGGCCTGCCCGCGATAGAGCGCGCCGAGATAGGCGCTGTCGAACGCGGTCATCTCGGCCGGCGGCGTCGCGTCCCGGTCGAACAGCGCGAGGATCGTCGCCATGGCCTGCCCGTCGCCGTCGACCGGGCGGGTGCGGGCGAGACCGCGCATCGTCGCATAGTCGGCGAGCTGGACCAGCGTCATGCCGCGCACGTCGTCGCGGTCGAACAGGACCAGCACCCCGGTGATATCCTCGCGGGCCTGGAGTTGGACCCGCGCGCGCCCGCCGCTCGACATCGCGCTGACTTTGCGGCCGTTCGGCGCGTCGGCCAGGTCCGCCCCATCGCGCGTGCGCGCCTGGGTCGTGGTCCAGACGTGGACCGGACCGTCGTCGGCGAGCAGCTCGACCCGCTCGTGCCGCGGCATGTCCTTGAACAGCCAGTGCTGGCCGTCGGCGACCTGCTGCAGCACCGCTTGCCCGTCGTCGACGAAGGCGACGACGAAGTTGGGCGCGCAAGTGCCGTCGTCCGTGGTCATCCACAGGCCGAAGCGTTCGGCGTTGGCGCGGATGCGATCGACGACCAGCGAGGCGAAGTCAGCCTTGAGCCCGATCACGCCCGGGCACAGGCGGTCACCTTCGAAGCGCGGCAGCGGCGCGTAACGGATGCCACTCGGCTGGGTGATCTCGCGCGCCTGGCGGGTGACCTCTTGCTCGTCCGGCGCCTCGCCGGTGACGACGATGGTCGAGTCCGGCTCGACGGCGGGGGGCGGCCCTTCGGCCTGGGCAAGCGCGGTTGCGGGCAGCAAGGCCGAAGCCAGGCCGGCAAGAACGGCAGCGCGACGCATGGGCTGGCCCCTTCTGTCCACGACGCTGGGCGCGGACGATAGCACTCCGATATGTACCGAACGTGACCAGGCGTAGCGCAACCCGATCCCGCTCCGGGTGCTAGTCGTCGACGCCGTCAGCCCGCCCGGCTTGCGCCAGCCGGCGCAACTCGCGCTCGACGCCGAGGACTTTGGTCAGGCCGCTCACGCTGGTCTGCCCGCGGTAGAGCGAGCCGAGATAGGCGTTGTCGAATGCGGTCATCTCGGCGGGGGGCGTCGAGGTCGGGTCGAACAGCGTGAGGATCGTGTCCATCGGCTGACCCTCGGCATCGACCGGCCGGGTCCGCGCGAGGCCGCGCATCGTCGCGTAGTCGGCGAGCTGGACCAGCGTCATGCTGCGCACGTCGTCGCGGTCGTACAGCACGAGCACGCCGACGATATCCTCGCGCACGGGGAGCGCGGTCCGCGCCCGCCCGCCGCTCGACATCGCCCGCACCTGCCGCCCGTAGAGGTCGGTGGCCGGCGGCACGACGCGCGTGGTGGTCCAGACGAGCGCGGGGCCGTCGTCGGCGAGCAGCTCGATCCGCTCGTGGCGCGGCATGTCGCTGAACAGCCAATACCAGCGGTCGTGGATGTGATGCAGCACGTCCTGCCCGTCGTCGACGAACGCGACGATGAAGTTGGGTTGGCAGGTGCCGTCGTCCTCGGTCATCCACAATCCGAAGCGCCCGGCGTTGGCCCGGATGCGGTCGATCACCAGCGACGCGAACTCGGCCTTGAGGCCGATGATCCCCGGGCACAGCCGGTCGCCCTGGAACCGCGGCAGCGGCGCATGGCGGATGCTGGTCGACTGGGTGATCTCGCGCGCCTGGCGGGTGACTTCCTGCTCGCTCGGCGTCTCGCCGGTGACGACGATCGTCGAATCCGCCTCCGCGGGCGGCGCTTCGTCCTGCGCCAGCGCGGCCGCGGGCAGAAGCGCTGCACAGGCAGCCGCAGCACGCAGAGCGAGGCCAGTCATGCTCGCACCTCTTCGGTCGCAGCGCCGGGACCGGCCAGCGCCGCGGGGAAAGCTACCATCGCGGTCCGCCGGCGACAATTGCCGCGGCCACCCGCCAATCGGGCTATTGGTCGGTCGTCGCGGCCGGTTCCGCGGCGCGTTCGGCAGCGACGCGCTCGAGCTCGTCGCCGACGCCGCCGAGCTTCATCGCTGCCGGGAGGTTGGGGATCTCCTTGTACAGGCTGCGCAAGTAGGCCTGGTCGAAATCGGTCAGCTGGGCAGGCGGCTCGTGGTCGGGATCGAACAGCGCGAGGATCGTGTCGAGCCTGGCGTCGCCCTGGACCGGCCGCGTGCGCGCGAGCCCGCGCATCGTCGCGTAGTCGGCGAGCTGGACGATCGACTTGCCCTTCGCCCCCTCGCGGTCGAACAGCACCACGGTCTGGGTGATGTCCTCGCGGATCGTCAGGTAGAGCTTCGAATGCGCCATCCACATCGACACCGTCGGCGGGTTGGTCAGGCTCTCGCGGCGCTCGATCGGCATGCCGTCGCGCGTGCGCGTCTGCGCCGTGGTCCACACCCGGACCGGACCGTCCTCGCCGAGCAAGGCGAGCCGCTCGGGCCGGCTCAGGGTCTCGAACAGCTGCGGCTGCCGGTCGACGAGCCCGGCGATCTCGGCCTTGCCGTCGTCGACGAAGGCGATGATCAGGTTGGCCCTGCAGTCGGTGTCGTCGGCCATCCACATGTGCAGCTGCTCGGCATTCCAGCGGATGCGGTCGATCATCAGCTCGGCGCCCTCGCGCTTGAGGCCGATCACGCCGGGGCACAGCCGGTCCTCGACCCGCGCCAGCGGGCGATCGCGGATGTCGCTGCCGATGTCGGTCACGTCGCGCGCCTGGCGGGTGACCTCGGCGTGGGTCGGCTTCTCGCCGGTGACGACGATGTCCGCCGACGGCTCGCCGTCGGTCTCCGCGCCGTCCTGCGCCGCCGCCGGAGCGGCCGCGAGAAGCGTGCCGGCGAGAGCGGCGGCAAGGCTGGCGCGGAAAGTCGTCATGCAGGGCAAGCTCCGGATTGCGGCACCACGCGAGGCGGCCGGCGAAGGGACGGGAACGGCGGCGGGGTGGCGGGCGGCGCTTACTCCGGCGCCACGCTGCCGGTGGCCTGCGCGAGGTCGGCCAGCTTGGCCGGCGCGGGCAGGTTGGCAATGCCGCTGTAGAGCTGGGTCAAATACGCGCGATCGAACTCGGTCAGTCCCGCCGGCGGCGTCGCACCGCCGTCGAACAGCGTCAGGATCGAGGCTTCGCTCGAGCCCGCCGGGTCGGGCAGGTGATGCGCCAGCGCGCGGAAGGTCGCGTAGTCGGCGAGCTGCGCGAGGCTGATCTCGCGGATCGCGTCGCGGTCGAACAGCACGAGCGCCGAGATGATGTCGTTGCGCGTCGCGGTGTAGATCTTCGAGTGCGCGCTCCACATCGTCGTCTCGGGCGGCTGCGAGAGGTTCTCGCGCCGCGAGATCGGGATCCCGTCGCGCGAGCGGGCGCGGACCCTGAGCAGCGCGCGCGCCGGCCCGGAATCGGCCATCAGCGCGATCCGCTCCTCGCGGTCCATCTCGGCGAAGATGTACGGGCTGCGGTCCTGCAGTTGCGACAGGAAGGTCTGCCCGTCGGCCACGAAGCCGACGATGAAGTTGGCCTCGCAATCGCCGTCGTCGGCCATCCGCAGGCCGAACATCTCGGCATTGGCACGCAGCCGCCCGACCATCTGCTCGGCGGCTTCCTGCTTGAGGCCGAGCACGCCCGGGCACAGGGCATCCTCGAAGCGCGCGAGCGGCTCCTCGTCGGCCTGGGCCAGCGCCGGCAGCGGAGCGAGCAGCGCGGCGCTCGCGAGGCCTGCGAGCGCGATCGAGCGAAGCCGGGCGAACATCGTCTGTCTCCCCAATCCTGAGCGGCGGATTATCCTCCTTTCGCCGCATCCCGGCAACGGTCGAGTTGTCGCAATGGGTCGCGCGCCTTCAGGCGGCCTGGACGCGCACCGGCGACCGGCCGAGGCGCGCCGCGAGGGCCGCGATGTCCTTCACCGTGACCCGCCGCGCGCGCCATTCGAGCCACCCTTCGCGACGCGCCTGCTGGACCATGCGATTGACGTGGACCGGGGTCAGGCCGAGCACGTCGGCGAGCATTTCCTGGGTCAGCGGCAGCTCGAACGCGCCGTTGCGGACTTGCCCGGCCAGGGCCAGCCGCTCGCGCAACTCGAGCATGATGTCGGCGAGCCGCTCGAGCGCGCTGAGCCGCCCGAGGCGGGTGATCTGCGCGAGCAGGTAGGCGTCCTCGAACGCGCTGCTGATCGCATAGGCATGCGCGAGCGCGGGGTAATGCGAGCCGTCGGGCGCGCGGCAGGTCCTGAGCGGCGTGATCGCGACGACCGTCGACACCGCCACCGGGCGCGCGTGCTGGCACATCCCGATCAGCTCGCCGGGCAGCAGGAACGAGAGGAACTGGCGCCGCCCGTCGGCCAGGATGCGCACACGCGCCGCCCAGCCTTCGACGACCAGCAGCGCCGCGGGAATCTCGCGCCCTTCGGTGAGCAGCTCGGCGCGCGGACGGTCGGTGACCGAGGCGGCGATGGACCCCTCGAGCGCCTGGATGGCGTCCGGATCGAGCCGGGTCAGCGCCGAAAGGCGCGTGACCGCCGGGCTGACGGCCTGCGGGAGGGGGAAGATCACCGCGCTCACCCGGCCGCCACCGCAGCCATGCAATAGTCGTGTTCGACCACGAGCACACGCTTTCCGGAAAGCCTGCCAGCCATCCTAATTCGCCCCGCATCGGGGGCGCATTTATCGGGCAGCGGAAACACGATGAGGTCAGCGAACTCCGCCGAAACGGAACCCGAAGCGGATTTCCGCTCCCAGTCGGTAGGGCAATGCTCGCGCGATAGACTTGGTTCCGAGGCCTGCCGGCGGCAAGCCGCCCGCCACGCTCGCGCTGGACAGCGGCTCGGTGCCGACGGCGCGCGCGGCCACGAGCCGACACTCCGGCTCAGGCGGTAGATCGCGCCGCGCCCCCGCGCGAGGGGCACGGCGCGGCAGGCAGGGAGCGCCCCGGTTAGAGGACGAAATCGCTCGCCACGAGATTGACCAGCGGATCGACGATGAGCTGGAAATCGGCCGCGCCGTCTCCATTCACGTCGCCCTGGACGATCGTGTCGCCGCCCTGCTGGGCGTAGCGCAGCTGGCCGCCGCTACCCACCGAGAAGGCCGCGGTGCCGATGAAGCTGAACGCCTGGTTCCCGCCGACCGTGGTGCGCGCGTCGATCGCCGACAGGTCGATCCGGTCGCCCTGCGCGTGGCTGAAGTCGAGGATCCGGTCGCTCGCCGCGAGCGTGCTGTCGCCGGTCGCCTGGTAGACGAAGTCGTCGGCCCTGAGCCCACCGGTCAGCGTGTCCGCGCCGGCCCCGCCGATCAACCGATCCGCACCGTCGCCGCCGTCGAGCACGTCGTTCGCGGCGAGGCCGCTGAGCGTGTCGTTGCCCGCGAGCCCGCTGATCGTGTCTTCCTCGTAGCCGCCGTTGAGCGTGTCGGCCTTCGAGGTGCCGTTGATCGTCAGGCCGTCGACGAGGTTGCCGACGGTGACCGACACATACTGCATGTCGTAGAGCCCGCCGCCGTCGTAGGCGATCACCGCCACCTCGTAGACGTTGTCGTGGTTGGCATCGCCGGGCGCGTCGAAATCGGGCGCGGCGACGAACGACAGCGCTCCGGTCGCCGCGTTGATCGTGAACAGCGCCCAATCGGCGGCACCGCCGGCGATCCCGTAAGTCGGCGACGAGCCGCTGTCGGGATCGCTGGCGACGATCGTGGCGACCGCGGTCTGGTTCTCTGCGACCAGAGCCGTGGCCGTGGCCTGGCCCCCGCCCGAGGTGATCACCGGGGTTTCGTTGGCATTGGCGACCGTCACCGAGATCGCCTGGGTCACGCCGTTCGCGCCGTCGCTCGCCGCGATGGTCACCTCGTAGACGTTGTCGCCATTGGCATCGCCCGGGGCTTCGAAGTCGCGCGCGGTCACGAACGACAGCACTCCGGTCGCGGAGTCGAGATGGAACAGCGCCGCGTCGGCGCCGCCGGCAAGCGCGTAAGCCACGCCGCCTTCGGGATCGGCCGCGGTCACCGTGGTGACGAACGTCCCGTTCTCGCTGACCGCGGCGGCCGCCGCCGAGGTGATCACCGGCGCCTCGTCGACATTGCCGACCGTGATCGCCATCGCGCGGGTATCGCTGAGGCTGCCGTCGCTGGCGCTGACCACGATCTCGTAGACGTTGTCGCCATTGGCATCGCCGGCCGCCTCGAAATCCGGCGCGTCGGCGAAGAACAACTCGCCGGTCGAGCCGTCGAGCGCGAACAGCGCCGCGTCGGCGCCGCTGATCGCATAAGTCACCTCGCTGTCGGGATCGATCGCCCAGAGCGGGATCACCGCGGTCTCGTTCTCGTCGAACGCGACCGACAGCGGCGAGGCGATCGCCGGCGCCTCGTTGACGTTGGCGACGTAAACCGAGAGCCACTGCACGTCGAACAGCCCGCCGGCATCGTACGCCACGACGGCAACGTCGTAGGCGTTGTCGGGTGCTCCGGCGTCCGGCGCCTCGTAATCCGGCGCGGCGATGAAGCGCAACGCGCCGGTGACCGGGTCGATCG
>CBHWED010000151.1:0-8400 GCA_966112795.1 uncultured bacterium
TCGGTGACGGGGGAGCTGGCGGCGAGCCCGCGGACGTCGCTCCAGTGGGCGTATGTCTCGTCAAACACGTTGAAGAGGCCGCCGCGGAACGTCAGCGTATCGGTGGCCTGGAAGAACGCCGTCAGGTCGAGGATCGTGAACGCCCCGGGCCGGAAGCACTCGGCGGCGCAAACCCCCGCGGTGCTGGCGAGCGACTTGCGCGCGTTGTGGGTGACGATCGCCTCGCCGCCGAAGCGGCCGCCGGGGTCGCGGTAGCCGAGCCCGGCGACGAGGCTCAGCGGGTCGATCGTCGCCAGCGGAGCTTCGGTGCCGTCCGGGGAGATCTCGTCGCCGTCGGCATAGGCGATCGCGAAGCGGCCGGTGATCCCGTTGCGCGACTGGTAGTCGATCCTGCCCTCGAAGCCCGAGACCTCGACCTTGCCGATGTTGACGAACTGGTAGACCGCCGGGTCCTGCGGAGTGAACGATCCGCTGACCACTTCCTGCGAGATGAAGTCGTCGTAGTCGGCCATGAATGCGGTCGCGCTGGCGCTGAACCCTCCCGCATTGAAGCGCACGCCGCCTTCCCAGCTTTCGCTGGTTTCCGGCCCGAGGTCGGGGTTGGGCAGCGAGGTGTAGCCGAACGCGAGGTTCTCGAAGAACTGGTTCATCTGGCCCGGCTCCGGCGCCTTGAAGCCGGTCGCGTAGTTTGCGTAGAGCCGCACGCCCTCGGTGACTTTCACCACCGCACCGAACTTGGGCGAGACATGCGAGTCCGACTGGTCGGCTCCGGCGAACGCCGGCAGCAGCGGGTCGTCGGTCGCGTCGAGGTCGTAGGCGTCGAAGCGCAGCGCCGGGAACAGCGTCACCAGCCCGTCGCCGATGGCGATCTCGTCGCCGACGAACACGCCGCCGAGGGTGAAGTCGGTCACCGGGAAGGCGCGCGTCGGGAACGTCTCGCCGGCCGGGGGTACGGTGCCGTCGCGCAGGCCACGCTGGCGGGTGAAGCTCACGTCGCCGCCGAACACCAGCCGGTGGTCGATCGAGCCGGTGGCGAAGGCGCTGCGCAGCTCGGCCGAGGCTCCGTAGACGCGGTTCTCGAACGTGTTGATGCGCGTCCGGTCGACCGCGGGCTGGCGGTCCTCGAAGGTGAACTGCCGGTCTTCGGCATCCTGCCAGTAAGCGCCGACCTGGACGTAGTCGATCGCGCCCTCGGCTTGCCACACCCAGTCGGCGGCCACGCGGTCACGATAGCCGGTGTCGCGGCCGTAGAGGTCGAGCACGGTGGCCGTGCGCCCGGAGAGGACATCGGTGATGAGCGCGGTGTCGGTGTGTTCGCCGGTCAGGCTCAGCGTGTGCCCGGCGGCGGGCTTCCACACGAGGCGGCCGAGCACCGAGTTGGACATGCCGTCCTGCGGGTTGGGCGTCGTCCGGTTGGGCCCGGTCACGTCGTTGGTGCCCTGGTTGTCGAGCTCCTGGAAGTCGCGCCGGGTGTAGGCCAGCATCGCCGACAGCTCGCCGGCCCGGCCCGCGAGCACCGCGGTCTCGGCGAACTCGTTGTCGTCCGAGTTGTAGCCGCCGCGCACGAGGCCGGAGACCTCCGCGTCGCCGAGCAAGAAATCCTCGGGGTCGCTCAGCGTGAAGCTGACCACGCCGGCGAGGCCGTCGCTGCCGTAGAACGCCGACGCGGGCCCGCGCAGGATCTCGACGCGCTTGACCAGCCCGAGGTCGACGTAGTCGCCGCGGCCCGAGGCCTGCGCGCCGAACGAGAACCCGTCGGGCACGCGAATGCCGTCGACGAGGATCTGCGTGCGGTTGCCGCCGATGCCGCGAATGACGAACCCCTCGTTGCCCGCGCGGCCCGTGGCGCCGAGCGCCGCGCCGAAGCGGGCCGGGGCGCGGGCCACGGTGACCCCGGGCTCGAAGCGGACGAGGTCCTTGATGTCGGTGACCATCTGGTCGGCGATCTGCTCGTCGGTCATCACCGTGACGGTCGCCGGCACGTTCTGCGCCTCGGTCGGAGTGCGCGTGGCAGTGACCGTGATCACGCGCTTGCGTTCGGCCCAGTAGAGGCCGTCGTCGTCTTGTGCTTGCGCGGGCACCGAGACGAGCGCGCTTCCCGCGAGAAGCGCAGCAAGCGCGGCTTGCGCGCGCGGCGTCGAACGCTGTGTCATTGCAAAGCCCATTTTCATCCCTGTTGCTATTAGTAATGATTCGCAACAGCAACTAGAGCGGCGGGAACGGGCGGTCAAGGGAGCGAGTGGGGCAAGGGTTCCTTGCCCGAGCCATGCGCGCTAGAGTGGACCGATGTTGCCCCGACCGCTTCTCGCCTTCGTGCTGGTGCTGGCGGCACCCGCTGCCGCCCAGGCCCCCACGCCCACGCCGACGCC
Organism: uncultured bacterium; assembly: GCA_966112795.1. GTDB lineage: Bacteria > Pseudomonadota > Alphaproteobacteria > Sphingomonadales > Sphingomonadaceae > Croceibacterium_A. The sequence continues at coordinate 2,370 of CBHWED010000151.1, forward strand.
GGCCCCGGCCCCGGCGCGTGCGTCACTCGCTGCGCAGATGCTTGCCGGCTCGTGGGCGCTGCGCGTCGACGGCGCGGTGATGTTCCGCTTCGATCTGGTGCGCAGCGCGGACGGCTGGAGCGGGACCTGGGTCAAGCCGAAGTCGTTCGCGACCGACGGAGCGATCTTCTCCGAGCTCAGCGGTCCGCCCACCGTGCAGCGGGCGCAATCCGGACGCGCGATCGGCGAGTGGGCCGAGCTGTCGTTCGGCGACACGCGTCCCGGCGCCATCCCCGACGTGTTCCGCTTCCGCCTGACTTCGCCCGACAGCGCCGAGATGCTCTATGTCGACACGGGGCAGGCGCCGTTCGTGCTCGAGCGTGTCACGCCCGAGGTCGCTCCGGGCCCATGGACCGCGGGGCGCGTCTATCGCCGTCCGGGTGTGCAGCCCGGCTCGCTGGTCAGCTACAACGTCGCCCGGCGCGACACCCCTGCGCCCACGCCGACGCCGGCACCGGTCGAGACCGGCCGGCCCCCCGCGATCATCGGGCGCTAGGCGGTTTCGAGCAGGCCCGAGGTCCGTTCGAGCAGGTCCATCGCGCGGCGCTGCATCGCTTCGTCGAAGCGCGCCTTGGGGATGGCGCACGACAGCGCGCCGACCGCCTCGCCGCCGATCGTGACGACCCGGCCGATCCCGCGGATGCCGAGCGAGAACTCCTCGTCGGTCAGCGCGAAGCCGCTGCTGCGGATCTGCGCGATCTCGCGCCGCAGCGCCTTCTCGGTGGTGACCGTCGCCGGGGTGAACCGCGCGCGTTCGCTCTCGGCGAAGTAGCGGTCGAGCTCCTCGTCCGACAGCGACGCGAGCAGCGCCTTGCCCGAGGCGAAGGCATGCATCGGCAACCGCGCGCCCGTCGGCACGGCATAACGCAGCGCCTGCTCGCTGGTCTCGGTGACGATCGCCTCGACGTCCCACGCGCTGCGGATGAAGAAGCTCGTCGTTTCGTTGAGCTGGACGCGCAGCGTGCGCACCAGCGGTGCGGCGCGCTCGGCCAGGCTGAAACCGCCGCTACGCGCCTGCAGGCGCTGCAAGCCGGGTCCGGCGGAATAGCGCCGCCCGTCGCGCGCGAGGTAGCCGCGGTCGACCAGCGTGCCGAGCAGGTACGACAGGCTCGACACCGGGATGCCGAGCGCGATGGCGATCTCCTGCGCCACCAGCGCACGGTCGTGCGCGACGACGTACTCGATGATGTCTAGCGTACGGGTGGCCGACTTGACCTGGCTCGCCTGGGCCGAGCTCGACGGGTTGCTGTCCACCATCAGGTGATCCTCCGGTCCGCGATGTCGGCGCCCTCGCGCAGAGCGGCGAGCTTCTTCCACGCCACTGCGGGGTCGATCTTGCCGTAGCCGGCGAAGGTGCCGAAGCCGCAGTCGCTGCTCGCGACCACGCGGTCCTTGCCGACGAACGAGGCGAAGCGCTCGATCCGCTGGGCGATGAGCTCGGGCGTCTCGAGGTAGTTCGAGCACGAATCGATCAGCCCCGGCGCGAGCACCTTGCCGCTGGTGTCGGCGGCCTTCCACACGACCCATTCGTGCTCGTGGCGCGGGTTGGCCGCCTCGAACAGGATCGTTGCCGGGCGCGCCGCGAGGACCACGTCGATGATTGTCTCGAGCGGGATGTCGAAGTCGTGCGGGCCTTCGTAATTGCCCCAGCAGACGTGCATCCGCATCGCCTCGGGGGCGATGTTCGCGGTCGCCGCGTTGAGCGCCTCGACGTTGGCGGAGATGGTCCGGAGGAACTCGGCCTCGCTCATGTCCTGGTAGCCGGTGTGGCGGCTCATCGCGAGGTCGGGGCAGTCGAGCTGGAGCTGGAAGCCTGCGTCGACGATCGCCTCGTACTCGGGCCGCATCGCGTCGACGAGGTCGGCGAGATAGGCTTCGTGCGAGGGGTAGAACTGGTTCGGCTGGAACGCGGTGATCAGGCCGGGGCTGGCCGCGTTCATGAACGCGGCGACACCCTCGCCATGCTTGTCGAGCGCATTGCGGAAGCGGCGGATGTCGTCGTGCAGCGGCTCGAGGTTGACCAGCTCGACCTTGGCGATCGCGCTCGCGCGGGTGAACTCCTGCGCGCCCATGATGTGGCTGAGCTTCTTCGCCAGCTCGGGCACCGCGGCCAGATCGAGCGCGGGCTTGCGCGGGCTGTGTCCGCCGAAGCCGCTCAGACGCTCGATGATGTAGGTCGAATAGCCGACCTTGCCGAGCTCGCCGTCGCTGACCACGCTGACGCCCGCCTCGACCTGTAGCCGCACGGCCTCGTCGACCGCCGCCTGGACCACGCGGTCGAACTCGGCCGCGTCATAGGCCTCGCCCTTGTCGCGCGCGAGAAGCAGGGGAACGAGCTCGGGGCCGCGCGGCAGGCTGCCGACGTGAGTGGTCTGGATCATGCGGCGATTATTTCAGATATGTGAAATTACCGCAAGCGCGAAAAATCCTCCCCGGCTAGGCTCAAGTATACCAGACCCGCAGCGCAAGGAAACCGAGCAGGACTGCACCAGCGAGGCAGGCCGGAACGACCCGCCTCGCCCGCGCGACGCCAGGCTCACTCGGCCTTGTCCCACCCGGTCGGCGAGTTCAGCGGCGCGAGGAAGCCCATCGCCTCGATCTCGTGAACCTTGCCGTCGGCGCCGACCTTGAACACGTGCGCGGCGGGCAGGTCGAATGGATCGAACTTCATCTCCTCGTCGCGGTCGTAAGTCAGCTTGGTGCCGTCCTCGGCGGTCACCGTGTAGGGCGCGAAGTCCATCGGGTGGTGGAAGTGCGACAGCCCCATCACCAGCCCGGTCACCGGGTCGGCGGCGAACACGCGGCGGTTGTCGATGTGGTCGATGTACTGGAACACCCCGCTCGTCAGCTGTCCGGCGCAGTCGCGCGCGACCGGGTGCGGCTGGGGTCCGTTCGGCCCGGGCCCGGCGTTGCCCCCGGCCGTGACCATGCCGTTCTCGTGCCGCTCGCAGTCGGCGGCGAACGGCATCTTGCTGCCGTCGTTGTCGTCGAGCGCGTCGTAATAGCTCGCGCCGAGCGCGATCAGCGCATCGTGGGTCATGCGGTTCGCGGCGGGCACCTCGGCCAGGAGGCCCGGGCGCACGGTCTGCAGGTTGGCGACCTGCGGCTCTGCGGTCACTTCGGCATAGAGATGCTCGGCCTCGACGATGCTGCCCTTGGGATCGAGCTTGAGCCGGACCGCGACGACCGTCGGCTTGCCGGCGCGCTCGACCATGCCGATCCAGCCGGCGGTCTCGTTCGTTTCGTCGGGCACGACCACGCTGAAGTCGCCGCCCTTGCCCGTGATGTCGGTCCACAGGCCCTCGCCCGCCTTGATGCGCTTGAGGTTCTCGACGATCCGCACCTCGTCGGAGAACGGGATGCCCGCGATCGACTTGCCCTCGAGCCCGGCGACGTACTTGTTGGTCAACTCGATCAGGCAGGCCCGGTCACACACCGGGCCGGCGGCTTTCTCGCTCGCCGCGTTGCACGCGCCGAGCGCGCTCGCCAGCAGCAGGATCGTCAACTTCCTCATGGCTTTCCCTCCCCAATGGCCGCCGCCGTTAGACCAGCGCGCAGCCGACGCTTTCGATCTTACCGTCTTTCAGGTGGTAGTGAATGTATTGGCGCATTTCCTGCACCTCGCCGGCCCGGATCGGGAAGAACGCCTGCATCCCGTTGGCGTCGAGCACCTCGCGCGTGAGGTCCTCGATCCCCTCGATGCGGATCGTCCCCTCGACCGCGGCGAGCTCGTCGCTCGAGGCAAAGCGCTCGACCGCGATCGTCTCGCGCACGAAGCGATGGAGGAACGTGTAGAACGCGCGCAATTGCTCGCGCGTGGTGATCGTGATGCCGAAGAACGCCATGCGCGGGTTCTCGGCGTAGAAGTCGAACACCGTGTCGTAATCGCGCGCATTGAAGGCGGCGGCGTAGCGCTCGTAGTCCTCGCGGGTCATCGTCGGTGCTGCGGCCTCTCCCTTGCCTTGCCAGCCATCGTAACGACCGTTAGCAATGCCGCAAGGGAGAGCAGGTTTGGCAGAGGAATTCTTCGACTACATCGTCGTCGGCGCGGGCAGCACGGGCTGCGTCGTCGCCGCGCGGCTGAGCGAGGATCCGGCGAGCCAGGTGCTGCTGCTCGAGGCCGGCGGGCAGGACAACCACCTCTATCTCAAGATGCCGCTCGCCTTCCTCAAGGCGATGCCCGACCCGCGGTTCAACTGGACCTACTGGACCGAGCCTGAGCCGCACCTCGACGGCCGGCGCATGCCGCTGCCGCGCGGGCGGGTGATCGGCGGCTCGGGCTCGATCAACGGCATGTTCGCGATGCGCGGGCATCCCAAGGACTACGACCAGTGGGCGCAGATGGGCGCGACCGGCTGGTCGTTCGCCGACGTGCTGCCGTACTTCCGCAAGTCCGAGGATTCGTGGCGCGGCGAGGGGCCGTACCATGGGACGGGCGGCCCGGTGCACGTGCGGCCGATCGATTCTCCGTACCTGCTGCACGACGAGATGATGGCGACCGCCGAGGCGGCGGGCTTTTCAGCCACCGAGGACCTTGCCGGCGCCTGCCCCGAGGGGTTCGCGCGCGGGGAACAGACGGTCGACCGACAGGGCCGACGGGTCAGCGCCGCCACAGCCTACCTGAAGCCGGCGATGGGGCGGCAGAACCTCGACGTCCGCTCGGGCGTGCTCGTCCGCAAGCTCGTGTTCGAAGGCAAGCGCTGCGTCGGGGTCGAGATCGACCACGGCGGCGCGCGCAAGGTGATCCGCGCGCGGCGCGAGGTGATCGTCTCGGGCGGGGCGTACAACTCGCCGCACCTGCTGATGCTGAGCGGGATCGGCCCCGCGGCACACCTCAAGGACCATGGTATCGCCGTGGTCCACGACAGCCTCGGCGTCGGCCGCAACCTGCAGGAACATCCCTGTGCCAGCCTCGAGTTCTGGGCGAAGGACAAGGTCACGTTCCTCAACCAGCTTCGGTGGGACAAGATCGGCTTCAACGCGCTGCGCTGGGCGCTGACCGGCAGCGGGCCGATGGCGACCCAGGTCAACTCGTGCAACATCGTGATCCGCACCGCGCCGCACCTCGAGCGGCCCGATCTCCAGGTCATGGTCAACCCGATCCGCTTCGATGCCGCGCCGTGGGGCCCGTTCCTGCGCCAGGAGCAGGAGCACGTGTTCTGGGCCGGCGTGGTCCAGCTCCATCCGGAAAGCCGCGGCTGGGTCGAGCTCAAGAGCGCCGATCCGAACGAGATCGCCGCGGTGACGCTCAACGTGCTGGCGGAAGAAGCCGACCGCGAGCAGATGCGCCGCGCGTTCCGCACCACCCGGGCGATCTACAACACTAGGCCGATGGCCGACCTGATCGCGAGCGAGAAGACGCCCGGGGTCGCGGTGCAGAGCGACGACGAGCTCGACGCGTTCATCCGCGCGAGCTGCTACGTCGCGCAGCACCCGACGAGCACCTGCGCGATGGGCAGCGGCTCGATGGCGGTGGTCGATCCCGAGCTGCGCGTGATCGGGATCGAAGGCCTGCGCGTCGCCGACGCCTCGGTCATGCCGACGGTGCCCGGCGGCAACACCAACCTGCCGTGCATCATGCTCGGCGAGAAGGCCGCCGACCTCATCCGCGGCCGCGCGCTGCCGCGCGCCGAGTTGGCCGCATGAGAACGCCCGCCGAGGAGGCGAACCTCAAGCTCGTGCTCGACATGTTCGCGCAGGTGCTCAACCCGATGGATTCGGCCGCGGTCGACCGGTTCATTTCGCCCGACTACATCCAGCACAACCAGTCGGTCGAGCGGGGGCGCGAGAGCCTCAAGGCGTTCCTCGACATGATCAAGGCGCAGAGCCCCGAGGCGGTGCACGACGTCAAGCGCGCCTTCGTCGACGGGGATCACGTGACGGTGCACTATCACGTGCGCCGCTGGCCGGGGGACCTGGGGTGGGCGGTGATCGACATCTTCCGTGTCGAAGACGGACTCATCGCCGAGCACTGGGACGTGATGCAGGACGT
>CBHWED010000152.1:0-8322 GCA_966112795.1 uncultured bacterium
GAGGAGACCGGCAACTGCGAGGTGCGCCCCGACAGCTACGTGTTCCGCATCGGCATGAACGATGCCGGCCGTGCCACAGGCGTGCACTACTACGACAGCGACCGCGTGGAGCAGTTCCAGAACGCGCGCGCCGTGGTCGTTTGCGCCAACGGGGCCGAAACCCCGCGGCTGCTGCTCAACTCGGCCACCAGCGCCTTTCCCGATGGCCTGGCCAATTCGAGCGGCAAAGTCGGGCGCTACCTGATGTTCAACAAGGGCGGCGGCGCGCAGGCGCGGTTCGAGCACCCGCTCAACGAGTACAAGGGCGCCAACGTCACGCGCGTGATGCACGATTTCTACGATTCCGATCCGGCGCGCGGCTTCTACGGCGGGGGCGGTTTCGATGCGCGCTCAGGCGGGCCGCTGACCTGGGGCCAGAACGTCCCCGAGGGCACGCCGACCTGGGGGCCGGGGTTCAAGGAATACCTCGAATCCTACACGTACTGGATGAACTGCTCGGGGCACGGGACGTCGCTGGCGCAGGAGACCAATCGGGTCGACATCGATCCGGAGCTCAAGGACGACTGGGGCGTGCCGGCGATCCGGGTGACCTACAAGGATCACCCTGACGACGTGAAGCACGCGAAATGGCAGGTCGAGCGCGCGGTCGAGATCATGGACGCGGCCGGTGCCGTACAGATCGTTCCCGGCGAGATCGGCGAGGCCAGCGGCGGCGTGCACCTGCTCGGCACCTGCCGCATGGGCAACGACCCGGCGACCTCGGTGATCGACAAGTACCATCGCACCCACGACGTGCGGAACCTGTTCCTGTGCGACGGCTCGAGCATGGTCACCTCGGGGCGTGGACAGCCGACCCAGACCATCGAGGCGCTGGCGTTCCGCGCCGGCGAGCACATCGCCCGGTTCGCGCGGGCCAACGAGATCTAGACAGCTTCAAGGCTCGAGCGTGCGCGCCCTGCGTGCGTGAAGAGGGGCACGCGATGGTGCCTTGCGCCTTGCGACTGGCTGTCGGGAGACTGGCGGCCAGTCGCCTTTGTGGGACCTATCGGGCGATGGCTGAGGGAGCGGGAGCAGGCAGGGTGACCGCGAAATCCACGGTCCCCGCGCGGGCCGGCTTCGGCGGCCAGAGAAAGGCCGGAACGGCCAGCGCAAGCGTCACAGTGGCGACTTTGCCGGGCATCGTGCGTACTCCTGCTGGAATGCCGGAGAAACGATCCCCCTCGCGCGAGCGGCGGGCAATACGCCGTTCTGCGTAGCCGCGCGTTGCGCGCTTGACCGCACCGCCCAGGGCGGAGGGCGAGCACGGGCAAACGCGCAGATCCCTGACAGACCAGGGCACGCCCGACGGGAATAAGCCAAACAGCGTATCCCGGATCCGGGCGGACGCTCCGATGCTGCGTTCGGGGCGGGCAAGGATCCCGCCCACGACAAGGATGGGGCGCATGACCGAGACACCGCAAACCGCCATGACCAAGCGCGATCTGCTCGCCCTCATCGGCAGGACCGCCGGGGCCAGCGCGATGCTGATGGCGATGGCGCCGCTGGGTCAGGCGCATGCCTCGACCTTCACCGGCCCGATCAAGCTCGACGGCGATGCCAAGGGGACCTCGGTGCTGGTGCTTGGTGCCGGGGTTGCGGGGATGGTCGCCGCGCTCGAGCTGAGCCGCGCGGGCTACAAGGTGCAGGTGCTCGAATACAACGCCAAGGTCGGCGGTCGTTCGTGGACGCTGCGCGGCGGGGATAAGTATACCGAGCTCGGCGGCGCGACCCAGACCTGCCAGTTCTCCTCGGGCAACTACATCAATCCCGGCCCGTGGCGCATCCCGGTCGAGCACGGCGGGCTGATCCATTACTGCAACGAGCTCGGCGTCGGCCTCGAGCCGTTCCAGCAGAACAACTACAACGCCTACCTCCACTCGACCTCGGCCTTCGGCGGCAAGCCGCAGCGCTACAAGACGATCCAGGCCGACTACTACGGCCATGTCGCCGAGCTGCTCGCCAAGGCCGTGCGGCAGAACGCGCTGAGCGACGCGGTGACCGCCGAGGACGCGGAGATCCTGCTCGAATCGCTGCGCTCATGGGGCGCGCTCGACAGCCAGATGCGCTATGTGAAAAGCAGCGCTTCGGCCAGCCGTCGCGGCTGGCAGAAGGGGCCGGGCGGGGGGCTGACCGCAGAGCCGATCCCGTCCGAGCCTCTCGATATCTCCACCGTGCTCAAATCGGGCCTGTGGCGCAGCATCGGCGGGCACCTGTCGAACGAGCACCAGCACGCGATCTTCCAGCCGGTCGGCGGGATGGACCAGATCGCGGTCGGTTTCGACAAGGCGGTCGGCCACCTGGTGCGCGGCAACAGCAAGGTCACCGCGATCCGCCAGGACGATGCCGGGGTTTCGGTCGAGTACCTCGACACCAGAACCAACGAGAAGCTGAGCGCGCAGGCCGACTACTGCGTGTGCACGATCCCGTTGTCGGTCCTGGCGCAGATCCCGCTCAACGTCGGCGGGGCCATGTCTTCGGCGATCCACGCGGTGCCCTACCGGCCGAGCGTCAAGATCGGGCTCGAGTTCAAGCGCCGCTTCTGGGAGCAGGACGAGAACATCTACGGTGGGATCACCAGCACCGACCTGCCGATCTCGCAGATCTCCTATCCGAGCCACGGCTACGGCTCGCGCGGGCCCGGGGTGCTGCTTGGCGCCTACACCGGCGGTGCGGACTCCTACGAGCTGACCGCGCTGTCGCCCGAGGAGCGCATCCAGCGTGCGCTCGACTGGGGCGCGCAGATCCATCCGCAATACCGCGAGGAGTTCCTCAGCGGCGTGTCGGTCGGCTGGCATCGCGTGCCGTGGACGCTCGGCTGCTTCGCGATGTGGAACGAGGAGACCCGCGCGCAGCACTACCGCAACCTGTGCCAGATCGACGGGCGCTTCATGATCGCCGGCGAACACGCCTCGTACATCGGCGGCTGGCAGGAAGGTGCGATCACCTCGGCGCTCGATGCGATCGGGCGGCTCCATCAACGCGTGCAGGCAGGATGACCATGAGCATGACCCGCAAACCCACCTTATCCCTGATTGCCTGCTGCCTCGCCCTGACCGGGGTCATGGCGGCCTCCGCCGGAGCGCAGTCCACCGCCGACGCCGCTGCCGGCCGCGGCGATTTCGACGGGCCGACCGGGGAAGACACGTTCAAGCGCGTCTGCGCGGCGTGCCACATGCCCGATGCCGAGGGCGCGGTCGGCGCGGGCTTCTACCCGGCCCTGGCCGGCAATTCGAAGCTCGGCTCCGGCGCTTACCCGGTCTACGTGGTCGTGAAAGGCATGAACGGCATGCCACCGCTCGGCGAAGACATGACCGACCAGCAGGTCGCCGACGTGGTCAACTACGTGCGGACCCATTTCGGGAATGACTACCGGGACGTGGTGAAGCCGGCCGATGTGAGCGCGCTGCGCTAGGTCCCCTCACTCCGATTGCATCAGAACTCCCTCCCCCTTGAGGGGGAGGTAGGGTGGGGGTGATCGGTGCCTGCGTCGACGCGAGGCCACGGGCCTGGCGGGGGGGCCCCCCCCCCCCCCCCCCCCCCGGGCCGGCGGGGGGGGGGGCGGTGGGGGGGGGGGGGGGGGGGCGGGGGGGGGGGGAGGGCGCCCGCGTCGCCGCGAGGCCACGGGCCGGGCTCCCCCACCCCCCACCCCCTCCCCGGCGGGGAGGGGGCTCGCTGGGATATTCGGCTGGTGCAGGGTCGGCCAGCGTAGAGAAGCGGCACGACGTAGAGCGCGGTCGTCGGCGAGGGCGAGCGGGACGGGGTGCGCAAGGCGTCGCGGAGTGGCGAGCGAGCGCTCGGCCATCGTGCGACGATCAGGGAGCCTTGGCGGCGATCGCCTCGATCTCGACGTACATCGTCGGACGGCCGAGCGCGGCGACCTGGATCGTCGAGCGGGTCGGCCGGTTGGGCTGCTCGGCGGTGCCGAAGAAGGTGCGGAACACCTCGTTCATCGCAGCGGAATCCATCCGCCCCTCGTTCTCGGGCACGCCGACCAGGAACACGGTCATCTTGACGACGTCACCCATGCCCATGTCCAGCGCCTCGAGCTGGGCCTTGATCTTGGTCAGGACCGACAAGGTCTGCTGGCGGGTATCGCCCAGGTTGTCGGGCACGGCGGGATCGAGCGGGGAGGGAGTGGTGCCCGAGATGAACACGATCCGGCTGCCCGCCGGCAGCGAGATATTGCTGGAGATCACCGCGGTGGGGCTGGCGACGGTCCGTTCGATCTCCTGCGCCAGCGCGCCGCTGGCGGTCAGGCACAGGGCGAGGGGCAACGCGGCGAGGGCAAGCTTCTTGTGCATCAGGCGGTCCTTTGCAGGTGTTCCTGTCGGAAGGGCGGCGGGCGGCAGAATGCCGCCCGCCTGAGGGATTCAGAAATTGAAGGTGAGGCGGGCGTAGTAGTAGCCGCCGTTGGTACCGTAGGGCCCGAACGTGTAGGGCGCGTTGATCGTGCCGCTGTTGTTGATGTACGGCGAGCGGCCGGCGAGCCACCCCGCCGCCGGGCTGGCCTCGTTGTAGTCCGCCACCAGCTCGGGGATCTCCGGCTTCTTGTCGAACAGGTTGTTCGCGCCGACCGCGAGGCTCAGGAATTCGGTGAAGTCGTAGGCAACCTCGAGATCGACGATGGCCGCTGCCGACACTTCCGCCTCGTAATAGCGCCCGTCGATCGGCCGCGGCGTGGTCGAGAACGCGTTCGGCTGCACCAGCTGCTTGGTATCGGAGTAGAAGTTCGTCCGGAAGTTGACGCTGAGGCCGCCGGTCTGGAACAGCGCGCCGAAGTTGGCCTTGAACAGCGGGCTCGCGCGCTCGATCGTGTCCTCGGCGAGGAGCGTCCACAGCGAGCCGAGCGCGCTGCTGTCGGTGACCTTGGTCTTGTTGTAGTTGGCGCCCAGCGACAGGTCGAGCGTGCCGAACGGCAGGTCCACCGGGTAGCGCGAGGAGAACTCCACGCCGACCGTCTCGGTGTCGATGCCGTTGGTGAAGGTCTGGATCGACAGGCTGCCCGACTGCAGCACCGTCGGGTCGAGCGCCTTGCCGCTCGCGGCAATGGCATTCATCACGAGCTGGTACGGCGTCAGCCCGTTGATCAGAGGGGTCAGCACCGGGATGCCGGGCAGCGGAACCGGCGAGGCCTGCTGGCCCTGGATCGCGCCCGACGAGACGATCCGGTCGTCGATCTTGATGTAGTAGGCATCGAGCGTGATCACGAGGCGGTCGAGCGGACGGAGCACGGTGCCGGCCGAGAAGTTGACCGACTCCTCGGGCCCGAGGGGGCCGAAGCCGGCGCTGGCCGAGCCGGGCGAGCTCGGCGCGAGCTGGAGGGTGGCGCTGGTCGGGGCGACGTTGGTGGCCGAATAGCCCTGTTCCGCCAGCGTGGGTGCGCGGAAGCCGGTGCTCGCGGTCGCCCGCAGCGCGAAGGCGTCCGAGAAGTCGTAGCGCGTGGTGAGCTTGCCGATCCAGGCGTCGCCGAAGTCGCTGTAGTGCTCGTACCGACCGGCGAGGTCGATGGTCCAGTTGTCTACCGGATCGGTGATGAAGTTGACGTAGAGCGCCTTGGCCGTGCGGCTGATCGTGCCGGCGTCGCTCTGCGCGTAGCCGGGGAACGACTGGGGCCCCTCGACATAGAGCGACAACGCATCGCCCGCCTTGATGGTGTAGGATTCGTCGCGGATTTCGCCGCCGAAGGCAAAGGTCAGCGGCTCGGCGAGGCCGATGTCGAACTCCTTGTCGATGTCGACCGTGCCGACGAACTGGTTGAACTGGAAGCCGCCGTCGTAGAAGTCCGTCGGCGACTGGCCGGTGTTGACGAACAGCGAGGCGTTGACCGAGTGGGTCGTGTAGACCCGCGAGGTGTCCTCGGCATAGGTGCCCGACACGTCCCAGTTCCAGCCGTCGTTCTCGCCGCGCACGCCGCCGGTGAGCGAGAACTGGTCCTGCTTGACCTCGATGTGCGGCACGAAGCCGGTCTGCGCGGTGGTGCCGAAGCAGCGGGTCGGATCGGAGGTCTGCGCGGTGCCGGCATCGGTGCGGCAGACGCGGTTGGGCACGCGATAGGCCTGCAGCGCATCGCCGTGGCGGTAGGACACGTTGCCGAACGAGTAGACCTCGAAGTCGTCGAACTCGTAACCGAAGTTGTAGAAACCGTTGGTCAGTTGCGAGGCCGGCTGGCCGCCGTTGATGTCCGCCGTGCTGCCGGTGTCGGCGAGGTTCTGGTAGATCGGCGCGAAGGCTGCGGAGACCGTCGAGTTGCGCGTGCCGTTGAGGTTGACGACCGAGATCTGGCCGTCGCCCTGCGTGGTCCAGTCGTTGCGGCGATGGAACAGCGCGAGGTTGAGGAAGCCGGCGTCGCCCACGGGCATCGCGAAGTTGCTGCTGGCGCTGTAGGTCGTGCCTTCGCCGTCGTAGTACTGACCGGCGGTCGCCTCGACCGTGCTGCCCGAGGTGTCGCTCTTGAGGATGATGTTGATCACCCCGGCAATCGCGTCCGACCCGTACTGTGCCGCGGCGCCGTCCTGCAGGATCTCGACGCGCTGGATGATCTCCGGCGGGATCAGGTCGAGGCTCGGCGCGGCGGAACCGCCGAAGGCGCCGTTGATCACCTGCAGGATCGAGTTGCCGGCGCGACGCTTGCCGTTGACCATGACCAGCGTGTGATTGGGGCTCAGCCCGCGCAGCCGGCCGGTCAGCGAGAAGCTCGCCATGTCGGTGCCCTGCGTCTGCGCCTGGAACGAGGGGACCAGCTGGGTCAGCACCTGGTTGAGGTTGGGCTGGCCGACGTGGGTGATCGCTTCTTCCGACAGCAGCTGGATCGGCGCCGCGGCCTCCTCGGCGCGCATGCCGGCGGCGCGGGTGCCGGTGACGATGATTGCGCCGGCGTCGGGATCCTCTGCAGGGACGGCGGCAGGGCCTGCCGACGGATCGTCTTGCGCCAGTGCCGGAGTGGACAGCGCGGTCGACGCCGTGAGCGCGAATGCAAATGTCTTGAAGAAACGCGACATCGGAGACCCCCTTATGGTTCGTTCTCTCCCGTTCGCCTTTGTCCGGTGAGGGGCTCGCCGCCTTCCCCGAGTCCGTCAGTCGGGAAAGGCGGCTGCCCGCCGGCTCTGTCGATCGCCGGCTGCCGAAGCAGGGGCGATGGCGGACTCGTCGTTCCGATGGACACAATCGAACCGATCGCCCCGGCAAAGCCCATACGCCGTTTGGCGTAGAGGTCGGCCGAGCGTGCCAATGCTAGGAATTCCGGAGAAAAATTGGCCGGCCCCGCCAGCCCAGCAAGGACGCACCGATGCTCGCCAGATCCCTTCTCGCTGCTGTTGCCGCCTGCATGGCGGCGCTGCCCGCCGCTGCCAGCGCTGAGGGCGAGGTCGTGCGGATCAAGCGTAATCCGGGCGCGCTGATCCTCGATGCCGCGCGGGTGAATGCCGGCGCGGACGTGGTCTATGTCTCGGGTCAGCTCGCCTCGCCGCTCGATCCGGCGATGCCGATGAGCGAAGTCGACAGCCTCGCGGACATGGGCGACACGCGCGTCCAGACGATCAGCGTGCTCGGCAAGATCCGCGAGATCCTGGCCACGCAGGGCTTCGAGATGGGCGATGTGGTCAAGCTGACGCTCTTCGTCGCCGCTGATCCGCGCACCGGCGCGATGGATTTCGCCGGAGTGAACGAGGGGTTCCGGAGCTTCTTCGGGACCGCGGAGAATCCGCAGACCGTGGCCCGCTCCACCTTCCAGGTCGCCGGCCTCGTCGGACCCCACTACCTGATCGAGATAGAGGCCATTGCGGCCAAGGCACCCGCACCCTGACAGATGGCAGGACGGCGGATGGACGTGTCGAATCAGCCGGAAAGGCGGGCGATTTGGCCTGACGGCATGAGGTGGAGCTGGAACTGCCGAGCAGGACCTTGAAATCGCGGTCCGCAATCTTGCAGTGCAGCACCGCACCTGCGTTGCTCGAGCGAGCAAGTCTCGTGTCGGGTTCGCCCACTATTCGCACGATTCCTGCTCGTCCTGGCACTGCGCCTACGCAGTTTGGCGTATTCTCCGCGCTGCGATGGCCAGCATAGAGTGATAGAACTTGGATATTTTATGCAGTAAAAATATGATTATTTATGAGTCTGAGATTCTATAATTGTCGTCCTGCAAGAATCACTACTGATTCATTGAATAAAAAATAAGAATCTATTGATCTAAAATTCTATACGGTCGTGGTGTGTTGCCGTCCGTCGGCAACTTGTGCATTATCTTCGTCAACGCAGATGCAGCACAAAAATGGCGGAATTGTGCGA
>CBHWED010000153.1:0-8141 GCA_966112795.1 uncultured bacterium
CGGGGGCAGCCATTCATCTCGGCGACCGGTTGCCCGGCCGCTCCAGCAACCAACCCGGGTCTCTCGGGGCGAAACTCCCCTGCCTTTGCCCCGAAGAGCTCTGGCGCGAGACCCCTATTCGGTCTTGCTCCGGGTGGGGTTTGCCTTGCGGACCCTGTTACCAGCGCCCCGGTGCGCCATTACCGCACCCTTTCACCCTTGCCTGTGCCCTTTAGGGGCCATCGGCGGTATACTCTCTGTGGCACTTTCCCTGAGCCGGCAGCCGAAGCCACCGACCCGGCGGGCGTTACCCGCCACCCTCGTTTCGCGGAGCCCGGACTTTCCTCGGCATTCCCGAAGGAACGACGCGGCTGCCCGGCCCCCTGGCGGGGCCTACCTAGTCTTTCCGCTGTCGCGATCCAAGAGCAACTGGAACAGGATCGCGCGCACCTCGCCATCGATCTCGCCGTCGATCCGCTCGGGCCGCCAGCGGCGCTGGAACGCCTCGACCGTCTTGCGCCCCTCGGTGATATCGTAGCCGAAGCGCTCGAGCGCGAGGTAGAACGCGCCGTCGTTCCAGAACGGATCGCCGAGATCGAGCTTCCCGGGCCGCGGCAGGCACAACTGGCATTCGGCGAGCCGGCTCCACGGGAACAGCTCGCCCGGATCGACCTTGCGCGCCGGGGCGACGTCCGAATGGCCGACGACGTTGGCGCGCGGGATGTCGTGCCGGGCGACGATGTCGGCGAGCAGCGGCAGCAGCGCGTCGATCTGTGCCTCGGCGAATCCGCGGTAGCCGTTGGCATGGCCGGGATGGTCGAGCTCGATGCCGATGCTGGCCGAGTTCACGTCCTTGTGCCCGCGCCAGTAGCTCGCGCCGGCGTGCCAGGCGCGCTTGGCCTCGTCGACCAGCTGGACGACCTCGCCGGCCTCGGAGATGAAGTAGTGCGCACTGACCTTGGCCTCGGGGTCGGTCAGCCGCTGGAGCGCGGCGTCGCGCTCCATCTCGGTGTAGTGGATCACGGCCATCGTCACCGGCAGCGCGCGCTCGTCCCAGTTGGGCGAGGGCAGCGCGCGGTGGACGAGCTCGGGATTCATCAGCCGGCGATGTCCGGCAGCACCGCTCCCATGACCAGCGCCTCGGCGCTGAGGGCGTATTGCAGGCCGCCGCCGAGTTCCTCGGCAAGCAGGCGGATCATGTGCGCCGGCGCCGTGCGGCCGGTCAGCTCGCGCGTGGCAAGCGAGCCGTCGAGTGCCTTGCCGATGTTGCCGTCGAAGGCCACGCGTGGACCCGCGGCGCGGACGGCGATCTCGGTCGCGCCGTCGCGCCGCTCGGCACCGACCGCGAGCGTGCCGCCGCGCACGAGCGCGTCGATCGCGATCGCCGAGAGGTTGAGCAGGACCTTGACCGCGGGCTTGGGCAGGGTCGGCTCGGTGACCGCCCATTCGAACTCGACGCGCTCGTTGCCGGCAATGAGCCCGGCGACGAGTCCGCGCGGCTCGTCGGACGGCACTTCGTCGCCGAAGCCGCCGGCCGCGCCGTAGGCGAGGCGGAAGAACTTGAGCTTGTCGGTGCTGATCCGCGCGCTCTGCTCGAGCAGCTCGAAGCAGCGCTTGCGCATCTCCGGGTCCTTCTCGTCGGCGAGCAGCTCGAGCCCGTTGCTGAGCGCGCCGACCGGGCTCAACATGTCGTGGCACAGGCGCGAGCAGAGCAGCGCGGCGAGATCGGTGGAGGAAGCCATCGACGCGCCTTAGCGATCCTCCACCGCGTAGGGAAGCGGCGCGAAGCCGTCCTGGTCGTCGCGCCAGAACGTCACGCCGTCTTCGCCGACGATCGCCCAGATCCGGCCGTCGCCCGGCGCCATCGCGCGGTCGGTGGCCGAGGGCGCGGCGGGGCCGGCGGGATGCGAGTGGTAGTAGCCGAGCACTTGCGGCCCGCCGGCGCGGGCGGCACGGTGCGCATCGATCAGCGCCTGCGGGTCGATCTCGAAATGGCGGCGACGGTCAGGGTCGACGTTGGCGGCGGGACGGGCCTCGTCGATCACCTCGCGCCCGAGGAGCAGGCCGCAGCATTCGTCGGGCGCGGATTGGCTCGCGAAAGCGCGCATTCTCTCGAGCGCCGACCTTGTGACACGCAGGGTCATTTCCCATATTTGCTAGCATGGGGGAGGGCAAAGTCATCACTGGCGTGCTCGAGGCAGGGCTGCGGCTCGACAAGGCGCTGGCCGAGGCCAGCGGGCTGTCGCGCGAGCGGGTCAAGGCGCTGATCGGCGAGGGCCGGGTGACCGTTGCCGGCAAGCCCGTTGTGCAAGCTTCGGCGAAGTCCGCCGGGGGCGCTTTTGCCATCCAGGTACCCGAACCCGCGGCCGCAGCGGCTGCGCCCCAGGAGATGCCGCTCGTCATCGCCTACGAGGACGAGCACCTGATCGTCGTCGACAAGCCGGCTGGCATGGTCGTGCACCCGGCCGCCGGCAATCCCGACGGGACTCTGGTCAACGCGTTGCTGCATCATTGCCGCGGGAACCTTTCGGGCATCGGCGGCGTTGCACGTCCAGGGATCGTGCACCGCATCGACAAGGATACGTCGGGCCTGCTGGTCGTCGCCAAGAGCGATGTCGCCCATGAAGGGCTCGCGCGGCAGTTTGCCGATCACTCGCTCGAACGGGCCTATCTGGCGGTGTGCAACGGGCATCCGAGCCCGCCGCAGGGCACGATCAGCGGCCGGATCGGGCGGTCCGATGCGAACCGCAAGAAAATGGCTGTGCTGCCCAAGGATTCCTCGCGTGGCAAACACGCGGTGACCCGGTATGAGTTGCAAAAGAAAATGGATGGCTGCGCGTTGATCGAGTGCCGGCTGGAGACCGGACGGACGCACCAGGTGCGGGTTCACCTTGCGTCAATCGGTCATCCGCTAGTTGGAGACCCTCTTTATGGGCGTGCCAATTCCACGGTACGGCCGATCCTCCAACGGCTCGGCTTCAAGCGCCAGGCGCTTCACGCGGCGGTGCTCGGCTTCGTCCATCCGGTCACCTCGGACAGGCTGCGCTTCACGAGCGACCTGCCGCCCGACATGAAGGAACTGATCGACGAAACCGCACATTCAAATCGATGAATTGCACACCACTAGGTGTTTTAGTCGTGTACAACAGGGGTGAAGAGTGGCTGCGCCCTGCGGATGCCCGAACGGGGTCCGGAAACCGTCAGCCGACAAGAAAGGTCTAGGGATAAAGTGAGCAACACCAACACCATCAGGTCAGCGAGCGTCCCCGCGCTGGGCGGTGAGCAGAGCCTCAACCGCTACCTGGCCGAGATCAAGAAATTCCCGGTGCTGACGGCCGAGCAGGAATACATGCTCGCCAAGCGCTATGCCGAGCACGAGGACCCCGAAGCGGCGGCCCAGCTCGTCACCAGCCACCTGCGGCTCGTGGCCAAGATCGCCATGGGCTACCGCGGCTACGGCTTGCCGGTCTCCGACCTCATCTCCGAGGGCAACGTCGGGCTGATGCAGGGCGTCAAGAAGTTCGAGCCGGACCGGGGCTTCCGCCTCGCGACTTACGCGATGTGGTGGATCAAGGCCTCGATCCAGGAGTACATCCTGCGCACCTGGAGCCTGGTCAAGATGGGCACCACCGCGGCGCAGAAGAAGCTGTTCTTCAACCTGCGGCGGATGAAGAAGAACCTCGAGGCTTACGAGGACAGCGACCTGCATCCGGACGACGTCGCCAAGATCGCCACCGACTTGGGCGTGCCCGAGCAGGAAGTGATCAACATGAACCGGCGGATGATGATGGGCGGCGACGCGTCGCTCAACGTCAGCCTGCGCGGCGACGAGGAAGGCGCCGGCCAGTGGCAGGACTGGCTGACCGACGACCGTCCGTTGCAGGACGAGACCGTCGCCGACGCCGAGGAAGCCACGGTGCGCCACGAAATGCTCGAGGAGGCGATGGACAGCCTCAACGAGCGTGAGCGGCACATCCTGACCGAACGCCGCCTGACCGACAACCCGCAGACGCTCGAAGAGCTGTCGCAGGTCTACGACGTCAGCCGCGAGCGCATCCGCCAGATCGAGGTCCGCGCGTTCGAGAAGCTGCAGAAAGCGATGCAGCGGATCGCCGGCGAACGGCTGCTGGCGGCCGCTTGAGACCCCCCGCCGTCGCCAATCGCGCGACGGTTCTCCTCCCCGTGACGGCAGCGTCACGGGGAGGATTTTGTTTGCGCGCCGCGCTCGCTAGGGGCGGCGCATGATCCGCGTGCTTCGCATCCTCGTCTGGGCCCTCGTGTGGTTCGTCGGCCTGAGCCTCGCGTTCGTCGTCCTCTATCGCTTCGTCCCGGTCCCGGTGACCGCGACCATGCTGATGGACGAGAAGGGGATCACCAAGGACTGGGAGCCGCTCAGCAACATCGATCGCAACATGGTCCGCGCGGTGATCGCGGCCGAGGACGGCAAGTTCTGCCAGCACGACGGCTTCGATCGCGAGGCGATCGAGAAGGCGATCGAGCGCAATGCGCGCGGGGGCCGGATTCGCGGCGGCTCGACGATCAGCCAGCAGACCGCCAAGAACGTGTTCCTGTGGCAGGGCGGCGGCTACTTCCGCAAAGGGCTCGAGGCCTGGTTCACGTTCCTGATCGAGAAGATCTGGGGCAAGCGGCGGATCATGGAGGTCTATCTCAACGTCGCCGAGACCGGGATCGGCACGTACGGCGTGGAGGCCGGCGCGCAGCGCTATTACAATCATTCGGCGTCGCGCCTCAGTCCCACGGAAGCTGCGCGCATGGCCGCGGCGCTGCCCCTGCCCAAGGCGCGCGCGGTGGTCAGCCCGAGCGGGTTCACCCGTCGCTACGGCAACACGATCGCGGCGCGCATCGGCGTCGTCAGGCGTGACGGGCTCGACGCCTGCGTCTACAACTAGGCCGATGGGGGCAGGGCACACTCACGGCCACGGGCACGACCACGGCCATCACCACCACGCGCCGCGCAGCTACGGCGGCGCGTTCGCTATCGGCATCCTGCTGAATTCGGCCTTCGTGCTGATCGAGGCGGGCTTCGGCCTGTGGTCGGGCTCGATGGCGCTGGTCGCGGACGCCGGGCACAACCTCAGCGACGTGCTGAGCCTGCTGATCGCCTGGGGCGCCGCCTATATGAGCGAGCGGCCGGCCAACGCGCGCTTCACCTACGGCTACAAGTCGAGCTCGATCCTGGCCGCGCTGGCCAATGCCGGGCTGCTGCTGGTCGCGCTCGGGGCGATCCTGATCGAGACGGTCAACCGCCTGTTCGATCCCGCTCCGGTCGGCGGCTGGACCATGGTGGTGGTGGCGGGCATCGGCATCGTCATCAACGGGGCGACCGCGCTGCTGTTCGCCAGCGGCCGCAAGCACGACATCAACATTCGCGGCGCCTACCTGCACATGGCGGCCGACGCGCTCGTTTCGGTCGGCGTGGTCATCGCCGGCGTGGTGATCCTGCTCACGGGGTCGTACTGGATCGACCCGGTCACCAGCCTGATCATCGTCGCGGTGATCGCATGGGGCACCTGGGGCCTGCTCAAGGACAGCGTGAAGATGGCGCTGCACGCGGTGCCCGACGCGATCGACGAAGGCGAAGTGCGCGCCTACCTCGCCGGCCTGCCCGGGGTTTGCGCGGTGCACGACCTGCACATCTGGCCGATGAGCACCACCGAGACCGCGCTCACCGCGCACCTCGTGATGCCCGACGGGTATCCGGGCGGTGCCTTCCTGCGCGAGGTCGCCCACGAGCTCGAGCACCGCTTCCATATCGGCCACGCGACGGTGCAGGTCGAGACGGGCGAGGAAGCGGATTGCGGCCTGCACGCCGCGCACGGGACGGAAGGACACCATCATGACTGAAGCGGTTCGCGAAGGCGGGTGCGGTTGCGGCCACGTGCGCTACCGGGTCGAGGGCGAGCCGATCTTTGTGAACAACTGCCATTGCCGGCTGTGCCAGCAGCAGACCGGCTCGACCTCGGTGGTCAACGCGTTCTTCGAGAGCGAACGGGTCACGCTGGTGCAGGGCGCGTTGCGCGACCACGTGGTCAAGGCCGGCAGCGGCGGGCCGCACACGATCCGCCGCTGCGCCGAGTGCGGCGCGGCGCTGTGGAGCCACTACCCGCGGCTGGGCAATCTCGGCACCGGCCTGCGCGTCGGCACGCTCGACGATCCCGGCGCGTGGCGGCCCGACGCGGTGATCTTCACCGAGAGCAAGATGCCGTGGGTCGCGCTGCCCGAAGGCATCCCGGCGTTCGAGACCGTATACAACCAGTTCGAGCTGCTGCCGCGCGAGCGCGTGGCGCGGCTCCAGGTCATGATCGAGCGGCGCAAGGCCGGCGAGGGTTAGGCCCGGGTTTGAGCGCAGGAAACGGGACGCCTCCCGCCGGGGAGGTCGTTAGCCGTCTGGCGATCCGGCAAGGGAGATCGCCATGGGCCTGCTCGACGACAAGACCGCCATCATCACCGGAGCCAGCTCCGGCATCGGCCGCGCGGCTGCGCAAATATTCGCCCGCGAGGGGGCGGCGCTGGTGCTCGTCGCGCGCGGGGCAGACCGGCTCGAGGACTGTGCCCGCGCCATTCGCGACGCCGGTGGCCGGGCGATCGCCTGCCCGGGCGATGTCGTCGAGCCCGAAACCCACGATGCGACCGTGGATGCCGCGGTGCGCGAGTTCGGTGGGCTCGACGTCGCCTTCAACAATGCCGGGACGGTCGGAGAACTCGGGCCGCTCGCGACGCTCTCTCCGGCGGCTTGGCGCCACACGCTCGACGCCAACCTGACTTCGGCCTTCCTCGCCGCCGCTGCGCAAGTGCCGGCGATGCTCAAGCGGGGCGGGGGAAGCGTGATCTTCACCGGGAGCTTCGTCGGAAGCAGCGTGGGCTTGCCCGGCATGGGGGCCTATGCCGCCGCCAAGGCCGGACTCGCCGGCCTGGTGAAGGCTCTGGCCGCGGATTACGCGCACCTCGGGATACGCGCCAACGTGTTGCTGGCCGGGGGGACCGATACCGCGATGGCGGGCGGCGAGGACAGCAAGGCCTGGGCCGCCAGCCTGCACCCGGTCCGCCGCATCGCCCGGCCCGAGGAGATCGCCAACGCGGCGCTGTTCCTGGCGAGCGACCTGTCGAGTTTCGTGATCGGCAGCGGTTTGTGGGCCGATGGCGGAAACGCTGCGACCAAGGTGCAGGCGCCCGGATAGCCGGGCTCAGGAGGCCGCCGCGTAAAGGCCTTCTGCGCGCACGCCCCTGCCATCAGGGCCGAGCTCGATCCGTTCGATCACCAGCCGGTCGTACGTGACGTTGCGGTAGTAGATCGCGACCACGCAGACGCCGGCGTGGACGCCGAGCAATTCGAACTCCAGCGGCGGCTGCGCGGCGAGGCCGGCCGCATAATAGGGCCTGATCGCGTCCTTGCCGCGCAGCACGCCGTCCGGCGAGAAGCCGCGCTGCGCGATCAGCGGCGAGCGCATCTCGAAGTCGTCGGCGTAGTGCGCGAAGATCCGCTCGAGGTCGCCGCTGTTCCAGGCGGCGATCCACTCGCGGGCGAAAGCGTCGGCCGCCTCGGGTGTGATGACGGCGGGCAAGGGGGAAGCGGCTTAGGCCGCCGCTTCCTTCTTCTTGCCTTCTCCGGTGACCACGCGGACCGGTTCCTTGCGGCCGTCGACCACGTCCTTGTCGACCACGACTTCGGTCACCCCGTCCATGCTGGGCAGGTCGAACATCGTGTCGAGCAGGATCGCCTCGACGATCGAGCGCAGGCCGCGCGCGCCGGTCTTGCGCTTGATCGCCTTCTTGGCGATCGCCTCGAGCGCGTCGTCGGTGAAGGTCAGCTCGACGTCCTCGAGCTCGAACAGCTTGTGGTACTGCTTGACCAGCGCGTTCTTCGGCTCCTTGAGGATCTGCACCAGCGCCGGCACGTCGAGATCGTGCAGCGTGGCGATCACCGGCAGGCGGCCGACGAACTCGGGGATCAGGCCGAACTTGAGCAGGTCCTCCGGCTCGCACTTCTCGAGCATCTCGCCGACGCGGCCCTTCTCGGGGTCGGCGATGTTGGCGCCGAAGCCGATCGAGCGCTTCTGCAGGCGGTCGCCGATGATCTTCTCGAGACCCGCGAACGCGCCGCCGCAGATGAACAGGATGTTGGTCGTGTCGACCTGGAGGAA
>CBHWED010000154.1:0-8091 GCA_966112795.1 uncultured bacterium
ACCAAGTACCCGAACCTGACCAGCCGCTGGTTCGAGCGCCAGGGCATCCAGGCCGAATGCGTCAAGCTCAACGGCGCGATGGAGCTTGCCCCCTCGCTCGGTCTTGCGCTTCGTATCGTCGACCTCGTCTCGACCGGTCGCACGCTGGCCGACAATGGCCTCGTCGAGACCGATACGATCATGCCGGTCTCCTCGCGCCTGATCGTCAACCGCGCCGCACTCAAGACCGATCCGCGCGTGGCCGCGCTGGTCGAGCGGTTCCGCGCGCTCGCCGACAGGGACGCCGCCTGATGCTTCGCCTCGAGACCAGTGACCCCGCGTTCGAGCGCAAGTTCGCCCGTCTCGTCGACGACCGGCGCGAAAGCGGCGACGATGTCTCGCGCGTGGTCGCCGACATCCTCTCCGAAGTCCGCCAGCGCGGCGACGAGGCGGTCAGCGAATACACGCTGCGCTTCGACCGGCACACGCTGGCCAAGGACGAGGACTGGCGCATCTCGCCGGCCGAGTGCGCCGCCGCGTTCGCCGCGCTCGACCCGGCGCTGCGCGAGGCGCTCGAGCTCGCTGCGACACGCATCCGCGCCTACCACCTCGACCAGCTGCCCAAGGACCGCGATTTCACCGACGACGTCGGCGTGCGCCTCGGCGCCAAGTGGCGCGCGGTCGATGCCGCCGGGCTCTATGTCCCGGGCGGCCGGGCGGCTTATCCGTCGTCGCTGCTGATGAACGCGATCCCGGCCAAGGTCGCCGGGGTCGAGCGGCTCGTCGTCGCCACCCCGACCCCGCGCGGCGAGGTCAACCCGCTGGTGCTCGCCGCCGCTCACCTCGTCGGCGTCGACGAGGTCTGGCGCGTGGGCGGCGCGCAGGCGATCGCCGCGCTCGCCTACGGCACCGACCGCATCGCCGCGGTCGACGTGATCACCGGCCCGGGCAACGACTATGTTGCCGAGGCCAAGCGCCAGCTGTTCGGCGTGGTCGGCATCGACATGGTCGCCGGGCCGAGCGAGATCCTCGTCATCGCCGACAACAAGAACGACCCCGACTGGATCGCTGCCGACCTGCTGAGCCAGGCCGAGCACGATCCCTCGTCGCAATCGATCCTGATCACCGACGACGGCAAGTTCGCCGACATGGTCGCCGACGCGATCGACGTGCAGTGCACGATGCTGTCGACCGAGGACACCGCGCGGCAGAGCTGGGACGACAACGGCGTGCTGCTGATCGTCTCCGACCTCGCCGAAGCCCCCGCGCTCGCCAACCGCCTCGCCGCCGAGCACGTCGAGCTCGCCGTCGACGATCCCGAGACGCTGTTCGAAGGCCTGCGCCACGCCGGCAGCGTGTTCCTCGGCCGCCACACCCCTGAGGCCGTCGGCGATTACGTCGCCGGCCCCAACCACGTGCTCCCGACCGGCCGCCGCGCGCGCTTCGCCAGCGGGCTCTCGGTGCTCGACTTCATGAAGCGCACGAGCTTCATCGCCATGGGCCCCGAAGCGCTCGCCCGGATCGGCCCTGCCGCGGTGACGCTCGCGCATGTCGAAGGCCTGCCCGCGCACGCCAAGTCGGTCGAGCTGCGCCTCAAATGACCAAGCCCCCCTCCCGTTCGCGCCGCCGCTCCGCTGCGCGCCTCGCTGCCGTCCAGGCGCTCTACCAGCGACAGATGGAAGGCACCCCGCTCGCGCGGCTGCTCGACGAGTTCCACCAGCACCGGCTGGGCCAGGAGATCGAGGACGAGCAGTACATCGGGGCGGAAGTCGCGTTCTTCGATGACCTGGTGTCCGGCGTCGCCGCGCGTGAGGACGAGATCGACACGCTGCTGTCCGAGCGGCTGACCAACGACTGGCGGCTCGACCGGCTCGACAAGACCCTGCTGCAGATCCTCCGCGCCGGAACCTACGAGCTGCTCGCGCGGCCCGACATACCGGCCGGCACCACGATCAGCGAATACCTCGACGTCGCGCACGCGTTCTTCGAGAAAGGCGACACCAAGTTCATCAACGGCGTGCTCGACGCGGTGGCGAAAACGGTGCGGACCTAGATTCTCTCCGAGGCAAGCTCGGGGAGGATCTCACGGCCTCACGGCTGCTGCTCGAACACCCAGTCCAGATAGGCCGCCAGCCGCACGCCTCCCTGCTGCAGCCGCAGCTCGAGGCTCGGCCGCCACTGCCAATCGTAGTCCCACGACAACACGACCGGCGACTCCACCGTCCCCAGCCCCGCCCTGCCGCCGGTCGCCGGGTAGATGCGGTCTCTCAGCGCCGTGCTCTCGTCGATCCAGGTCGCCGGCCGCGGGTCCCACCACGCGAGCACCTGCTCGGGCGTGGTCCGCGCGGCGAGCCGGTCGGCATATTCACTGAAGCTCAGCTGCTGGCGGCCGATGATCCCGTCGTCCCACACCGAGTGCAGGTTCTGCGCCGCGCCGAACCACAGCACCTTGAAGTCGTTGGCCCCGCGGTCGCCCGGCTTGCCGGCGTGCAGCGGCTGGTGGAGGTCGGGCACGATGTGGATGATGAAGCGCAGCGCGGTCGCCTTGTCCTCGCGGCTGGCGTTGGGATCGCGCAGCACCGCGGTGTAGCGCTCGAGCGCGGTCACCGCGTCGCCCTCGGCCGGATGCTCGAAGTGGTCCGCGTGCTCGCCCGGCGCCAGGGTTACGTAGTGATACGGCGAGGCCGTCTCCTGCCAGAACGCCTCGGGATTCGAGCGCTGCTCGTCGGGCCAGGTCGCCGCTTCGGGCAGGCTCTCGCTGCCGAGGATCTCCTCGACGTGCGCGCGCGTTCGGCCGCTGATGTTGCGCTCCGCCAGCTCCGCGCTTACCCGATGGCCGATCGGCCCCCAGGCTGCAGCGGGCGAAGCGGCCGCGGCGAGACCGGCGCAGAGGGCGAACGCGATGAGGCGGGACATGCGAGACTCCTTGAAGGCTTCGACGCCGCCCTCCCCTAGCCGAATGACCGGCCGATGAAAGGGGAAGCCGCGTTCATCGAAAGCCTGCGCGCGCTGGCTCCGCACCCGGCCGCGCGCGGACTTGCCGATGACACCGCGGCGCTCGATCTCGGCACCGAAACGCTGGTGCTGACCCACGACATGCTTGTCGAAGGCGTCCACTTCCTGCCCGGACAGGCGCGTGCGGACGTCGCCTGGAAGCTCGTCGCGACCAACTTGTCCGACCTCGCCGCCAAGGGCGCCGAACCGCTCGGCGTTCTGCTCGGCTATATGTTCGGCGACGACCAGGGGGGTTTTCTCGAAGGCCTCGCCGAAGTCCTCGAGCACTACGGCGTGCCGCTGCTCGGCGGCGACACGGTCTCGGGCGGTCCGCCGCAAGCGCTCGGCCTGACCGCGATCGGCCGCGCCATACACCGCCCGGTTCCTTCGCGCAGCGGCGCGCGTCCCGGCGACGGTCTGTGGGTCACCGGCGTGCTCGGCCAGGCGATGCTCGGCTTCGAGGCCTTGCGCGACGGCACCGGCGATGGCGGCGCCTACTTGCGCCCGATGGCCCGTCTCGCCGAAGGTCAGGCGCTCGCCCCGCTGGTCACCGCGATGATGGACGTCTCCGACGGCCTGCTGCTCGACGCCTGGCGCATGGCCGAGGCGAGCGCGGTCTCGCTGGCGATCGACAGCGCTGCCGTGCCGGTCGCCGTGGCAGAGCCGCGCCGCCTCGACGCGCTGCGCTGGGGCGACGACTACGAGCTGCTGTTCACGCTGCCCGAGGGCACCGAGCCGCCCGTGCCCGCTGCCCGCATCGGCAAGGTCGAGCCGCGCGGCTTCGTCCCGCTGTTCCTCGACGGCGAGCCGCTCGCCAACCGTGAGGGCCTCGGCTGGGAGCACTAGCTCGCGTCAGCTGAGCCGCGTCAGCAACTCCTGCAGCAGCGGCCGCATGCGCCGCAGTTCGTCGCGATGGCTGCGCGAGAGCTGCTCGAGCAGGGTCTCGCTGCGCTCGGTCAGCCGCAGGGTGACCTGACGGCGGTCGGCCGCGTCCGCCTCGCGCCGTACCAGCCCCTGCTGCTCCATCCGGTCGATCAGCTCCGACGCGCTGTGCGGCCGCAGGAACAGCCGCTCGGCGACATCGCCGATGCGCAGCGACGCGTCCGGCCCGGCGCGGATCGCCAGCAAGGCCTGGTGCTGGCGCGGGGTCAGCCCGGCCTCACCCGCGGCCGCCTCGGAATAGCGGTCGAACTTGCGCAGCTCGTAGCGAAAGTTCGCCAGCGTCTGGTAATCGCCGTCCTTCAACCCGCTCATCTTCGCCCACCCTTGCTTTATATCGTATCACGACATAGTTGCGCGCGCCATGCAGCGCACCGCAGCCACTCCCGCCGAGATTCGAGCCCGGCCTGCCCCCGACCGCCCGCGTCTGGCGGACCACAACGCCGACACCCGCATGGTGCTGCTCTCGTTCATGGCGCTCGCCACCGGAACCGGCGGCGCCTTCGCCGCCTGGGCCCTGCTGCACCTGATTGGCCTCGTCACCAACCTGCTGTGGTATCATCGCCTGTCGACCGCAATGGTCTCGCCGGCCGAAGCCGCGAGCGGACCGCTGACGATCGCAATTCCGGTGCTCGGCAGCCTGGTGATCGGCGCGATGGCGCGGTTCGGCTCGGACAAGATCCGCGGCCACGGCATCCCCGAAGCGATCGAGGCGATCCTCTACGGCGAGAGCAAGCTGTCGCTCAAGGTCGCGCTGCTCAAGCCGCTGTCCTCGGCGATCTCGATCGGCAGCGGCGGCCCGTTCGGCGCCGAGGGCCCGATCATCATGACCGGCGGCGCGATCGGCTCGCTGTTCGCGCAGCGCTTCCACCTGACCGCCGCCGAGCGCAAGACGTTGCTCGTCGCCGGCGCGGCGGCAGGCATGACGGCGATCTTCGGCACGCCGTTCGCGGCGGTGCTGCTCGCGGTCGAGGTGCTGCTGTTCGAATGGAAGCCGCGCAGCTTCGTGCCGGTGCTGACCAGCGTCGTCGTCGCGGTCGCCTGGCGCCCACTGCTGATCGGCGACGGGCCGTTGTTTCCCGCGGACTGGCACCTCGCACAGTCGGCCGCGAGCCTCGGCTTCGCCGCCTTGGTCGGCGCGGTCGCCGGGCTCCTCGCCTGCCTCGTCTCGAAGGCGCTGTACTGGGTCGAGGACGGCTTTCATCGGTTGCCGTTGCACTGGATGTGGTGGCCGGCGCTCGGCTCGGTGGTCGTCGGGCTCGGCGGGCTCATCGAGCCGCGCGTGCTCGGCGCCGGCTACGACACGATCCAGGCGCTCGTCAGCGGATCGCTCGTGGTGCAGGCGATCGTGCTGATCCTCGTGGTCAAGACGGTGATCTGGCTTGCCGCGCTCGGCTCGGGCACCTCGGGCGGCATCCTCGCGCCGCTGCTGATCATTGGCGGCGCCGCAGGCGCGGTCGCGGGCCACTGGCTACCCGGCGGATCCGGCGCCTGGGCGACGATCGGCATGGCCGGGATGATGAGCGCCTCGATGCGCGCGCCGCTGACCTCGGCGCTGTTCGTCGCCGAGCTGACCGGCCGGTTCGACGCGTTGCCGACGGCGCTGGTCGGCTCGGGCATCGCCTTCGCCATCGCGGTGCTGCTG
This sequence comes from uncultured bacterium, assembly GCA_966112795.1. Classification (GTDB taxonomy): domain Bacteria; phylum Pseudomonadota; class Alphaproteobacteria; order Sphingomonadales; family Sphingomonadaceae; genus Croceibacterium_A. The sequence goes on from CBHWED010000154.1 coordinate 5,558, forward strand.
CTGCGCCGCTCGATCCTGACCGAGAAGATCTCGCGCCGCGGCCGCCACATCAGCCACGAGTTCGCGGTCGATCCGCTCGCGTTGAGCCTCGCCCGCGACGTGATGACGCCCAATCCGGAAACGCTCCCGGCCGACTTGCCGGCGGCGGAGGCGCTGCTGTTCTTCGAGCGCGAGGCTACGCACCGCAGCTATCCGGTGATCGATGCCCACTCGCACCCGATCGCGCTCGTCTCGCGCGCCGACGCGCTGCGCTGGTCGCAGGCGGCGGACACCCTCGACGGCACCTTGGGCGACCTGCTCTCGGACATCTCGCACCCGCTGGTCACGCTCGACACCCCGTCGGACGCGGTCGCCAACCTGATGATCGCCGAGAACACCGGCCGCGTCTGCGTCGTCGATCCAGCCAACGGCCGCCTCGCCGGCATCGTCGCCCGCCGCGACCTGCTCCGCTCGCGCGCCGCCGCGCTGCTCGGCGAGCGCAAGCGCTCGAAGGGTTGAGCTAGATCCAGCGCCCCCGCAGCACCGCGTAAAGGCCCCAAGGCGCACCGATCAGCAGCCCGAAGGCGATCCGGCTCATCCCGAAGGGCGCAGCGAGGTCCCAATAGGCCAAGGTCTGCGCGACCAGCGGCGCGATGAAGCCGATGCCGAACAGGAACGGCATCCACCGGAACAGCTGCTGCACGGCGCCCTGCATCGTCATAGCTTGGTGATGTCCACGCCGCGCGCGTCCAGCACGGGCTTGAGCGCCATGTAGGCCGGACGGGTGCGGTGGTTCGGGATGTTGGGATAGAGATGGTGCACGATGTGCGTCTCCATGCCCATCGACATCACGTGGCCGAGCCGGCTCTTGAACACCTGGGTGTTCTCGTACCGGCCGGTCCGCCCGGCACGCGGATGGTGCGGCGCCCAGCTCAGGTAGAAGCGGATGTAGCTGAGCCCGATGTGCCGCGGCAGCCACCACACCAGCGCCGCCTCGAGCGCATAGCCGCTCCACGCCATCGTGAAGAGCACGGCCATGAACACCAGCTGGAGAACCATCGTTTCCTTGAGCGAGCGCGCCGCCTCGGGCGTGCCCACCTCCTTGAGGATCCGCTTGTAGGCGTGGATCGAGCCGTCGACCCCGGGCTGGCGGTTGTACCAGGTCTTGTACCAGGCCTTGAGCGCGCTCGGCGCCTCGTCCGAGTAATCGGGATCCTTCTCGGGATCGTTGCAGTGATAGTGGTGCTCGAGGTGCATCAGCCGCGCCATCGAGAACGGGAACACGATCGGGATCGTCGAGACCTGCCCGACCCATTCGTTGATCCAGCGGTGCTTGCTGCCCTTCTGCGCGATGTTCGAATGCATCGCCTCGTGGCTGGTGACGTAGCCTCCCGTCGCCAGCACGCAGGAGATCACGAACGCGATCGGCAGCGGCACGATATCGAGCATGGTCAGCGGGAACAGGCTCAGCCACAGCGCGAACCCGCCCCACGCCGCGACCACGTAAGGCCACATCCGCCCGCCCATGAACTGCCGCGCGATCGCCAGCTCCTGCCGCCGCAGGTCGCGGCGCACGTGCCGGTCGAGGGTATCGTCGGCGGCCAGCGGAATCGCCGGCGCGTCGGGCACGAACGTGTCGAGCTCGGCGCTGTCGCGCACGAGCACGTGCTCATCGCCGATCGGTCTGTCCGACACGCGTTAAATCCCCATTCAATGCGGCCCGGGGGCGCTACGTATTCGGCGCTTAACTTCGCATAAACCACCGCATGCGGCAAGAATCAGGGGTTTGCCGTCGCAATTGGGGACACCTGCGCGATCCCGCGGCGCCCCCGCCCACGTCCGAGGGGGATTCCGCCCATGGGGGGTTGCGCTTTCCGCGCCGCCCATTAGCCATTGCCATTCCGCGCGGACCCGGCGCCACGATCGGGCCGCGCTTCTTTTTGGGGAGGTCGGTCTCGTTATGGACCTTACATTGATTGCCATTGGGCTGGGGCTGCTTGCAGTGGTCTACGGCTTCATCACCAGCCGCCAGGTTCTCGGCGCATCCGCCGGAACCGAGAAAATGCAGGAAATCGCCGCCGCCATCCAGGAAGGCGCGCAGGCCTACCTCAAGCGCCAGTACACCACGATCGCCATCGTCGGCGTGGTCGTCGCAGTGATCGTCGCGGTGTTCCTCGGTACGATCAGCGCCGCCGGGTTCGTGATCGGCGCCCTCCTCTCCGGCCTGGCCGGCTTCATCGGCATGAACATCTCGGTGCGCTCGAACGTGCGCACCGCCGCAGCGGCGCAAAGCGGGTTGCAACAAGGCCTGACGCTGGCGTTCCGCGCCGGCGCGATCACCGGCATGCTCGTCGCCGGCCTCGCGCTGCTCGGCATCGCGGTGTTCTACTGGTACCTGACCGGCCCCGCCGGCTACACCGTCGGCGGCGAGGACCGCACCGTGGTCCAGGCGCTGACCGCGCTCGCCTTCGGCGCCTCGCTGATCTCGATCTTCGCGCGTCTCGGCGGCGGCATCTTCACCAAGGCCGCCGACGTCGGCGCCGACCTCGTCGGCA
>CBHWED010000155.1:0-8074 GCA_966112795.1 uncultured bacterium
TCGCCCGACGAGCACTTGTTCCGCGCCAGCGGCGCCGGCCCGTTCGTCTACGGCCTGGCGCACGACCACAACTTCGATTTCCTGACGCTCGGCTACTTCGGCCCGGGCTACTGGTCGGACTACTGGGAGTACGACTTCGAGTCGGTCGCTGGCGCCGTCGGCGAGCCGGCCGGGCTGCGCTTCGTCGAACGCTCGCAACTCGAGCCGGGCAAGCTCGTCCACTACCGCGCGCACCGCGACGTCCATGCGCAGCATCCGCCCGAGTCGCTCTCGGTCTCGCTCAACGTGATGCACGCGGGCGGCGCGCAGGGCTGGCTCGACCAGTATCGCTTCGACATCGACCGCAACCGGATCGCCGGCGTGCTCAGCCCCGGCGCGAGCGAAGTTTTCCTGCGCATCGCCGTCGGCCTCGGCTCGCCCGAAGCGCTCGACCTCGCCGATCACTTCGCCCGCCGACACCCGAGCGACCGCATGCGGCTGACCGCGCTCGAAGCGCAAGCCGGCGTGCTGCCTCGCGCCGAGCGCGACGCGCTCTGGCGCCGCGCCGAGGGCTCGCCCACCCGATTGATCGCACTCGAGGCGCGGAGAAGAAGAGAGCAAGAAGACTGAAGTCCGCCGCGTGAAACGCCGGGCGCCTCGTCCGGCGACAACTGGCCCGCGGCCTCAAATCTCCGCGTTGCCATCCGCCGCGTCAGTCTGTTAGGCGGGCGAGAACATGGGGCTCATGCAATTTATTCGTTGCCGTCTGGGCAAGCACCAGCGCGACCGCAAGCGCGCGCGGCGCGACGCCAGCGGCGCCTTCGTCAGCCGCTGCACCGGCTGCAACCGTCGCATGATCAAGCACGAGGGCGTCTGGCGCCTCGCCGCCGGCGCGAAGGCCGAAGGTGGGAAGTTTGAAAAGGCAAGTCGTTGAAATAACGACATATTTCTACGGGTGAAAAACGTTTTCGCCTAAAGTTTGGCCCGCGGGACGGTCCGTGCCGGTCCGCCAACCCAGGCCGACATAGCCCAGCCAGGCGAGCTAGCCGTCGCCGACCCCGACCACCGTCAGAGGATGCCGCCCGCCAGCCGGTCGATCGCCGCCTGGAGGATCACCGCCGCCGCGTGGCTGTCGATCCGCTCGGCGCGCTTGGCCCGGCTCATGTCCTGGTCGATCATCGCCCGCTCGGCGCTCGCGGTCGACCAGCGCTCGTCCCACAGCAGCACCGGCAGCCCGAGCGGCCCAAGATTGCGGGCGTAGGCCCGGCTCGCCTGCGCCCGCGGCCCGCTGCTCCCGTCCATGTTGAGCGGCAGCCCGATGACCACGCCCCTGACCGCGCGCTCGCTGACCAGCTCCTGCAGCGCCGCGAGGTCGCGGGCGAACTTGCCCCGCGCCAGCGTCTTGCCGGCCGAGGCGAAGCGCCAGCCGTTGTCGCAGAACGCGGTCCCGATCGTCCTGGTGCCGATGTCGAGCCCGAGCAGCACTCCACCCTCGGGCAGCGCCGCGCGGAACTCCGCCGCCTGTTCGGTGATCAGCGCGGCGCCCATGCCGTCACCCGCCGCCCGACGTCCTGCCGCAAGTTCGCCCAGAACAGCGGCACGTCATAGACGTGATAGTTGTTGCCCGGCAGCACGTAAGGCCCGAGCTCGGGCGGGTCGCCGATCAGCAGCAGCCCGCGCGCGTCGCACTGCGCGGGGACTGCGCCCGCCACCAGCGTGCCGCTCGACAGGTCGGTGTCGGGCTTGAGCGTGCCGAGGTTGGCTTCGGCCGGGGCACTGCCGCCGGCGACGCCGGTGATCGGATTGACGCACAGCACCGGGCTCGCCCCGCGCGGCTGCCCGTCGAACCCCGGCGACTGGCGGTAGACCTCGAGCCAGCTCTCCGGCTCCGCGGGCTCGGCGAAGCTCGACCAGCTCACGATGCAGCCGCCCTGGTCCGGCCTCTCGCACCCGGGCAGGCCGAGCGCCGGCAGGTCGTGCGCCAGCGAGATCGGCCAGCCTATCGCATAGACCGCCGCGATCCGCCCCTGCAGCGGGGTGCCCGCGACCCGCTCGCGCAGCAGCCGCACCACGTGCGCCGCGCCCTGGCTGTGCCCGGCGAGCACGACCGGCGTGTCCGGACCGACCTCGCGCAGGAACTGCTCGAACGCCTGCGCGACGTCGCCGTAAGCGAGGTCGATCGCCCGCCCCGCTTCGGGCTTGTCGGTCAGGAAGGCACCGAAGGTCGCCTGGCGATAGCGCGGCGCCCAGATCTGCTCGGCGCCGGCGAACGGGCTCGCCATCCCGCGCAGGAACAGCCGCGCGCGGTCCTGCGACTGGGGATCGTCGAGTGGCGCGTTCCACTGCGCGCTCTCGAGATAGCTCGTCGGATGGACGAAGAAGACGGCGAACGCGGGCACGCCGGCCTCGGCCGCCGGCACGCTCGGGGGTTGCCACCGCGCCGGCTCGTTCGGCATCCCCGGCCGCGACAGCCACATCGCCGAGTCGGCATAGGCATTGGCGGGCAGGGCGTCCTGCTCGACGAACGCGGCCGAGGGCACGAACGCGATCTTGCTCAGCGAATCGCCGGCCAGCCGCAGCGCGAACAGTCCGGCGATAAACAGCACGACCAGCGCCGCGACGAGATAGAGGAACTTGCGTGCCATCGGTGGTCAGGCGGCGATCTGCCCGCGCTCGTCCTTCTGGTTCTCTTCGGCGCGCCGCTCGAGCGCGACCTTGATCATCGCCATCAGCGGGTCGGCCAGGAACAGCCCGATCACGCCGAACAGCAGCCCCATGATCAACTGCGCCGCGAGCACCAGCGCCGGGGCGAGGTCGACGGTCTTCTTGGCGATCAGCGGGATCACCACCCAGCCGTCGAAGGTCTGGACGATGAAGTAGACCGCGATCGTGTAGAGCCCCATCTCGGGCCCGCCCGAGAAGCCGACCAGCACCATCAAGGCGCCCGCGATCAGCGCGCCGAGGTTGGGGATGAAGGCAAGCAGTCCGGTCAGGATGCCGAGCAGCGCGGCCATCGGCACGCCGTAGATCGACAGCATGAACCAGGTGAACACGCCTTCGAACACCATGCCGACGAGCCGCCCGGCCATCAGCCGCCGCATCGTCGCGCCCATCCGCGAGGTGGTGATGTAGAAGTCCTCGCGCTGCTCGAGCGGCAGCATCCAGGCGACTCCGCGCTCGTAGAGCCGCGGCTCGAACGCGACGTAGATGCCGATCACCGCGATCAGGAACAGCGTGCTGATCGCGCCGAACACCCCGCCGATCGCCCGCGTGACCATGCCGACGCCGTTGAGCAGCTGGCCGGCGAGGCCCTGCACGTCGCGCGGGTCGATCTCGAAGCCCTGGTCGTCGAGCCAGGCGATGAACCGGGCCGACTGCAGCGAGACGATCTCGGGCAGCTGCGCCGCCTCGCGCGAGATCTGCGTGCCGGCGAACTGGGCGAGCCAGACGAAGAACACCACCGTCGCGATGAGCACGATCGTCAGCCGCCACGCGCGGCCGATCTTGAGCGCCCGGCCGAGCAGTCGCTCACCGCCGTCGAGCATCGAGGCGAACACCATCGCCCCGAAGATCACCAGCAGCGCCCGCGAGATGTAGACCGCGAGGATCGTCAGCCCGACGACCATGACCCAGACCAGCGCGCGCTTGGCCTCGAAGCGCAGCGCCGGGTTGCTGATCACCGTCGGACTGGCGCGGTTGTCCTCGGCCTCGGGCGCGCCCGCCTCGTCGATGTCACTGTCCGCCATTCGCCTGCCCGCTCCCCCTGATTTCGGGGCGCAGACTGGTCCACGCGCGTTCGCCGCGCAATGCCCCGAACCAGGTCAGCGGGTTCCAGGTCGCGCTGCCGTCGAGCGAGAAGGTGGTGAACTCGGCGCGGCCGCCGATGTTGGCGATCGGCACCGGTCCGCCGAGGCCGTTGCCGTACGGCGCGGCTTCGGCGCGGCTGTCGGCCGAGTGGTCGCGGTTGTCGCCCATCAGGAACACGCTGCCTTCGGGCACGGTGATCTCGTCGAAGTTGTCGAGGTACTGCAGCGTGTGGTCGATGATCAGGTAGCTCGCGCCGTTGGGCAGCGTCTCGCGGTACGTCGGCGGCTCGTAGACCTCGGTCCCGTCGGGCATGCGCCGGCGGAACTCGTCGAACACGTTGAGGCACGGCAAGCCGTCGCAGACCTGGTGGTCGACCGGGATGCGCACCGGCGGCTCGACTTCCTGCGGCACCGGCTTGCCATTGAGGATGATCTGGCCGTTGACCATGGCGATGCGGTCGCCGGGCAGCGCGACGACGCGCTTGATGTAGTCCTCGTCGCGGTCGGGCGGAACGGCGATGACGATGTCGCCGTACTCGGGCGTCGACGGCGCGATCCGCCAGGTGCCGCGCGGCAGCACGTGGAACGAGGCCGAGACCCAGCTCCAGCCATAGGGGTACTTGCTCACCACCAGCCGGTCACCGACCAGCAGGTTGGGCACCATCGAGGCGCTCGGGATGTAGAACGGCTTGGCCACCAGCGAGTGGAACGCGAGCACGCCGAGCAGCATCAGCGCGAGCCCGCGGAACTCGGCGAACCAGTTGATCCCGGCCTTCTGCTCGGGGCCCGGCTCGGTTTCGGGGGTCGGTTCGGCGGGCTGTTCGGTCACGGGGGTGCTGCCGGGAAGAGTGCTCATCGGGGACGCGCTTCGATGACGACGAAGGCCTGGGCCCAGGGGTGGTCGTCGGTCAGGGTGAGATGGATGTGCGCCACATGGCCCTCCGGCGTCAGTTCCGCAAGCCGCTTCGCCGCGCCGTTCTCCAGCTTCAGCGTCGGCGCGCCCGAGGGCAGGTTCACCACGCCGATGTCCTTCATGTAGACGCCCTGGAAGAACCCGGTGCCGACCGCCTTCGAGAACGCCTCCTTCGCGGCGAAGCGCTTGGCATAGGTCCCGGCGCGGGTGAACGGCCGCTTCTCGGCCTTGGCGCGCTCGATCGCGGTGAAGCAGCGCTGCTCGAACCGCTCGCCGTGCCGGTCGAGCGCGGCCTGGATGCGCTCGATGTTGCAGAGGTCGGAGCCCATGCCGATGATCATAGGGAGGCGGCGTACATGAAGGCGAGTGCGGGCAAGCTTGAACCAGCCAGGTAGATCGTCCCAAGAGAAACGCGTCCGGCATCTCGGCGCTTGAGTGCGGCAAAGAAAAGCCAGATCTGCGCGGCCACCAAGGCTGAAAGAGCGGCGAAGGCCAGCACGCCCTGCCAACGACCGTCCAACGCCGCCGCGACAATCCAGAGCAATGCGATGGAACCCAGGATTGTGGTCGTTATTGCCGCGCAAACCGCGACTAGAAAGGCGAACCCGTGCGTAAGGGAGGCTAGGCGAGCTTCTCCGTTCATCTGGCAGCGTCCATCAGCTCGCGCATCCGCCGCACCGCCGCGTCGAGCCCGACGAACACCGCTTCGCCGACGAGGTAGTGGCCGATGTTGAGCTCGGCGAGCTGGGGAATGGCCGCGATCGGCTGGACATTCTCGTAAGTCAGCCCGTGTCCGGCATGCGGCTCGATGCCGTTCTTGGCCGCGAGCGCCGCCATCTCGGCGACCTTGCGGAGCTCGACCGCGACCTGCTCGCCTTCGGCGTGCGCGTATTCGCCGGTGTGGAACTCGACCACCGGCGCGCCGAGGCGCAGCGCCGCTTCGAGCTGGCGCTCGTCGGGGGCGATGAACAGGCTCACGCGGATGCCGGCATCGCGCAGGCGCGAGACAACAGGTTGCAGGTGATTGTGCTGCCCGGCCGCATCGAGCCCGCCTTCGGTGGTGCGCTCCTCGCGCTTCTCGGGAACGATGCAGGCGGCGTGCGGCATGTGTCGCAAGGCAATCTCGACCATCTCGTCGGTCGCCGCCATCTCGAGGTTGAGCGGCAGGTCGGTGGCTTGCTGGATTCGCCGCAAGTCCTCGTCGCGGATGTGCCGCCGGTCCTCGCGCAAGTGCGCGGTGATGCCGTCGCCGCCGACGCTGGCGACGATCTCCGCCGCGCGCACCGGGTCCGGATGGTCGCCGCCGCGCGCGTTGCGGATCGTCGCGACGTGATCGATGTTGACGCCAAGACGCAGGCGCTGGACCACTACTTGCGGCTCCCCGGCTTGACCGCCGGCAGCGCGGCGAGCTCGGCGGGAATCTCGCCCTCGGCGTAAGTCGGGAAGTTGATCGAGACCAGCGCGTAGAACGGCACCCCGAGGTCGACCTCGCCCGCGGTCCGGTCAACCAGCGCCGCGGCCGCGATCACCTCGCCGCCGGCCGCCTCGATCGCCTTGATCGCTTCGCGGCTCGACAGCCCGGTGGTGACCACGTCCTCGACCATCAGCACCTTCTCGCCCTCGGCGATGTCGAAGCCGCGGCGCAGCTCGAACGTCCCGGTCGGGCGCTCGACGAAGATCGCATCGACGTCGAGGGCGCGGCCGACCTCGTGGCCGATGATGATCCCGCCCATCGCCGGGGAGACCACCTTGGCGATCTGCCCGCGCAAGTCGCGCGGCAGCTTCTGCACGAGCGCGCGCGCGAGGCGCCCGCCGCGTTCGGGGTTCATCAGCACGCGGGCGCACTGCAGGTAATGTGCGCTGTGCCGCCCCGAGGAGAGCAGGAAATGCCCTTCGAGCAGCGCCTGGCTGGCGCGGAATTCGGCGAGAACCTCGTCTTCGGTCATGTCTGGAAAGGAGCCTTTCGATACGAACCGGCTACGGGAGGAGGCATGGCCGGGCCTCCCTGCTGGCCTGTCGAAAATTCTCCCTAGAAGCGCTTGAGGCATGCGGCAAGCGGGCGTATAGGCCCCGCCAATCCGGCCCTTCCATGGGGCTGCCCGGCCTTGCGCGCCCCACAAAAGAACGGAAAGCGGCAGACAAATGATTCTCGGCGATATCGCCCGCAAGCGGTTGCATTTCCTTACCTTCGTTATCGCCGGCCTAGCCACTGTAGCGACCCCGCTGGCGGCTTCGGCTGCCACCCAGGCGGCGGCTCCGACGGCTGCCACGGCGAACGTCGCCGACACGGCCGCGCCCGCCGCTGCCGCCGCGACGACCCCGGCCGCTGCCGCGACCGCCGCGGCCGCGCCGGCCGGCGAGGGCTACACCCCGCTCGGGCCCGAATGGATCCGCGGCCAGCCGCACTCGGGCGCCTTCGGCTTCCAGCAGCAGTTCTCGCCGATCGGTGAGGACGCGCTGTGGATGCACAACGTGATCCTGATGCCGATCATCACCGCGATCTGCATCCTCGTGCTCGGCCTGCTGCTGTGGGTCGTCGTGCGCTACAACCGCCGCGCCAACCCGGTGCCGTCGAAGACCAGCCACAACACGCTGATCGAGGTCATCTGGACGCTCGTCCCGGTGCTGATCCTCGGCGTGATCGCGTTCCCCTCGATCAACCTCCTGTCGAAGCAGTTCGAGAGCGCGCCCAAGGATGCGCTGACGATCAAGGTCACCGGCTACCAGTGGTACTGGGGCTACACCTACCCCGACAACGGCGGGTTCGAGGTGATCTCGAACATGCTGCCCGAGGAAGAGGCTCACGCTCGCGGCGAGCCCGCGCACCTCGCCGCCGACAAGCGCATGGTCGTGCCGGTCGGCGAGCCGATCCGCATCCAGGTGATCGGCGCCGACGTGATCCACGCGTTCGGCATCCCCTCGCTGTGGTTCAAGATCGACGCCGTGCCCGGCCGCATCAACGAGAAGACCATGACCATCACCGAGCCGGGGATCTACTACGGCCAGTGCATGGAGCTGTGCGGTGCCCGCCACGGGTACATGCCGATCGCCATCGAGGCCCTCCCGCGGCCGCAGTTCGAGGCGTGGATCCGCTCGCAGGGCGGCACGCTCCCCGGTGACGCGGCAGCGGCAGCGCCCGCCGCCGTTCCCTCGCCGACGCCGGCTCCGGCCTCCGCGGTCGAAGGCGCGCCGGCCGCGGGCACCGCGCCCGCCGGCGAGGCCGCTCCCGCTGCGACCCCGGCCGCCTGACACTCGAATTCTGATCCAAGGTATCTGACACCATGGCCACTACCGCCGACCACTTCCAGGCCCACGCCGACGAGCATCACCACGATGCCGACCACAAGCCGGGCTTCTTCGCCCGCTGGTTCATGTC
>CBHWED010000156.1:0-8017 GCA_966112795.1 uncultured bacterium
CGATGAAGATCGTCAACAGCCTCAAGTCGCTCAAGGGCCGTCACCGCGACAACCGCGTGATCCGCCGCCGCGGCCGTACCTATGTGATCAACAAGACCAACCGCCGCTTCAAGGCGCGTCAGGGCTGATGTTCGCTGCGCCGCGACTCGTTCGCGGCCGCGAAGACCTGGTCGAAGGATCCTGGGGCCTCCGAGCTTTCGGAGGCCTTTTGCATGCCTGACACACCGGGCGCGGTGGTGTTCGACATCGGCCGCGTGCTGTTCGACTGGAACCTGCGGCACCTCTACGCCAAGCTGATCGCCGACCCGGCCGAGCTCGACTGGTTCCTCGCGAACGTCGTGACCGAGGACTGGCACTTCCAGAGCGACGCTGGCCGGGCGGTGGCGGATATCGTCGCGGAGCGAATCGCCGCGTTTCCCGATCACGCGGAGCTGATCGCAGCCTATCCGGCGCGCTTCAACGAGACGCTGCCCGCCGAGATTCCCGGGACGCACGCGCTCGTTCGCCGCCTCGCCGCGGCCGGCGTGCCGCTCTACGCGCTGACCAACTTCGGTGCCGAGTTCTTTGCCGGCTTTCGCCCGACGCAGCCGGTCTTCGACTTGTTCGCCGACATCGTCGTGTCGGGCGTCGAGCGCCGCGCCAAGCCGGACGCGCGGATCTACGCGATCGCCGAGGCGCGCATCGGGCTGCCCGTGGAGCGGCTATTCTTCATCGACGACAATCCGGCCAACGTCGCGGCCGCCGAGGCCCGCGGCTGGCAGGCGCACCTGTTCACCGATGCCGCGGCGCTCGAGCGCGAGCTCGTCGCGCGGGGGCTGCTCGCCTGACACGAAGACCCCCGCGCCGGGGGGAAGCGCGGGGGTCGAGTGGGCGTCCCGGGGATGGAGAAGAGACGGCGGGACGCGTAGTCGCTTACTTGTGATCCTGGTTGCAGGTGGCGAGCCCGGCGGCGTTGAGCTCGCTCTGCGAGGTCGCGAAGCGGGTCACCACGCCGAGCTTGCGGGCGAGCTTGCGGCAGGCGATCGCAGGTCGCGCGTCCTCGCCGGGCGAAGTGCAGGCGGTGCCGCTGCAGGTCCACAATCGGCCGTCGATGATCACTTCGCTCGCTTCGGGCGCGGCTGCGAGCTCGGCGCGCATCGACGGGGCTTGCGCGAGGGCGGGGGCGGCGGCGAGGAGGGCGAGGGCGCCAAAGTGAGTAAAGTTGCGCATAGCGGACCCCATATGTACAGGAGTGTTAGTTGCTATTCGCTACGTATATGGGAGAGTTTCGATTCGCAATGGAAAACCGCCGCGCATTTCGGGTAGAGTGAGCGGATGACCAAACTGCGCGAGGACCTCAAGGCGGCCGCCGAATGCGGACTGCCCGCTGCGCTCGAGGTCATGGGCGAGCGCTGGTCGTTCCTGATCCTGCGCGCCGCGTTCAACGGCCTCGTCCATTTCGAGGAGTTCTCGAGCCAGCTCGGCATCGCCCGCAACATCCTCTCGAACCGCCTCGCGCGGCTGGTCGAGCATGGCGTGCTCGAGCGCGTGCCGAGCCTCGAGGACCGCCGCAAGGTCGAGTACCGGATGACCGCCAAGGGCAGCGACCTGCTCCCGGCGATGCTCGCGCTGCGCCAGTGGGGCGAGAAGTACACGATGACCGTGCCGTCGAACCCCGAGCTCGTCGACGCGCGCGACGGCTTGCCGATCGGGCCGATCGCGATCCGCGCGCACGACGGGCGCGAGATCGGCTGGCACGACCTCGCGTGGAAGCGCCGCGACGCGGACGGCGAGGCCTGACGCGACCCTTTGGCCGCGCGGGCACTCAGGCGCCCGAGGCGGACTTCCTGGCCTCGACGACCGGCGTTCCGAGGGTCGCACCCACCGCGCCGCGCCCGGGGATCAGCCCCTGGACGTCCTCGAGCGACATCGCCTTGCCGAACAGCCAGCCTTGCGCATCGGTGCAGCCGAGCTCGCACACGCGCGCGTAGATCTGGTCGGTCTCGATCCCCTCGGCGGTGATCGGCAGGCGCAGGCTCTTGCCGAGCGTGACGATCGAATGGACGATCGCGTTGCTCTGCTCGTCGCCGAGCAGCGAGGCGATGAAGCTGCGGTCGATCTTGATCCGGTCGAACGGCAGCGAGCGCAGCTGCGCGAGCGAGGCGTAGCCGGTGCCGAAATCGTCGAGCGAGATGCGGATGCCCTGGTTCTTGAGGCTGGTGATCGTCGCCAGCGCGAGCTCCGAGTCCTCCATGATCGCGCACTCGGTGATCTCGAGCTCGAGCCGGCGGCACGGGAAGCCGGTCTCGCCGACGAGCTTGAGGATGCGCTGGGCGAGCAGCGGGTCCTTGAACTGGACCGGCGAGATGTTGACCGCGATGGTCAGCTCGCTCGGCCAGTCCTTCGCCGCGACCAGTGCCTGGCGCATGACCGCGAACGAGAGATCGGAGATCAGCCCGATGGCCTCGGCCAGCGGGATGAACTCGTTCGGCTCGACGAGGCCGCGCGTCGGGTGCAGCCAGCGGGCGAGCACCTCGAAGCCCTTGAGATCGCCCGAGCCGATGTCGACCAGCGGCTGGAAGAACGGCACAAAGCGCCCTTCGACGAGGCCGAGGCGCATGTCGGCTTCGACGCCGTTGCGGCGCGCGAGCTCGAGCTCCATCGCTTCGTTGAACCAGGCGAGGCAATTGCGCCCGAGCCGCTTGGCCTCGTAGAGCGCGATGTCGCTGCGCCGCAGCAGGAGGCGCGCGCCGACGCACTTCTCGTCGAGGCTCGACAGCCCGACCGAGGCGCCGACGCTGGCGATGGTCCCGTCGATCTGGATCGGCGTGCGGAAGTCCTCGAGCAGCCGCTCGGCGAGCGCGGTCGCCGGCCCGGCATGCGCCGAATCGCCTTCGAGCAGGATCGCGAACTCGTCGCCGCCGAGCCGCGCGCAGCAGGCACCGGGCGGCGTCGCCTTCTCGATGCGCCGCGCGCACTGGACCAGCAGCTGGTCGCCCGCGGCGTGCCCATAGAGGTCGTTGACGCGCTTGAAGTGGTCGATGTCGATCAGCACCAGCGTCAGGCGCGCGCTGGCGACTTCGGACAGCGTGTCGAGGTATTCGGTGAAGTAGCGCCGGTTGAAGAGGTTGGTGACCTCGTCCTTGTAGGCGAGCACGTAGGAGCGGCTTTCGGCCTTCTGCTGGCGCGCGAGCGCGTGGCGCAAGTCGATCGAACGGCGCCAGGCGAACAGGATCAGCGCGATGTTGAGGATGAACGCGCCGACGAGGTTGGGGTTCGCCTGGTCCATCGTGAGCGAGGCGATGTGCGGAGCGAGCTCGCTGCCGCCGAACACGAACGCACCGAGCGCGGCAAACGCTATCGCCGTGTTCGTGCGGAAATCCCGCACCAGCCCGTCAGCCGCCTGATGGCGCACGGTATCCATCCCAGACCCCCCAGATACGTCCGGCGGGTATGGCGCGAACAAGTTACCATGAGGTTAGGGATAGTTACGTAGGCCTGGCGCTCAAAAGCCGAGCAACTTGAGCCCGACTTCGATGCCCCAGTTCGCCCCGCGATCGGTGCCGAGGTAGACGCCGGGCTTGGCATAGGCTTGGAGCGTGCCGCCGAGCGCGGGGCCGATCACGCGGCCGAGCGTGACCAACAGGCCGCCCGAGACCTCGTCGGTGGTGAAGTTCGCATTCACGAACGGATCGACCGTCATGTAGTAAGCGCGGTTCTTGAGCCGCGGCACGTAGTAGAGGTCGAGCGTCGCCTGGTTGACCCGGGCGCGGCCCGCGTCGCGCTCGATCCCGTAGTCGTACTCGAGCGAGGGCGCGAGGATCGCCCCGCCCTTGAGGAAGCGCGCGTAGATCGCGGTCGCCTCGAGCACCGTGTTGCCGGTGCCGAGCTCGGGCCGCGAGGCGGTGTCAAAGGCGATCTCGCCCTTGACCACGATCCCGTACGTGCGGGTGACCACCGGGATGTGGGTCAGCTGCAGCTCGACATCGCCGAAGCCGAAGCTGCTGTCGCCGGCGACGTCGACGCTCGGCATCGCCAGTGTCAGGTTCACCGCGGTGCGCGGACCGAGCGGCTCGCTCCACACGGCTTCGAGCGTGTCCGAGGTGAACCCCTGCCGCAGCTCGAGGTGCTCGAAGTCGACCGTCAGCGAACGGCGGACACGCGTCGGGTCGGTGCCATTGTCGGGCTCGGCGTGATGCTCGGGGGTGTCTTGTGCGGTCGCGTCCTGCGCGCGCACCGGTGGCGCGGCGATGACGGCGCCGATCCCGAGCGCGATCTTCACCAGCAATGGCCTCGTCGCGGTGCCTGCGAGCATGGCGGATCTCCGGTTGCCCGGCGCAAATTCAGCCACGAATTGGCCGGCGGACCATCGGGACTAGTCCTGACTCGCGCCTTCGCATGGCTGAGAAAGAGGCTATCGGGATGCGCGAGGATCGTGAACGATGGCCTCGATCGCGGGACTCGCATCTGCGCAAAGGACGGCCTCACGCCATGGACCTTCCCCCATTCCTGCTCGACCAATGGCTCGCCCGATACGAGTTTCGCACGCCGCCCGTTCGCTACAACCTCGCGGCGAGCACGGGCCCGCACTGGACGATCGGCGAACTGCAGGAGCTACCCAGGGGCACGCTCTCGCTGGCAGATCTGCCGATCGCCTACGCGCCGCCCGACGGTGCGCGCGCCTTGCGCGAAGCGATCGCGCGCCTGCACGAAGTCGATCCCGACTGGGTGGTGGTGACGACGGGAGCGTCGGAGGCGCTGTCGATCCTGTTCTGTCTCTCGGCGCGCAGGGGTGCCGATATCGTGCTGCCCGAGCCCGGCTACCCGGCCTTCGCGGCCGTGGCGCGGGCATGGGGCCTGCACGTCAGGCCTTATGCGCTCCGGCGCGAAGACGATTTCCGGCCGACGGTCGAGCAGGTCGTCGCGGCGTGCCACGCGGAAACCGCGCTGGCGCTGGTCAACACGCCGCACAACCCGACCGGCGCCGTCTGTCCGCGCGCCGACATCGCGCGACTCGCCGCCGCGCTGGCCGAGCGCGGCGTCCCCCTGGTCGTCGACGAGGTCTACCACCCGCTTTACCACGGCGAGGCGCAACGTTCGGCGGCCGGCATCGCAAACGTCATCGCGATCGGCGACATGTCCAAGGCGCTGTCGCTGGCGGGCTTGCGCGTGGGCTGGATCATCGACGCCGACGCCGAACGTCGCGAACGGATACTCGACGCGCGCAGCTACTTCACCGTCAGCGGCTCGCCGATCACCGAAACGCTCGCCGCGCATGCGCTCACCAATGCGAGATCGATTCTTGCCCGGCTGGCGTCGGTCGCGTCGCACAACCTCGCGACCTTCGACAAGCTCATGGACGAGGTCGCCGGCGTGCTGGCGTGGGTCCGGCCGCGCGGCGGAACCACCGCCTATCCGTGGTTCGTCGATGGCCGCGACAGCCGCCCGTTCTGCGAGCGGCTGGCCGAGGCCGGCGTGCTCATCGTGCCCGGCGATTGCTTCGATGCGCCGGAGCACCTGCGCATCAGCTTCGGCCTGCAATCCAAGGGGTTCGACGCGGCAGCCGATATCCTGCGCGAGGCCTTGCTCGAGACCCGCGTCGACGTGCCGACCTGAGGACGCTGCGCCCGCCCGGCGACGCTCAGATCCCGTTGGGCCGCTGGATGGCGACGATCGTCACCTCGGAGGTTTCGCCGCGCCGGACCACGCGCAAGGTGAGCCGGTCGCCGGGCGCTGCGGCCGAGATCGCGCGCGTCAGCGTGCCGGCGCTTTCGACCTCCTGGCCGTTGACCGCCACGACCACGTCGCCCGGCTGGAGCGCCTTCGCGGCCGGCCCGTCGGGCGCCACCGTGGTGATCAGCGCGCCGCGCTGGCCGCGCAGGTTCAGCCTCGTCGCCATCGGTGGCGTCAGGTCCTGGATGCCGACGCCGATGAAGCCGCGGGCGATGCGGCCGGTCCGGATCAGCTCCTGGGCGATTGCGTTCGCGAGATCCGCCGGGACCGCGAGACCGATGCCGACCGACCCGCCGCTCGGGCTGATGATCGCGGTGTTGACGCCGACCACGCGGCCTTCGAGATCGAAGGTCGGCCCGCCCGAGTTGCCCGAATTGATCGGGGCGTCGATCTGCAGGAAGCCGACATGCGCCTCGCCGATCTCGCGCCCGTGCGCGGAGACGATGCCGGCCGTGGCCGTGCCGCCGAAGCCGAACGGGTTGCCGAGCGCGACCACCCAGTCGCCGACCTCGGGCGGCGGGGCGTCGGAGAAGCTCACGTAGGGCAGGTCGCTCGCGGCCACCTTGAGTACGGCGATGTCGGTCGGCGCATCCTCGCCGACGAGGCGCGCCGGAAACTGGCGGCCGTCGCTGAGGGTCACGGTGATCTCGGTGGCGCCGGTGATCACGTGCTCGTTGGTCACCACGTAGCCGTCGGGGGTGATGAAGAAGCCCGAGCCGGCGCCCATTCGCATCGGGCTCGACAGCCCGGCCACGGTCCCTTCGGGGGTCTCGCGGATCCACGGGACGGGCTCTCCGCCCGGGGACAGCGTGTCGATCGAGACGACCGCCGGGGAGACGCGCTTGACGATCGCGGCGAACGGCGAGCCGGTCACGACGTCGGGCGGGGCGGGTGGAGCGTCCGCTTCGGCCTGCGCGGTCGCACATGCCGCCAGAGTCAGCGCCAGGCCGCCGAGCGCGGCTATGGAAAGGCGTCGCAACATCCCCGCCTCCGATCAGTGAGGGCGGCAGAAAAGCACATTTGTTAATGCGGCTCCACCGCGAGATGCAGATTCGCGCCGCCGCGTTTGCGCGGCTGCTAGGCGACCGGCGGCAGCGCCGTGCCGCAGAACACCCGGTTCTCCTCGACCCGGGCGTAAGGATCGTCGGTCTGGAAGGTCAGCAGGGCGGTGACCGGGCGCGTGTAGCGGCCCTTGATCCGGCAGGGCTGCATCAGGAAGCGAATGCGAAACTGGTCGTATTCGGACTCGACGAGCGGCCCTACCGAGAATGTCGATTGCACGGCGCCGGTACAGACGAGCTGGTCGTCGAAGGTGCGGCAGGTCATCTCGGTGGAGTCGTAGCTGCCGTTGGCTGGATCGCTCGGCACTCTCCACATCGAGAATCCCCGCGCGCCGATCTCGAGGTGGTGCTTGCCGTCGGTGCTCTCGAACGCCGCGCTCGGCCGGTCGGCGCCGAACTGTGTCTGGCCCCCGGCCGGCGCCGCCAGAACAACGGCGGTGGCGACCGCCCATTTCGACGCGCTCATGGCTCCCCCCTTGCTGCCCGCAGTCCACGATAGCAGAGCGCTCCGGCGAGGAGAATGTGTCGGGCCGGCTTCCACGCTGGACCGGTCCGGCTATGGGCGTGCCGAGCTCAGGACGATCTTCGAGGACGAGGTGGCTCCGGCATTCGTGTTCAACCTGCGCGAGGATTGGGCGAAGATCGAAGCCTGCTTCGCGGTGGACTGAACAGGGCTTACGCCTGCGGCGGGCGGCGGCGGTACGACAGCGCTTCGGCGACGTGGATGCGGCCGACCTGCTCGGCCCCGGCAAGGTCGGCGATCGTGCGCGCGACGCGCAGCATGCGCGTGTAGCCGCGCGCCGAGAGGCGCATCGCCTCGGCCGCCTGGAACAGCAGCTTGCGGCCGGGCTCGTCGGGCGTGGCGTGGGTTTCGAGCAGCTCGCCGTCGAGCTCGGCGTTGGCGCGGATGCCGCGCGCGGTCTGGCGGGCGCGGGCGCCGGCGACGCGCGCGGCGACTTCGGCCGAGCCTTCGGCCGGCGGCGGCAGCGCGAGGTCGGCGGCCTGGACCGCGTCGACCTCGACGTGGAGGTCGATGCGGTCGAGCAGCGGGCCCGAGACGCGCGCCTGGTAGTCGCCGGCGCAGCGCGGCGCGCGGCTGCAGGCGAGCGCGGGGTCGCCCAAGTGGCCGCAGCGGCACGGGTTCATCGCCGCGACGAGCTGGACGCGGGCCGGGTAGGTGACGTGGGCGTTGGCGCGGGCGACGTCGACTTTGCCGGTCTCGAGCGGCTGGCGCAGCGAATCGA
>CBHWED010000157.1:0-7979 GCA_966112795.1 uncultured bacterium
CACCACTACACGGTCGACGAGCACACCATCCGCGCGATCGGCCTGCTCGCGCAGATCGAGCGCAGCGAGCTCGGCCAGGACCACCCGCTCGCCACCGAGGTGATCCACAAGCTCGCCAGCCGCCGCGCGCTCTACGTCGCCACGCTGCTGCACGACATCGCCAAGGGCCGCGGCGGCGACCATTCGGTGCTCGGCGCCGAGATCGCGCTGCGGCTGTGCCCGCGGCTCGGCATGGAGCCGGCCGAGACCGAGCTCGTCGCCTGGCTCGTGCGCTGGCACCTGCTGATGAGCGCGACCGCGTTCAAGCGCGACCTGTCGGATCCCAAGACGATCACCGACTTCGTCGAGCAGGTGCAGACGCTCGAGCGGCTGCGTCAGCTCATGGTGCTGACGATCGTCGACATCCGCGCGGTCGGCCCGGGGATCTGGAACAGCTGGAAGCGCCAGCTGCTCGGCGAGCTCTACGAGCTGGCCGAGGAGCGCATCCGCCTCGGCCACAAGCGCCACGGGCGCAAGGAGCGGGTCGAGGCCAAGAAGGCCCGCGTCGCAGAGCTGCTCGGCGACCAGGCGCACCTGATGGCCGAGCTCGACGATCGCTTCGACGATGCCTACTGGATCGCCGAGCCCGAAGACATCGTCGCGCTCAACATCCCGCAATACGCCGCCGCCAAGGCCGCCGAGGACCATCTGTCGATCAAGGCGCAGTACTACCCGGCGCGCGGGGCGACGCTGGTCACGGTGATCGGCGACGACCACCCGGGCCTGTTCTTCCGCATCGCCGGGGCGATCCATCTGGCCGGCGGCAACATCATCGACGCGCGCATCCACACCACCCGCGTCGGCAAGGCGGTCGACAATTTCCTCGTCCAGGACCCGCTCGGCAAGCCGTTCCGCGAGGCCGAGCAGCTCGCGCGGCTGCAGAAGACGATCGAGGAAGCGCTCGCCGGCCGCCTCGACCTCGTCCCGCAGCTCGCCCGCCGCCCGCTCGCCCGCGCCCGCGCCGAGAGCTTCGAGGTGCACCCGCAAGTGCTGTTCGACAACGAGGCCTCGGGCCGCTTCACGGTGATCGAGGTCAACGCGCGCGATCGCCCGGCGCTGCTCAACCGCCTCGCGCATGCGCTGTTCGCCAACCGGCTGATGGTCAACTCGGCGCACATCACCCAGTTCGGCGAGCGCGCGGTCGACACGTTCTACGTCACCGACCTGCTCGGCGGCAAAGTCACCAGCAAGGACCGCCTGCGCCAGATCGAGCACGCCCTGCTCGCTGCCGCGGGCGAGCCGGCCGAGCCGGTCGCCGCCTAGCTGTTACTCGCGCGGCGCGGCCTCGGTCAGCAGGTCGCTGTCCGACTCGGCGCGCTGCTTCGCGACCTTCCTGTCGATCGTGGTGTCGCGGCTGGTGTCCTTGATCTCGCGCATCTCGGCCGCGTTGGGCTGGCGCGGCTCCGGCCTGTCGTCGCGTCGCGAATCGGTCCAGTGCAGCGCGATCTGCGTCGGCTGCGCGAGCAGGATATGCTCGGCCTCGAAGGCCTCGCGGACCGCGCGGATCGCCTCGCTCTTGACCTTGTTGAAGTCGGAACGCGACTGGTCGACCCAGCCGAGCACCGTGAGCACGATCGCGTAGTCCTCGATCCGGTTGACCAGCGTGCCCGGCGCCGGCTTTTCGAGCACGCCATCGACCTTCTTGACTGCGGCGAGCGCGCAAGCGAGCGCGCAGGCGACGTCGGTGTCGAGCCGCACGCCGAGCTGGAACTCGAAGCGCCGCTCGGGCGTGGCGGTCAGGTTGACGATCTTGGTCTTGTAGACGATCGCGTTGGGGATCCGCACCTCGTTGCCGTCCCAGGTGGTGATGATCGTCGCGCGCGAGTTGAGCGTGGTGATGCGGCCTTCGACGCCTTCGATGATCACCGAATCGTTCGGCGCGAACGGGCGCCGCACGCTGAGCAGGATCGAGGCGATGTAGTTCTCGATCGTGTCGCGCATCGCGAAGCCGATCGCGAGGCCGAGCACCCCGGCAGCGCCGAGCACCGAGCCGATCAGTGCGGTCGCGCCGAGAATGCTCATCGCCACGACGATGCCGGTCACGATGAACACCAGCCGGACGATCTGTTCGAGCAGCGAGGCGATGAACGGATTGGGCACGAGCCGCCGGAACACGTTGGTCCAGCGCGTGAACAGCGTCCCGGCCATCCAGAACGCCGCGAGCACCAGCAGCGCGAAGGCGAACAGCGGGAGAAACGCGAGGATGCGTTCCCCGAGCGCCTGGCTCTGGGCGATGATCGGCGCGATCCGGCGGCCGAGGCGGTGCTCGACCTCGATCCCGTTCTCGACCGAGACGACCCCGGTGACTCGCGCCGCGACCGCCTGCGCCTCGTCGCGCGCGGCATCGTCGAGCGTGGTCCCGCTGAGCGTGACGACCCCGCCACTGACCCGCACGCCGACGCCCTCGAGGCCGTCGATCGCGCGGTAGACCTGGCGCAGCCGGGCCGCGATCTCGGCGTCGGGGCTGCTCAGCGCGATCGGCGCATCGGGCTCGGCCGGCGCCTCGCTGGCGTCCGGCGCGGGCAGCGGCAGGGCGGCCTGCAGCGGCGCGGCGCCAAGCAATGCCAGTCCCACGGCCAAAACGATCGCGCGCATTCTCAAATCCTTGGTCTTCCGGCCTTTCCAGACCGGGGACCAACGTCGAAGCGCCGCAGATGGGTCCCGTAAGGCGGCGGCTCAGGTCGGCCTGAGCCGTGGGCGCGACTGTTCGAGCCGGGCGAGCCGCTCCTCGACCGAGCCGAGCTTCAGGTGCACCGTCTCGGCGTGCTGCTCGCGCTTGAGCGCCGCACGCAGCGCCTCGGCAAGCGGCTCGGTCAGGTCGTTGAGGCCGCGTAGCTGCGCGGCGTTGTAGCGGTTGAGGTCCGAGCGCGGGCCGACCAGCAGCAGGCCGATCGGCCCGTCCTCGTCCTCGAGCGGCAGGCGCGTCGGGAAGCGCGCATCCTTCGCCGGATCGTAGCCCGGCGCGCTCAGCTCTTCGGCGCGCTCGACGTCGCGCGAGGCGAGCAGGCCGAGCCCGCGCGGACCGTCGACCAGCAGCGCGGCCGCATTGCAATGCACCGCCGCGTGCAGCGCGGAGAGCGTGCGCACGCCGATCTCGCCGGGCATCTCGGTCGTGCGCCAGACGTTGAGCCGGCCGATCAGCTTGGCGATGCGGCTCTCGTCGCCCTCGAGCCGGCGCTTGGCCCAGCGCATCGCCAACGCCTGCGTCGGCGCGAAGATGCCCGCGGCGATCACCGCACCGACCACCGTGGCGACGGTCGTGTTCTCCTCGCCGAGCACCCATTCGACGCCGATCTTCACCATGTCCATGCTCAGCGTCCACAGGATGCCGACCATCAGCGTGACCCCGGCCGAGATCGCCGAGCGGCCGATCACCGCGTCGGCCTCCCACAGCCGGAAGCGCAGCAGCGAGACCAGCAGGCCGAGCGCCATCGCCAGGAAACCGAAGTTGAACAGCGCGATGACCACGAGGCCGATCATCGGCGGAGGTCCGGCCCCGTGGTCGGTCAGCCCGACCACCACGAACGCCAGCGTCAGCAGCACCAGCCCGCTGCCGAAGCCGAACGCCGCCCACTTGACCTGCTGCCGCTCGATCCCCGGCGCGAAGCGGCGGTACTTGATCACGTGGCAGATCAGCAGGAACAGCGGCAGCACGAAGCCGACCACCGTGTCGATCACGTCCGGCACTTCCTCGATCGCCAGCGGCACCGCGAGCAAGGGCACCGCGACCAGCACCCAGCGCACCGGCGGCGGGGTGAACTTGCCGTCGGGAAAGGCCGCGATGGCGATCACCAGCAGGACCCAGCCGATCGTCGAGTAGAGGTCGAACGCGCGCCCCATGCCCATCGCCAGCCACAAGTTCAGCGGCGGGTCGATCACCGCGGCGAACATCAGGAACGAGAACGAGAACAGCAACGCCACCGGGTCGCGCGGCCGGCGCAGGAACAGCATGACCGCGCAGCCGATCAGCGTCGCGCAGGTCAGCAGCGCCAGCGTCAGGCGGATGGCGATGCGCCCGTTGCGGCCGAGCGGGCCGGTGTCGCCCATCTGCTCGACGTAGCGCGGCGAGGCCTCGATCCGCCGCGTCACCGCCTGTCCGTCGGGTCCGAGGATCGTCAGCGCGACGACCTGTCCGTCATCGGCCCTGAGCCGCCGGGCGACCTCCCAGATCGGCGTGTCGCGCGCGACCGGCTTGCCGTCGATCGCGGTGATCCGCGAGCCGGGCGCCACTTCGGCCGCACCGCTGGCCCTCTCCCAGGTGGCGACGCTCACCGAACCGTCGTTCTCGATCTGCGAGGCGAGCGCGAGGCGGTGGAACTGCGGATCGCTGCGATAGGCGTCGCGCACCACGAACACCGTGCCGCTGATGTCGAGCACCACGGCGAAGCCCAGCGCGACGAACCACAGCACGCGCACCCACTTGAGCCGCTCGGGCGCGAGCGCGGTCAGCCGCCGCGGCAGGAACGTGCGCGCGCGCCGTCGCCGGATCACCGCCCGGTTCCCCGCGCCAGTCCGATGATGGCAGCCCCCAACATCACCATCCCCCCACTATCGCCGCGACATGCGCGGTCTGCAATGGCCCTCGGTGGCCTAACCCCTTGTCCCGAATAGCGCGCTGCCGACCCGCACATGCGTCGCGCCGAGCGCGACCGCGGTCTCGAAATCGCCGCTCATCCCCATGCTGCGACCCGCGAGCCCGTTGTCGCGCGCGAGCTTGTCGAGCAGCGCGAAGAACGGCGCCGGCTCGATGTCGAGCGGCGGCACGCACATCAGCCCGGCGAGCGGCAAATCCGCCGCGCGCGCCCCGGCGAGCAGCGCCGGCAGCTCGCCAATCGCGCAACCCCCTTTCTGCTCTTCGGCGCCGATATTGACCTGGACGAAGCACGGCACCCGCCGCCCGGCCTTGTCCATCGCCCGCGCCAGCGCGCCGACCAGGCTCGGCCGGTCGAGCGAATGGATCGCGTCGAACAGCGCGACCGCCTCCTCGGCCTTGTTCGACTGCAGCTGGCCGACGAGATGCAGCTCCACCGCCGGATGGCGCACGCGCAGCGCCGGCCACTTGGCTTGCGCCTCCTGCACCCGGTTCTCGCCGAACACCCGCTGACCGGCGTCGATCAGCGGCGCGATCGCCTCGGCCGCATGGGTCTTGCTGACCGCGACCAGCGTGACCTCGCCGCGCGCGCGCCCGGCCACGCGGCAGGCATGGGCGATCCGTTCCTCGACGTGCCCGAGCAGGGTGGCTGCGCTTTGCATGCGGCGCGCTATAGCGATGCGATGCGCATCCGCCAGACCCTGCCTGACCTGTGGCTCATCTCCGACGAGCGCAACGACGCCGGGCTCGAGCAGGCGCTGCGCAAGCTGCCGCGCGGCTCGGGCTTCATCTATCGCCACTACCACCTGCCGCCGGCGCAACGCGTCGCCCGCTGGTACGCGCTGCTGCGCGTGGCCCGCGCCCGGGGCCACCTCGCCATCCTCGCCGACAGCGCGCTGACCGCGCGCGAATGGGGCGCCGACGGGGCCTATGGCGCCCCGCGCGCGCTCTACCCGACCCGCCGCCTGCTCACTCTCGCCACCGCCCACTCGCTGCGCGAGCTCGCCGAGGCCTGTCGCGCCCGCGCCGACGCGGTGCTGCTCTCGCCCGTCTTCGCGACCCGCTCCCACCCCGGCGCCAAGATCCTCGGCCCCGTGCGCTTCCGCCTCCTCGCCAAACACGCCGCGATGCCGGTCATCGCGCTCGGGGGCCTCGCCCCCCGCACCGCCCGCCGCCTCCGCTGGCCGCGCTGGGCCGCGATCGACGGGCTGTCCTGAGGACCACCGTCCCGCGCGAAAGCGCGGTTCGAACGATTCGCACAAAGGCGCAAAGCCGCGGAAAACGGCGGGAACCGCCCGGCGCAGCGCCAGATCTTCGTGGCTTTGCGTCTTCGTGCGAAAAATCGAATGTCACAGTGGCTTCGCCGCCACGCTGGCCGCCTACGGCCCGGTCCTGAGAACAAAAAGCGATTCTTGACGCCGAGTCCGCCGAAGCAGATTATACGCCCCGCTCGAACGAGAGGGGTCAAGACGATGGCATCACGCGCGCTCTCGCGCACCGGCGCACGGCCGCAGCCCGCCGACTGGCGCGCCGCGTTCCGCCGCTCGCTCGCGCGCGCCGGGCAGCTCGCCGGCGCCGCGGTGCTAGGCGCGACGACGCTGTTCCTCGCCCTCGCGCTCGTCTCGTACACGCAGACCGATCCCTCGCTGTCGACCGCCGCCGGTGGCGAGGTGCGCAACTGGATGGGCCTGCCCGGCGCCTACGCCGCCGAGCGCGCGCTGTTCCTGTTCGGGATCGTCGCCGTGCTGTTCGTGCCGATGCTCTACGCCTTCGCGCGCAAGCTGTGGCGCGACGCCGAGCACGAGGAGACCCCGCACGGCCGCCGCTGGTGGCGCACGCTCGCGCTGCTCGTGCTGGCGATGGTCCTGCTCGGCACCGCGGTCGCGCTCGCGACCAAGGACTGGACCGCGCTGCCCGACGGCTTGCCCGCCTCGTGGGGCGGCATCGCCGGCCTGCTCGGCGCCGGCGCGATCGAGGCGCTCGCCGGCCGCCTGCCCGACATGGCGCAGTTCTGGACCAAGCTCGGCCTCGGCCTCGCCAGCCTCGTCGCCGGTGCCGCGCTCGCGGCCAAGGTCTTCGCGCTCGACTGGGCGCGGCTGATGACGCTGCCCGACGTGCTCCGCCGCGCCCCGCGCAGCGGCGAACCCGACTTGTTCAAGCCGAGGGGCAAGGCGGCCAAGGAACGCGCGCAGCGCGCCGCCCCGCCGGCCGAGCTCGACGACGCGCCCACGCGCAAGCCGCCCGAGATCACCGACCCGAGCCTGCCCCCGCGCCCGGCCAAGGCGATGGGCAAGGCCAAGCAGCAGGACCTGTTCGAGACCTACCAGCTGCCGAGCCTCGACCTGCTCGAGGACCCGCCGGCCGAGACCGCGCCCAAGCTCGACAAGCTCGCGCTCGAGCGCAACGCGCGCCTGCTCGAGAACGTGCTCGACGACTTCAACGTCAAGGGCGAGATCACCGCGGTCCGCACCGGCCCGGTGGTGACGATGTACGAGCTCGAGCCCGCGCCCGGCATCAAAGCCAGCCGGGTGATTGGTCTCGCCGAGGACATCGCCCGCAACATGAGCGCGATCTCGGCGCGCGTCAGCCCGATCCCGGGCAAGACCGTGATGGGCATCGAGCTCCCCAACGCCGACCGTCAGACGGTCAGCTTCAAGGAGCTCGCCGCGAGCGAGGCCTTCGCCGGGCACAAGGGCAACCTGCCGATGATCCTCGGCAAGGACATCGCCGGCGATCCGGTGGTCGCCGACCTCGCGGCGATGCCGCACCTGCTCGTCGCCGGCACCACCGGCTCGGGCAAGTCGGTCGGGCTCAACGCGATCCTGCTGTCGCTGCTCTACCGCTTCACCCCCAACGAGTGCCGCCTGATCCTGATCGATCCCAAGGTGCTCGAGCTCAAGACCTACGACGACATCCCGCACCTGCTCTCGCCGGTCGTCACCGAGCCCGCCAAGTCGGTCCGCGCCTTGAAGTGGGCGGTCGAGGAGATGGAGCGCCGCTACCGCATGATGAGCGACATCGGCGTGCGCAACCTCGGCGGCTTCAACGAGCGCGTCGCCACCGCGATCGCCAAGGGCAAGCCGCTCGGCCGCCGCATCCAGTGCGGCTTCGACCCCGACACCGGCGAGGAGCTGATCGAGGAGGAGCAGCTCGACTACCAGGTGCTGCCGCAGATCGTGCTGATCGTCGACGAGCTCGCCGACCTGATGATCACCGTCGGCAAGGAGATCGAGGTCCTGATCCAGCGCCTCAGCCAGAAGAGCCGCGCCGCCGGCATCCACCTGATCATGGCCACGCAGCGCCCGTCGGTCGACGTGATCACCGGCGTGATCAAGGCCAACCTGCCGAC
>CBHWED010000158.1:0-7919 GCA_966112795.1 uncultured bacterium
ACGGCGAGTACGACCACCTGCCCGAGCAGGCGTTCTACATGGTCGGCGGCATCGACGAGGCGGTCGAGAAGGCCAAGAAGCTGGCCGAAGAGGCCTAACTCCGATGCCGATCCACTTCGAACTCGTGACCCCGACCAGGCTCGTCCGTTCCGAGAACGTCCACATGGTGGTCGTCCCCGGCACGGAGGGCGACTTCGGCGTCCTCGAAGGCCACGCCCCGGTCATGTCGACGATGCGCGACGAGCCGCTGCAGGTCTACAAGACCGAAGGCGCCGCGCCCGAGGCGATCGCGATCCGGGGCGGCTTCGCCGAGGTCAACGCCAAGGGCCTGACCGTGCTCGCCGAGCACGCCGAGGACTGACCGGCCGCGACCGAGCGAAAACACGAAGGGCGCCCCTCGCGGCGCCCTTTTTGTTGCTGCAGCGGCTCGGAAGCACCGCCTACAACGCGGGCGCCAAGTGCCACCTCTTGGTGTCGTCGCGTGAACCATTCCGCGCCCCGACCCGCCGCCGTGTAGAGTGGCCCAAGCGCGGGCCAGCTTGGCCGACGCCCCCAAGGCTGGTAAAACCGCGTCCTCGCCACCCGGAGGTGTCGCATGCGCCACACCGTGATCATCGCCGCACTGGTCCTCGGCGCGTGCACCGCCAACCCGCGGATGGAAACCGCCCTCGCCCCGCTGAACGGCCAGCCCGTCGAACTCGTGCTCGCGCAGCTCGGCCCGCCAACTTCGGTGACTCCGAACGCCGCGGGCACCGTCTACGAGTGGCGCAGCGGGCGGGTCGTGCACAGCGCCAGCACCCGCGCCAACTTGCGCGCCCCGAGCGAGGGCGGCGCCCCGGCCTACGGCGGAATGGCCGCGCCCTACGGCTGCGAGGTCCGCATCCTCGTCGACGCGCAAGGCCGGATCGCGGATTCGCGGTTCGGCGAGCAGACCGGCGGCTGTCGCGAGTCCGCCCGCAAGCTGGGCCAGCTTGCCTACGCCGGGCCGCGATAAGCTCCGCCGCAAGCTCCTTCGCGTCTTCGCCTGAAAAGGTGCGCCCCGTCCGCGCCGCCGGTCAGGCTCGTTCCTACTGCTCCTCGCGGAACGCCGCCCACAGGATTCCGGGCTCGTCGCGCGGCTTGACCAGCGGCTCGCACGCGTTGCGCTGCCCCGGCTCGAGCTTACGCACTTCCTCGCGGCGGTTGAGGCGCCCGAAATAAGGGTGAGGCCTGCGCGACATGACGATCCCTTCGGTGGGAAAAACAGTGCGGCCCGTTTGCGCGCAGAATGCCAGCGAAGCCCTAAGGTCCGCTTGCGCGCCCTGCCTAACCGCAGCTTGCCCCGCATGGTAAACGGCGCGGCAGGCACAATAGCGTAACGCCGCCGACCCAAATTCCCCCTCCCCGGCGGGGAGGGGGTAGGGGGTGAGGGAGCGAGGCCCGTGGGCCTCGCGTCGTCGACGCCAGCGTGGTGCCCCTGCCCTCGCCCTAGGGCGTCGCCATCGCATTTGCGCCGCTCCATCCCTTTCTCGTCATCCTGAACTTGTTTCAGGACCCATGGTGCCTCTGCCACGGAGCTCACCGGCAACGCGCGCCCCCACCGCAAGCGCCAGCGGCCTCGCGGTGAGCGCGGCGCTCGAACCGAGGGCTCGGTGCGGGCGGAGAGATGGGTTTTGAAACAAGTTCAGGATGACGAGGAAGGAAGGGCAAACCCGACGCCCCTGTCTCGGGAGGAGCCCCTACCCCTGCTGCCGCGGCCCGATCGTGATCTGCCCGCGGCCCGTGACGATCGCGGGCGTGAACAGCCCCGCCCCGGTCACCTGGATCGCGTCGTGGGTCACCGAATCGATATGCGCCGAAAGCCGGAACCGCCCGACCTGCTTGTCGGCGATCGCGCGCGAGGCCTTGCCGAGCACTTTGTTGTAATCCTTGTTGAAGTCCTCGGTCAGGCTGGCGTTGATCTGTCGCTGGACGGCGTCGGTCGACATCAGCTGCAGCAGCAGGTTGCTCGACAGCCGGTCGGTGTTGCCGTGGATCCTGAGGTCGGTGACCGTGACCAGCCGCGAGTTCGCCTCGGTGTGCGGCAGCCCGGTCAGCCACACGCGGCCCTTGGTCTTGCCGAAGCTCATCCCGGTGCGCTGGCCGATCGGCTCGACCACCGCGTCGATGCCGACCGCGAGGCGGCCGTTGTCGGTCGCATAGACGATGACCTTGTCGAACTCGGCGTTGACGCTGCCGACGCCGGGAATGGTGATGCCCTTCTTGGCCAGCTTGCGCAGCGCCTTGAGCAGCGGCGGCTCGAGCTCGGCATAATCGGCGAACACCGGCATGAAGAAGCTCAGCCCGGTCGCCTCGGGCACCGCGATCTGCGGCGGCAGCGCGACCGGGGTCGGCTTGTCGGGCCGCTCGCCGACGAAGGTCTCGGTCTTGGCCAGCAGCCCGACCGTCAGCACGACGTTGCGTCCACTGACCTCGTAGCCGGCGAGCCCCATCCCCGACGGGGTGATGCGCAGCCACGCGGGCGGGTTGCGCTTGCTCAGTTCGATCACCGTGAAGCCTTCCTGCCACGCGTCGTCGAGCGCCGGGCGCACCCGCGCGCGGCCGACGGCTTCCTGCAGGTCGCGCTCGAGCCCGTCGATGACCTTGACCAGCGCGGCGTCGGCCTTGCTCGCGAAGGTCACCCGCTGGCCGAGGAACTGGATTCCGGGCGGCTCGCGCCAGTCGTACGAGATCTCGACTTTGGCGCTCGGGTTCCAGTTGCGGTCGAGCGCGAAGCTGACGTCGGCATGGACCACGCCCGAGGCGGTCGCGGTCTTGCCCTTGAGCACCCCGCCGACGTCGCGCGCGGCGACGGTCGCGTTGATCGGCAGCGCGATCCGCAGGCGGTTGCCCGAGCCCGACAGCGCGATGCGGCCGCGGGTGACCTCGCCGACGATGCGGCAGTCGATGTCGGGCGTGACCTTGACGTCGCGCCCGAACGCCCGGACGCGCTGCCCGCCGATGCATTTCTGGTTGGGCTTGTCGATCGACCACAGCTTGTGCGGCGCCTTGCGTTCGAGCGCGGCCTGCAGGTCGTCGAGCGAGAGGTCGATCGGCACCACCAGCGTCGAGTTGCGCGGCTCGAACTGCGGCACGCTCGTCGCGCGCGGCGGCGCTTCGGGGTCGCCGCCGCGGCCGCAGGCGGCGAGCATGAACGCGAAGGCAAGGCAGATCGAAGCCGCTAGGCGCATGGCATCCCGTCCCGTGAAAAATCCCCCATGGCGCTTGGCTATTCCTCGCGCCTGAGGCGACCAATCGGGGATTACCCTTGCAGCGCCCGGGATACCGACCCGGGAGGCGGGCTCATTCGGCCATCGGCGCGTAGCTCCACGTGAATGCCCGGCTACCGTCGATCAGCGCGATCTCGGCGTGGAGCCGGTCGCCTTCGCGCCAGTAGCGGATGCGCTGCGGGAAATCGTGCGCCGGATTGGCGAACTCGATCGAGCGCGCATCCTGCCGCACGAGCGCGAACTCGACCGGCGCGCCGCCGTTGGGCATCGGCACGTAGGCGAGCATGCCGTCGTCCTTGCGCACGATGCGGATCGCTTCCCAGGTCCGCAGCACGTCGCCCTGCCCCTCGCGCGACGCGCCGAGCATCACTCCGCCGCGCGGCGCGGTCCAGAACTCCTCGGTCCACCGGTCCCCGTCGCTGAGCGCCCAGGCCCCCGCCATCCACGCCGGAAACGCCGGCTCCTGCGCCGCCAGCGGCGCGGCGGCGAGCGCGAGAGCCAGTCCTGACGCGGCGAGTCTCATGCGCGGCAGAATGCCACAACAGAAACCGTTTTCCTACTCGCCAAGTTCCTGTTATGTTCTCATCGGCTCTTTGAAAATGTAGGATTCGCAAATCGACCCGTCGGGGCCCGGCTTAATCCGCGCCCCGTATGCATTAAGTCAACAAGCCCTCGCCGCCCGGTCCGCGACTCGGCCGCGCCACCAGAGGAACAGCCCGGCGCCGATGATCACCGCCGCGCCCGCGAGCCCGGTCACGTCGGGCCAGTCGCCGAAGAACATCGCGCCAAGCACCGTCGCCATCAGCAGCTGGCCATAGGTCATCGGCGCCACTGTCCCGGCTCCGGCCCGCGCCGTGCCCATGTAGATCAGCCACTGCGCCAGCGTCGCCGTGAGCCCGATGAACACGCACCGCGCGGCGACGCTCCAGTGCGGCCAGTGCATGTGGAAATTCTCGAGCCCGCTCAGATGCCCGGCGGTCGTCGCCGCGAGCAGGAAGATCATCGCGGTGACCGACATGTAGTACTGCATCGCCAGCACACTCGCCCGCCCGTGGACCTTGCGGTTGGCGATGATCGTCACCGCCATGCCGGTCGCGCCCATCAGCGGGAACAGCACGCCCCAGCCGGCGGTCTCGAAATTGGGCCGCAGCACGAGGAACACGCCCGCGAAGGCCACCAGCGTCGCGAGCCAGGTCGACAGCCGCGCGCGCTCGCCGAGCACGATCATCGCCAGCACCGCGGTGATCATCGGCTGGGTGAAGGCGATCGTGGTCGCCTCGGCCAGCGGCATCAGCCATACCGCGAGGAACATGCCGACCGCCGAAAGGCTGATCGCCACCCCGCGGACCCACTGCAGCGGGTCCTTGGGCAGCCGCAGCGCCGCGACCCCCTCGCTGCGCACGAGCAGCACCGCCAGCAGCAGGGTGCCCGCGACATAGCGCGTCGCCGCCATCGCCGGCGCCGGCCACTCGCCTGCCATACCCTTGATGATCGCGTCGCCGATCGACAGCGTGCAGAAGCCTGCAAGCGCGTAGAGCAGGCCCGCCCGGTCCGAATGCTGCATGGCCCGTGCGCTAGGGCGTCGCCGCCGCTTTGACCAGCCCCGCGCATCGCCCGCTTGAGCCTTTGTTAACCAAACGCGGCTAGCCCGAGGAAAGGATTGAGGGGGCGCGCGTGGAACTGCAGCATGATCAACTCGAGCGTGCCCTCGCCGCTGCGGCCACCTCGGCCGCGCAGCCGCTCGAGATCGCGGTGCTGCTGCCCTGCTACAACGAAGGCCTGGTGATCCGCACGGTGATCGAGCGCTTCCGCGCCGTACTGCCGCAAGCCCGGATCTACGTCTACGACAACAACAGCAGCGACGATTCGATCGCCGTCGCGCAAGCCGCCGGCGCGATCGTCCGCCGGGAGCCGCGCCAGGGCAAGGGCTTCGTCGTCCGGCGCATGTTCACCGACATCGACGCCGACATCTACCTGATGTGCGACGCCGACGAGACCTACGATGCCGCGGCTGCCCCGATGCTGGTCGACGAGCTGGTCGACAACGGCCTCGACATGGTCGTCGGCACCCGCGTCGACGTCACCGGCAGCGCCTATCGCCCGGCGCACAAGTTCGGCAACTGGCTGCTCACCTCGCTGGTCCGCACGATGTTCGGTGATGGCTTCAGCGACATGCTCAGCGGCTACCGCGTGTTCTCGCGCCGCTTCGTCAAGTCGTTCCCGCTGATGTCGCAAGGCTTCGAGATCGAGACCGAGCTCACGATCCACGCGCTGCAGCTCGAAATGCCGGTCCAGGAAGTGCCGACCCGCTTCAAGGACCGGATCGAGGGCTCGGAAAGCAAGCTCCAGACCGTGTCCGACGGCGTGCGCATCCTGTGGACGATCGTCACGCTGCTCAAGCAGGAGCGCCCGTTCACCCTCTTCGGACTCGCCGCCGCCTCGCTGGTGCTGCTGTCGCTGCTGCTCGGCTACCCGGTGATCGCCGACTTCCTGCGCACCGGACAAGTGCTCCGCCTGCCGACGGCGCTGCTCGCCACCGGCACCATGATCCTCGGCTTCCTGAGCCTGTTCAGCGGCCTGATCCTCGACACCGTCACCCGCGGCCGGGCCGAAGCCAAGCGCCTGCGCTACCTCGAGTTCCCCGGCATCCATTCGACGATCGAGCGGCGCGCGGGGCTGTGATGCAGCACACGAACGATCCTGCACGCCGCCTCAATCCCCGGCTCACCGATACCGACTGGCTCACGCTGCGCGGCATGGCCCGGGCCATCGGACGACAGGTCGCCGAGCATGTCCAGGCCGGGCACCGCGTGCTCGACTTCGGCTGCGGCAGCATGCCCTACCGCCCGCTGATCGAGCAGCGCAACGCGACCTACCTTGGTGCCGACTTCGGGACCGAGGCCGCGGTTGCCATCTCGCCGGACGGCCTGCTCGAAGCCGCGGACGCCAGCGTCGACGCAGTCGTCTCGCTGCAGGTGCTCGAGCACGTCCGCGATCTCGACACCTACTTCGCCGAGATCGCCCGCGTGCTCAAACCCGACGGCGTGCTGCTGCTCTCGACCCACGGCACCTGGCTCTACCACCCGCACCCCGAGGACCATCGCCGATGGACCCGCCCCGGACTGATCAACGAGATCGAATCGCGCGGCTGGCAGGTTTCCACGTGCGAGGCGATCGTCGGACCGCTGGCCTGGACGACGCTGATCCGCCTGACCGGCTACTGCTACGCGCTGCGCAAGCTGCCTTTGTTTGGCGGCCTGCTCGGCTCAGCGATCGCGCTGATCATGAACCTCCGCGCGCGGCTCGAGGACGCGGTGACGCCGAACGCGATCCGCGACGACAACGCCTGCGTCTACCTCGTCCGCGCCGGCAAGCGCGGGGTGGCGCTGTGAAGTTCGGCCGCATCGGCCCTTACGGGCTCATCGCAGCGCTGTGCGCACTGGCGAACTTCGTCATCCTCGTGGCAGGCGACCGTATCGGGCTGCACTTCGTCGTGTCGATCAGCGTGTCGTTCGTGGTTTGCGTGCTGATCGGATACCTGCTGCACTCGCGCTTCACGTTCGAGGCGCGCGCCGATTGGGCGGGTCTGGCCCGCTACACGGGCGCCATGTCGCTCAACTATCCGCTGTCGATCGTGGCGGTGTGGTTCTTCAGCGAGCTCCTCGCCCTGCCGATGCTGATCGCGGCGCCCGCCTCGACGCTCGCGCTGACCTTGTACAACTTCTTCTCGAGCCGCTGGGCTATCCTCGGCCGGACGGCGACGGGATGACGCAGATGACCGCCATCACGCTCGAGAGCGTCGCGCAAACCCTGTCGCGCCATACCACCCTCTACCGGCGCCGGCCGCCGGTCTACCAGACCGTCATGCTCGCGAGCCTCGCGCAGGTCTGGCAAGGCCAGCATGCGCGGGTGCTCGACGTCGGCGGCGGCACCGGCGTGATGGCCCAGGCGATCCAGGAATTCCTTCCGGCCGGACGCGTCTCGGCGGTCGACGTGGTCGATCGCTACTTCGACACGCTTTCGGTCGAAACCCACGTCTACGACGGTGCCCATCTCCCGTTTGCCGACGGCAGTTTCGACGCGGCGACGATCAACAACGTGATGCACCACGTCCCGCCGGCAGCGCGCGCCAGCCTGATGCGCGAAGTGCGGCGCGTGGTCGGCGGACCGGTCTACATCAAGGACCACGTGGCCACCTCGTGGCTCGATCATGCGCGGCTCACCGTGCTCGACGCCATCGGCAACATCCCTTTCGGCGGGCAGGTCGAGGCCGACTACCTCTTGCGCAGCGAATGGGAGGAGCTGGCCGGCGCCGCCGGATACCGGATCGGGGCACAGGCGGACGGCTCCTACCGAAGCGGCCTCATGGGGTGGCTGTTCCCCAACCGCCTCGAGACCACCATGCGGTTCGACCCCGCCTAGCCGTCGCGGGAAGCCCTGCGCCATGCGCGTCCTCACGGTCAGCAACTTCTTCGACACCCATGGCGGCGGGCTCGAGCGGGTCGCCGGGCACCTGAGCCGCGAATTCGCGCTCGCGGGCCACGAGGCGGCGTGGGCGGCAAGCGATGCCGACGGGCTGCCCGACACCCCGGCGACGCCGATCGGCCTGCGCTGCGCCAATCCCACCGAACGCCTGACCGGCCTGCCGATGCCCCTGCCCTGGCCCGGCTC
>CBHWED010000159.1:0-7861 GCA_966112795.1 uncultured bacterium
CCCAATCCGCGGCGCCAGCCCGGCACCGGCGACCCCGGATTCGCCGGCACGCCCGACAAGCCGGCGGACCCTGGCGCCGGCCCCGACGATCGCGGCTGACGGCGCGAGACCAGGAGATGATGCGGCGCGTGCCGATTCGCGCAACACGACGCGCACACCGTCTGCTAGGGGCGCCGGCATGACGATCACCCAAGCGCTCTTCGCCTTCGTCGCTGCGGCGACCGTGCTGACGATCACCCCGGGGCTCGACACGGCAATGGTGCTGCGCTCGGCTGCTGCGGGCGGACGTCGGCCTGCGGTCTTCGCCGGGATCGGCATCTGCCTCGGCTGCTTGCTGTGGGGCGCGGCCGCGTCGGTCGGCCTGGGCGCGCTCCTGGCCGCGTCCGAACTCGCCTACACCGCGCTCAAGTGGGCCGGTGCCGCCTATCTCTGCTACCTCGGTCTCGGGCTGGTGTTGCGTCCGCGCGAGCACTTCGATGCAATCGACGCCGCGGCGTCAAGGCTCGGCGCCTGGTCCTCGCTGCGCCAGGGCTTCCTGACCAATATTCTCAACCCGAAGGTCGGTGTGTTCTACATCACGTTCCTGCCGCAGTTCATCCCGCGCGGCGTCGACGTGATCCCGTTCTCGATGCTGCTCGCTGCGATCCACGTCGCGCTCAGCCTGGTATGGTTCGCCGCGCTCATCGCCGTTACCGCGCCGCTCGGCCGCCTGCTGCGCCGCCCGCGCGCGGTCAGGGCGCTCGACCGGCTGACGGGCGGGGTGTTTCTCGCGTTCGGGGTCCGGCTGGCGCTGTCGAAGTAGTGCCGCTCACTGGCACCACGCGCACCAGAACCAGCTCGGCGGACGGAAGGCGGTGATCACGCGTCCGGCGGCGATCACCCCGAGCCAGCAGGTCAGCGAGACCCCGGCGAACACCCGCGCCGCGAGCGGCAGGGCGTCGTCGGGGCCGAGCAGCTTGAGCCGGCGCGAAGTGGTCAGGTAGAACAGCACCATGTTGAGCCCGGCGAGCGCGAGCAGCGCCATCTTCACCTGCCACGCCGGGTTGTAGAGGTACTGGTCGGGCGTCGAAGCGACGAACATGACTCCGCTCGTGACGCTGAGCGTGAAGCCGAGCACGCCGAACGGCACCAGCCGGTGCAGCGCGGGGAGCGACAGGCCCTGGACCAGGCCGAGCATCCGCAGGTCGAACATCCCGACCGTGCCCATCAGCAGGCACAGGCCGACGAAGTGGACGATCTCGACCAGCGGCCAGCCCCACGCCGAATACATCACGTCGTAGATCCCGGTGTCGATCGCCCAGACGACGATGCCCACGGGGTCGAAGACCGGATCGTTTGGCAGCCCGGTCACGGCATCCACTCGTCGGACGCGAACAGCAGGTGGTTGGTGTAGAGCAGCAGCTTGCCGCAGGCGACGCCGCCGAACCACAGCGCCAGCGACGCCCCGGCCGTCCACCGCGCGCTCGCCGGGATCGCCCCGCCGCCCGCGGCGATCGGGAACACCTCGCGCCGCAACCGACGCACGAGCAGCGCCGCACCGATCAGGCAGGCGAACTTGAGCGCGAAGATCCAGTTGGTCAGCGCCTTCGCCGGATAGCCGGCGAGCAGCCCGAGCCCCGAGACCACCGCCATCGCCGCGCCGAGCCACATGAACGGGACGAACCCGGCGAACCGCTCGAGCCGTGCCCCCGAGGCCACTCCGAGCACCCTGAGCCCGATCGCCACTCCGCCGCCGACGAGGAACGCCATCCCCCAGGCGTGAAAGATCAGCAGCACGAAATAGGCGTAGAAATCCTCCCGCACGAACACCGACAGCGGGGTCTGCTCGATCCAGGCCAGCGCGTCGATCATGCCCGCGTCGTCGCCTACAGATCGCGCGCGACGCGAAAGCCCACGTCGCCGCCGCGCATGGACGGGGCGATCCCCCAGTTGCGCTGCGCCGACCGGGCATCGTGGATCGAATAGACGAACGAGCCGCCGCGCGTCGCGCGCCGCCCGCATTGCTGCCCGTTGTCGTAGGCCGAGCCGTCGCGCGGCTGCTCGAGATAACCCGGCACGAAACAGTCGGCGGTCCATTCCCAGGCATTGCCGGCCATGTCGTAGAGCCCGAAACCGTTGGGCTCGTAGCTCGCCACCGGAGCGAGGAAGTCGTGGCCGTCCTCGCAGGCCACGCCGTCGCGCCAGTTCGGGAACAGGCTCATCACGTGCGCATCCGGGCCATTGGCGTAGCGGCACATGGCGTCCTTGTCGTCGCCCCAGAAGTACTCGGTCACTGTGCCGCCGCGCAGCGCGTACTCGTACTCGGCCTCGCTGAGCAGCCGGTAGTGCTTGCCGGTCTTCTGCGAGAGCCACCCGGCGAAGTCCTCGGCATCGGCCCAGTTCATGCAGGTGACAGGGTAGGTATCGCCCGACGGATACCCGGGATCGGTCCAGCGCTTGTCGGCCTCCCACTGGAAGCGGCCGTCGCGATTGCCGTCGGTGAAGCACGGCCCCGGTGCACCGCGTCCCGTTTCGGCGACGAACAGCGCATATTGCGCGCGGGTGACTTCGGTGCGGGCGACGGCGAAGCGGGCGAGCGTCACCTCGTGCGCCGGGCGCTCGTTCTCGGGGCCGGTGTCGCTGCCCATGCGAAAGGTCCCGCCGGGGACGACGACCATCTCGGGGCAACCCGGGCAATCGTGGAAGGTATTCCCGGCGTCCTCGGCGCCTGCCACGCCGCCGTCGGCGACGAGCACGCCCAGGAGCAGCAACAGCGTCTGGTGCTTCGGCGACATGATGCCCCCATCACGGCTTGCCTGCAGCAGACTATACGACCCGCTCACGCGGCCAAGTAACTTATCGTAACGATGTGTACCCGGGCGCGGCCGGCGCTACTCGGGATACCAGAAGGTCATGTGGCAGCTCTCGCAGACCGCGTCGGTCTCGCCGATCAGGTCGCCCGCGGTCTTCGCATCCTTGGCACGCGCCGCCGCGGCGATCATGTCGGCGTGATCGGCCAGCGCCGCGGCCATCTGCCTGAGCGCGGCCGGGTCGTGGTCGAGGTGCTGCTGCACCGCCGCCATTGCGATCTCGCCCTCGCCGACCTCGGTGTTGCCGGGTGAGGCCGCAAGGAACGCATTGGCCGCGGCGATGTCGCGGCTCGCCGCCGAGAGCTGCCCGGCCGCCTCGGCGACGCGCGCCCATTTGGCCTCATCCATCAGCTTGGGATCTATCCCGCCGTCGTCGTTGAGCGCGTTGTTGCCGACGTCCCAGATCGCCAGCATCGCCGGGTTGATCCGCTCCTGCATCGTCGCGCGGATATCGAGCGGCGCCGCCGGCTGGGCGAGCGCCTCGGCGGCGAACACGGCGAGCGCGCCGAAGGCGACGATGGCGGATGGCTTGATCATGCAGACCCCTTTTGAACCCTGATCACGCCGGCCGCCTTGATCCCCGTCAAGCGGCCGCGCCCGCTTGTGCGCCTACTCGGCCGCCTCGTCCATCGCCTGCTCGCGCTCGGCGAGCTGGCGGTTCCACATGTCGGCGTAGAGCCCGTCCTTGCGCAGCAGCGCGTTGTGCGTGCCGCTTTCGGCGAGCCGGCCGTGCTCGAGCACGAAGATCGTGTCGGCATCGGCGATCGTCGACAGCCGGTGGGCGATCGCGATCGAGGTGCGGTGCTCGGACACGCGCCGCAGCGTGGTCAGGATGTCCTGCTCGGTGCGCGTGTCGAGCGCGCTGGTCGCCTCGTCGAGCAGCAGGATCGGCGGGTTCTTGAGCAGCGTGCGGGCGATCGCCACGCGCTGCTTCTCGCCGCCCGAGAGCTTGAGCCCGCGCTCGCCGACTTCGGTGTCGAAGCCTTCGGGCAGCAGCTCGATGAAAGGCAGGATCGCCGCATCGCGCGCCGCGGCGACGATCTGCTCCTGGCTCGCCCCGTCGCGGCCATAGGCGACGTTGTAGCCGATCGTGTCGTTGAACAGCACCGAGTCCTGCGGGACGATGCCGATCTGGGCACGCAGGCTCTCCTGCGTCACCTCCTTGATGTCCTGGCCGTCGATCAGGATGCGCCCCCACCACGGGTCGTAGAAACGGAACAGCAGACGGCCGATGGTCGACTTGCCCGCGCCCGACGGTCCGACGATCGCGACATGCGCGCCCGCCGGCACTTCGAGGCTGAGCCCGTGGAGGATCTCGCGGTCGCGGTCGTAGCCGAACACGACGTCGTCGAACACCACGGTCGGCCGCGAGACGACCAGCGCCGGCGCGCCGGGCGCGTCCTGCACCTCGACCGCGGTGTCGATCAGGCGGAACATCTGCGCCATGTCGATCAGCCCCTGGCGGATCGTGCGATAGACCCAGCCGAGCATGTCGAGCGGGCGGAACAGCTGCGTCAGGTACGTCTGGATCAGCACCATGTCGCCGACCGACAGCCGCCCCACGCTCCAGCCATAGACGGTGAAGGCCAGCGCGCCCGCCATCATCAGGTTCATGATCACCGCCTGGGCGATGTTGAGCAGGCCGAGCGAGTTCTCGCTCTTGGTCGCCGCCTCGGCATAGGCGCGCGCGGCCGAGCCGTAGCGCTGCAGCTCGCGCTTCTCGGCGCCGAAGTACTTCACCGTCTCGTAGTTGAGCAGCGAATCGACCGCGCGCGCGAGCGCGAGCCCGTCGAGGTCGTTCATCTGCGCGCGCAGCTTGGTGCGCCACTCGGTGATCGTCCGCGTGATCCAGATATAGGAGGCGACCGTTACCGCGGTGGCGAGAACGATCTCCCAGCCGAACTTGACGTAGAAGATGCCCGCGACGACGAGCATCTCGACCGCGGTCGGAGCGATGTTGAACAGCAGGAAGTAGATCATCGTGTTGATCGACTTCGAGCCGCGCTCGACGATCTTGGTCACCTCGCCGGTGCGCCGCGACAGGTGGAAGCGCAGGCTCAGGCGATGCAGCCGGGCGAACACGTCCTCGGTCAGCTGGCGCACCGCGTCCTGCCCGACGCGCTCGAAGATCACGTTGCGCACGTTGTCGAACAGCACCGTGGCGAAGCGCCCGGCGGCGTAGGCGATCACGAGCCCGAGCGGGACCCACAGCGCCGGATCGCCGCGCTTCGACATCGCGTCGACCGCGCCGGCATAGGCAAACGGCAGCGCGAGCACGACCACCTTGGCGATGAGCACGAAGAACGCCGCCCAGGCGATGCGCCAGCGCAGCTCGGGCCGCTCCTTGGGCCAGAGATAGGGCAGGAAGCGCCGGACCGTCGACCAGTCGGCCAGGTCCTTGCCCTTCGTCCCCTCATGCGCGTCGTCGGCCATCATGCGCAGAAGTGGGGACGCGCCGCGCGCGCGGCAACGAACAATTGCTTTTTGTGCGCCTAGCGGAAGGACGAGATCCCGTGCCGGGCGGTGAACACCGCTTCCGGCGGCAGGTCGAACAGCACGCGCCGGGTCTTGAAGTCGATCGCCACGCGGCGGAACAGCTTGAGCTCGGACATGCCGAGGATCAGCGCCGGCTCGTCGGCCAGCCCGAGCGCGTGGAAGGTCGGCGAGTCGGCGAACATGATCGGCACGTTGTTGAGCCGCGCGCGGTCGATCTGCAGCTCGGAGCCGACCTTGACCATCCCGCTGAGCACCTCGCCGTTGATGTCGGTCACCTCGGTCTCGCCCATGTGGCGCGAACGGCGGAAGCGGTTGAGCAGCACCGGGTTGCCGATGCTCGACTGCGCGCCGCTGTCGACCACCACCGCCACGCGGATCCCGTCGAGCCGGGCCTCGGTGATGATCAATTGGCCGAGCCGCTCGCGCGCCTTGACCACGATCTCGTAGCCGCGGTTGCCGCCGAGATCCTCGGCGTCGGCGACCGCGATCTCCTGCTTGACGAAGTCGAGCAGGACGCGCTGGTCCTGCAGGCTGTCGACCCCGAGGATGCCGTCGGCGCCGCCGATGTTGACCCCTTCGACGACCGGTGCGCTGCGGATGTAGAACGAGCGGCGGCCGAGCCCGACGTCGTAGATCGCCGCGGTCTCGACCGGCTTGCGGCTGGCCATGCCGACGAGGATCGCCGGCTTGCGGTCAAACAGCGCAAGGCGATCGGCCAGATCGCGCGAGACCACCGTGGCCTGCGCACCGGTATCGAGCATGAAGCGGAACGGGCCTTCGCCGCCGATCGTCACCGGCACGGTCATGCGCCTGTAGCGCTCGCGCTCGAGTGCAATGATGTCGACGTCGGGCGTGGCGGTGGCGGATGGTGCAACCGCTTCCGGCGCTGCGGCGGTGACCGGCGCCAGCTGGGTGGCGACGGCAGCCAGTGCGACAGGCCAATGCCAGGTCATCTCTCTCCCGCGCGCCCTGCATAGGGTAGGCGCTGCCGGAGAATACCACGTCTGCGAAGCGGGACCAAATGTTGCGAGGGTGCGATCAGCCGGTCGGCTCGAGCGCCGGCGCCCGCCGGCGGACGACCAATCCGACGAGTTCGAGCAAGGTCGCGCGCGAGACCGCGTAGAGGATCGCGGCATAGCTCAGGCCGCCCGCCGCGACGAGCACAACGAGGCGGCTCCAGCTGTCCCATCCGCTGATCGCATCGGACAGCGCATAGACCGGCACGGCCATCGCCGCGGCCGCGCCGAGGCCCGGGGCGATCGCCGCGCCGAGCTGCGCCGCGCTAATCGCGAGCGGCGCACGCGCGCGCAGGAAAGTGAACAGCGGCACCACCGGGAACGCGAGCACCCAGGCCCAGGCGAGGCCCGCCGCCCCCCAGCGCAGCCCGACGACGAACGCCAGCGGCATGACCGCCGCGCCGAGCAGCGAGGCCTGCAGCGTGATCCGCGGCTGGCCGACCGCGTTGAGCGCCGGGGCGAACAGGATGTGCAGCGTCATCGCCGGCATCGCCAGCGCGAGCACGGTGACCAGCGGCGCCATCGCCGCCCACTTGGTCCCGAGCACGACCGTGACCGCATCCCCGGCGACGACCGCGAGGCCAAAGTACAGCGGGCAGGTCACCAGCATGATCAGCCGCACCGCCTTGAGGAACGAGGCCGACAGCACCGGCAGGTTGTCCTGCAGCCGGGCATAGGCGGGGAAGGCGACCTCGTTGAGCGGCGGCACGAACTTGCTGGCGACGATCGTCGTCAGGAACAGCGCTTCGGCGTAGAGCCCGAGCTGGTGCGGATCGAGCGAGCGCGAGGCGATGAACACGTCGGACTGGGTGATTACCGTCCAGAACAGGTGGCTGCCGAGCACGGCCACGCCGAAGCGGAACATCGGCCCGGCGCCGGCGAAGCGGAAGCTCGGCCAGACGAAGAACCGCGCCGCCAGCGTGAGCCCGATCGCGCGCGACCAGAAGAAGGCGATCGGCGCATAGACCAGCGTCCACACCCCGAACCCGGCGAGCGCGCAGCCGAGCGCGACCGAAGCCGAGACCGCGGTCGCGACCAAGTTGACCATCGCCGGCTTGCGGAAGTCGAGCTCGCGCATCAGCAGGACTTCGGGCAGCGCGATGAACGGCGTCGCGAGGAAGATCAGCGCCTGCACCCGCAGCAGCTCGGCGACCACCGGCTGGCGGTACCAGGCCGCGGCCAGCGGCGCCACGCCGAGCTGGATCAACGCGAGCGCGCCGTTGACCAGCAGCAGCACGCCGAATCCCTGGCGCACCTTCATCGTGTCGATCTCGCGCTCCTGGATCAGCGAGCTGGCGAAACCGTAGCCGTTGAGGAAGCTCAGGAACGCGAGTACGACCTGGGTCATCGCGAACAGGCCGTAGTCGGCCGGATCGAGGATCCGTACCACCGCCAGCGTGGAACCCCAGGCGACGAGCTGGGCGACGATCTGGCTGCCCGAGCGCCAGATCACCGCCTGGCGCACCGTCGTGGCGAGCGACGCCGTCATGCCGTCACCGC
>CBHWED010000160.1:0-7811 GCA_966112795.1 uncultured bacterium
CGGCCGACATAGTGCGCCAGCAGGCCTTCGAACTCTTCGGTGAACGCCGGATCGGCTTGCGCCGCGCGGTACTCGCGCTCGAGGTCGAGGATCAGCGGCATCAGCGTCTCGGCGACGTAGCGGCCGCCGAACTGGCCGAAATGCCCGCGCTCATCGGGCTGGTTGCGGAAGGAGTTGGGCTGCTCGGTCATGACCCGCTGGCCGTGGCAGAGCGCCTTGCACGTGTCTAGCGCTACCGCGCGCATGGTGACGGTGTGGTCTGGGTGCAAGCCCCAGTTGCAGTTTTGTGACACTGTCGTCGGCTTGAGAATTGATAGCGGAATCACCCGTTTACTCGACTCGCGCGGCTCTTTAGCGGCGCCGGTCCCTGCCAACGAGCAGGGTGGAGGTGCCTTGGGAGGGGCTAGGAGGAGTAACACCACATGCGTAAGTTCGTTCTCGCGCTGGCCGCTTCGGCTGCGTTCGCCACCCCCGCCATGGCCGAGCCGTTCTCGGGCCCCTACGTCGGCGCCGAAGTCGGCCTCGACAACTACGAAGGCCAGGGTGACGACCTGATCGCCGACGGCGACTCGTTCGACGGCATCAGCGGCAACGGCGTGGTCGGCGGCGTGTTCGCCGGCTACGACTTCGCCATCGGCGGCGGCTTCGTCGGCATCGAGGGCAAGGCGAGCCTGAGCGACGCCGAAGCTTCGTACGACGACGGTGTCGACAGCCTGTCGATCCGCGCCAAGGAATCGTTCGGCGCCACCGTGCGCGGCGGCTTCATGGTCAACGATAACACCGGTCTTTACGCCCGCGTCGGCTGGGTCAACACCAAGTTCAAGGTCGCGATCGACGACGTCTCGGCGAGCGACAACGACGACGGCCTGGTGCTCGGCGCCGGCCTCGAGACCCGCGTCGGCGGCAATGCCTCGCTGCGTCTCGAGTACGTCCGTTCGGACTACAGCGACTTCATCAAGAACAACGCTGTCGTCGCCGGCGTCGCCTACCGCTTCTGAGTGGTCGGATAAGGTACGAAGGGCGGTCCGGCGACGGGCCGCCCTTTGTCGTGCCCGGGCCGCGCGACGCGACTCATGTGCAAGTGCACAACACCACTGTTGCGCTGCAGCAACTGTCGCGCAACGAACGGGATTCAAACGCGATTTGGAGGCTGGAAGCCACGGTCGCGGCGGCTATGGGCGCCGTCCACCGCCGAGGGGGCGGTGCTCACGGCGGGCCGCGTCACTGACCGGCGGCTCGCCGATTTTCGTCAATGGAGAACAGAAAAATGAAGTTCCAGGTTGCCCTCATCGCTGCTGCTGCGGCTCTCGTGATCGCCGCGCCGGCTGCCGCCAACGACGGCCGCTTCGAAGCGCGCGCCGGGATGTCGTTCGGCGAGAACCAGGGCGAGGAATTCGTCGGCGGCATCGCTGCCGGCTATGACGTCGATCTCGGCGAGAAGGCGTTCATCGGCGCCGAGGCCTCGCTCGACAAGATCTTCCTCGAGGGCTCGGGCGTCGTGCTCGGCGCC
The DNA here is from genome assembly GCA_966112795.1 of uncultured bacterium. GTDB lineage: Bacteria > Pseudomonadota > Alphaproteobacteria > Sphingomonadales > Sphingomonadaceae > Croceibacterium_A. Next base: position 1,511 of record CBHWED010000160.1, read on the forward strand.
ACCGCGCGCGCCGGCCTGCGCTCGGGCGGCAACCGCTACTACGTCAACGGCGGCTACACCGACCTGACCTGCGACCTTTGCGGCGACGGCTTCCACGCCGGCCTTGGCGCCGAGGTCACCGTGACCGGGACGACGTACGGAAAGCTCGAGTACCGCCACTTCTTCTTCGACGGCACCGATTCGAACGTCGTCGCCGCCGGTATCGGCGTGCGCTTCTAAGCGCTCAGCGGACCGACGCTATTTCGAGGGGCGGCCCGGCGACGGGTCGCCCCTTTTTCTATGCCGCGCGCGCGGCTTCGCAGAACGCCGCGATCCTGGCCGCGTCCTTGACCCCGGGCGCGCTCTCGACGCCCGAGGAGGTGTCGACCAGCTCGGCGCCGGTCATGCGGATCGCCTCGCCGACGGTCTCGGGGGTCAGCCCGCCGGCGAGGCCCCACGGCATCGTGTGCTTGAAGCTGGTCAGCAGCGACCAGTCGAACGCGAGCCCGGTGCCGCCGGGCAGCTTCTTCGCCGGGGCGTCGTAGAGAATGCGGTGCGCGGCATCCTTGTAGCGCTGCGCGCGCTCGAGGTTGTCGGGGCCGCTGACGCCGATCGCCTTCCAGATCTCGAGCGGGGTGTTCTGCCTGAGCAGCGCGAGCCATTCGGGGGTCTCGGTGCCGTGGAACTGGACCACGTCGGGCCGCACCGCCTGGATCGCCTGCGCGGTCGGCTGCGGCTGCTCGTTGACCAGCAGCAGCACGACCTTGATGCCCCGCGGCACCCGCGCGCGCAGCGCGGCGCTTTGCTCGAGCGTCACGTGGCGCGGGCTCGGCGGGTAGTGGACGAGGCCGATGTGCGTGGCGCGTGCAGCGACCGCGGCGTCGACCGCCTCGGGCGTGTTGAGGCCGCAGATCTTGATCAGCGTTTCGGGCATGCGGCGCACTTAGTGCGAAATGCGACGGTGTCGAGAGGGCCCTAGAGCGTCGCCTCGATCGCCCGCGCCGCTTCGAGCGGCTCGTCGGCACGGCTGATCGGACGGCCGACGACGAGCACGCTGGCGCCGTCGTCGCGCGCCTGGCGCGGGGTGACCACGCGCTTCTGGTCGCCGTTGGCACTGTCGTTGAGGCGCAGCCCGGGGACGACGAAGAAGCCGTCCTTCCACTGCCGGTGGACCTCGCCGACCTCGCGCCCCGAGCAGACGATGCCGTCGAGCCCGGCGGCCTGGGCCAGCTCGGCGAGGCGCAGCACCTGGTCGCGCGCGTTGCCGTTGACCCCGGTGCGCATGAGGTCGCGCTCGTCGAGGCTGGTCAGCATGGTCACCGCGACGACCTTGGTGCCGAGCGCGGCGGCGGCCTTGGCGTCTTCCATCATCGCCCGCCCGCCGCTCGCGTGGACGGTGACGATCGCCGGCTCGAGCACGTGGATCGCCTGCATCGCGCCGGCGACGGTGTTGGGGATGTCGTGCAGCTTCAAGTCGAGGAAGATCGGCAGCCCGACGTGGGCGATCTCGTGCACGCCGTGGTGGCCGTGGGCGCAGAAGAACTCGAGCCCGAGCTTGAACCCGCCGACGTGCGCCTTGACCTTCTCGGCCAGCGCGCGGGCGGCATCGAGCTGCGGCAGGTCGAGCGCGAGATAGACCGGGTTGCTCACGGCTTGAGCGGATCCTGCGTGGCTTCGGGGGTGTCGATGCGCGGCTCTTCGGGCAAGGGCTCGGCGCTTGCAACGGGCGCCGCCGCCGGGGCCATCGCCGCGGCGCGCGCGGCGCTCTCGAGCGAGCCGAGCCGGCGCTTGTAGTACCACTGGCTGACCCGGTGCATCAGCCACATCGGCACGAGCCCGAGGAGGAAGGCGATCACCACCAGCGCGGGGATCTTGGTCTCGAGCACGAGACCTTCCCAGATCTTCACTTCGACCGGGTTCCAGTTGTTGATCGAGAAGATCAGCAGCGCGACCAGCAGCAGTACCCAGACAATCGTGCGGACGATCTGCATCGGCCTTCCCCTTGCTGTTTCGGGACGATTACGGCCATTGGCCGGGGAAGTGAAGGGGAGTCCCCGCTGCGCCGGCCGGGGCTCAGCCGAACACCCGCTCGAAGATCGTGTCGACTTGCTTGAAGTGGTAGCCGAGGTCGAACTTCTCCTCGAGCTCGGCGGCGGGCAGCGCCGCGGTCACTTCGGGATCGGCCTTGAGCAGCTCGAGCAGCGACAGCTTGCCGTCGCTTTCCCAGACCCTCATCGCGTTGCGCTGGACCAGCCGGTAGGCGTCCTCGCGGCTGACCCCGGCCTGGGTCAGCGCCAGCAGCACGCGCTGCGAGTGGACCAGCCCGCCCATGCGGTCGAGGTTGGCCTGCATCCGCTCGGGGTAGACCAGCAGCTTGTCGACCACCCCGGTCAGCCGGGCGAGCGCGAAGTCGAGCGTGATCGTCGCGTCGGGGCCGATGAAGCGCTCGACCGAGGAGTGCGAGATATCGCGCTCGTGCCACAAGGCGACGTTCTCCATCGCTGGGGTGACCGCGCTGCGCACCACCCGCGCGAGGCCGGTCAGGTTCTCCGTCAGCACCGGGTTGCGCTTGTGCGGCATCGCGCTCGAGCCCTTCTGGCCGGGCGAGAAGTACTCCTCGGCTTCGAGCACTTCGGTCCGCTGCAGGTGCCGCACCTCGATCGCCAGCCGCTCGATCGAGCTCGCGACGACGCCGAGCACGGCGAAGAACATCGCGTGCCGGTCGCGCGGGATGACCTGGGTCGAGATCGGCTCGACCGCGAGCCCGAGCCGCTCGGCGACATGCGCCTCGACCTCGGGCGCGACGTTGGCGAAAGTGCCGACCGCGCCGCTGATCGCACAAGTGGCGATCTCCGCACGCGCGGCCTCGAGCCGGGTGCGGCAGCGCGCGAACTCGGCGTAGGCCTGGGCGAGCTTGAGGCCGAAGGTCACCGGCTCGGCATGGATGCCGTGGCTGCGGCCGATCGTCGGGGTATACTTGTGCTCTTCGGCACGCTTCTTCAGTGCCGCAAGCAGCAGATCGACGTCCTCGATCAGGATGTCGGCGGCGCGCGCGAGCTGGACCGCGAGCGTGGTGTCGAGCACGTCGGAGCTGGTCATGCCCTGGTGCATGAAGCGCGCTTCGTCGCCGACCTGTTCGGCGACCCAGGTGAGGAACGCGATCACGTCGTGCTTGGTCACCGCCTCGATCGCGTCGATCGCCTCGACGTCGATCTTCGGGTTCGTCTGCCACCAGTCCCACAGCGCCTTGGCCGCGCTTTCGGGCACCACGCCGAGCTCGCCGAGCTTCTCGGTCGCGTGGGCCTCGATCTCGAACCAGATGCGGTACCGCGCTTCGGGTTCCCAGATCGCGGTCATCGCGGGGCGGGCATAGCGGGGGACCATCGTGAACTCCGGTTGCAGCAGATGGGGCGGCGGCTAGGCGCGGCGCTCGCGCTTGGCAAGACCAGCGTCGGGCCGGGGTCGGGGGTCGGGTCCGGAACCGATTGCGTTGCCTCCGGGATCGTGTTGATATCGAACGTTCGCCGGCACAGGGGCGCCGGCAAGGGGTAGCAATGAAGTACCACTCAGTATTGCTGTGTTCGGTCGCGCTCGCGTGCGGCACTCCGGCCCTTGCCGGCGAGGAGGTTCTCTACCAGCCCGCGCCCACCTGGGTCGCACCGGTCGAGCTGCCGCCGCTCAAGCGCGGCCCGCCGATCGTGCTCTACGACGACCAGCGGCGGATCGAGGAAGGACGCCTGACGAGCTACATCGACCGCGCGATCCGCGTCGACAACCCGCAGACGCTGACCGTGCTCGGCACGCTGCAGGCGACCTGGCTGCCCGACAAGGGCGACCTCATCGTCCACCGTGTCTCGATCCTGCGCGGCGACGAGGTGATCGACGTGCTCGCGGGCGGCGCCAAGCTCGAGGTCCTGCGCCGCGAGCGCCAGCTCGAGCAGCGGATGATCGACGGCGCGCGCACCGCGACGCTCGCGGTGCCCGGCCTGCGTGTCGGCGACGTGCTGCGCGTCAGCTACAGCACGACGCTGTCGGACCAGGCGCTCGACAAGGAAGTGCAGGACACGATCGGCTTGCCCGCGGAACCGTTTGCCGCCGGCTTCGCCCGCATGCGCCTGTCGTGGCCGACCGCGTCGGACGTCCGCTGGCAGGCCAGCAAGGGCGTCGACCTGCCGGCGCCGGTCGAGCAGGACGGCTTCACCACGATCGAGGTCAAGCTGCCGCTCGCCGAGCGCGACGAGGTCCCCGACGACGCGCCACTGCGCTATCGCATGCCGCCGATGCTCCAGGCCGGCACGTTCGCCAGCTGGACCGAAGTCAGCCGGGTCATGGCGCCGCTGTTCTCGACCGACGGGACCATTGCCCCGGGCAGCCCGATCGCGCGCGAAGTGGCCCGGATCGAGCAGGCGCACAGCGGCCAGCTCGAGCGCGCCGTGGCAGCGCTGCGGCTCGTCCAGGACGAGGTCGCCTACATGCTCAACGGCCTCGAGGGCGGCAACTATATCCCGCAGAAGCCGGCCGAGACCTGGGAGATGCGTTACGGCGACTGCAAGGCCAAGACCATGCTCCTGCTCGCGATGCTGCGCGAGATGGGCATCGAGTCCGAAGCGGTGCTGGTCGCCTCCGAGCTCGGCGACGTCGTCCCGCAGATGCTGCCGCTGCCCGGCGCGTTCGACCACGTGATCGTCCACGCGACGATCGACGGGACCGACTACTGGCTCGACGGGACCAACACCGGCACGAGCATGCAGGTGGTCCACGAAGTCCCCGACTTCCACGTGGCGCTGCCGCTGCGCGCGGGCGGGTCCGAGCTGCTGCCGATGCCGCAACGCCCGCAGCAAACTTACGACCGCTTCGCCCGGGTGACTTATGACAACCGCGCCGGCCTCGACGTGCCGATGCTGTTCGACGCCGAGTGGACCCTGACCGGCCCCGCCGCGGCGCCGTTCCGCGCGGTCATCGGCCAGGGGTCGGAAGAACAGATCGACGATTTCGTCCAGGGCTTCGCCAGCTCGCAGCTCGGCGACGGGCTCGTCGTCGACAGCCACATCGATTTCGACGAAGCGACCAACGAGGCCACGGTCAAGGTCGAAGGCCTGATGGATTCGTACTGGCGCTGGCAGCGCGGCGTCGGCAGCCGGCAGTTCTCGCTGCCGAGCCAGGCGTTCGAGTTCCGCCCCGACCGCTCGCGCCCGGCGTGGCGCGATATCCCGGTGGCGATGCCCGGGCCATTCTCAGAGCGGATGGAAGTCACCCTGCTGTTGCCCGAGGGCGGGGGCGACTACACGCTCGAAGGCAAGCCCGCGTTCGAGAGCGAAGTGGCTGGCGTTCGCATGACCCGCCAGAGCCAGCTCGCCGACGACCGCCTGACGATCACCGAGACCACCGCCTGGCCGGGCGGCGAGATCGCCCCGGCGCAGATCGCCGGCGAGCGGCAGAAGGCTTCGCGCTTCGGCTCTGCCGACCTCGCGCTGCGCGCGCCGCGCGGCGTCGATCGCCGGTTCGAGCCCGACGCGCGCACCGACCGCACGCGCTACGCCAAGATCGAGGCCGCTTATGCCGCGCTGATCGCGCACGATCCCGATGACCTCGACAACTATCGCTACCGCTCGCAATTCCGTGCGATGACCTGGGACTGGGCGGGGGCGATCGCCGACTTCGACACGGTGATCGAGCGCGAGCCCGACGCGCAGTCGTACCTGCTGCGCGCCGGCCTCAAGACCGAGACCGGCGACCTCGACGGCGCGCTGGCCGACGCCCAGGCCGGCTGGGACCTCGACCCCTCGCTCGACGCGGCGTTCACGCTGTCGAACATCCTGCCCTACGTCGGGCGGGTCGAGGACGCGATCGAGCTGCTCGAGCAGCAGAGCGGCAACCCCGAGGAGCAGAGCCAGCTCGCGATGGCGATCAGCGAGCTCGAGGCGCAGGCCGGGCGCAAGGAAGACGGGTTGCGGCGCATCGACGAGCTGCTCGCCGCGCGGCCCAACGACCCGCAGATGCTCAACGCCAAGTGCTGGTACCAGGCGACCTGGAACTATCGCGCCGAGGAGCTCGACCGGCTGTGCACCGAGGCGGTCGAGAAGGCCGACTGGTCGGCGCCGGTGCTCGATAGCAGGGCGATGGGTTACTACCGCCTCGGCCGTTACCAGGACGCGCTCAAGGATCTCGAATCGGCGCTCTCGACGAGCCCCGAGCTGGCCCCGTCGCTGTTCATGCGCGGCGTCGTGCGCCGCAAGCTCGGCGATCGCGAGGGAGAGAACGACATCCGCGAGGCGCTCGCCCGCCAGCCGTCGATCGCGCGCGAGTATGCGCGGTTCGGGAT
>CBHWED010000161.1:0-7808 GCA_966112795.1 uncultured bacterium
TGGTGCCCAGGGGCGGAATCGAACCACCGACACTGCGATTTTCAGTCGCATGCTCTACCAACTGAGCTACCTGGGCAGGCACCCGGACCCGCGCGTGGTGCGGCGGTCCGGCCGTTGGAGCGGCGCCTATGACGAAGGCGCGCGCGCTTGGCAAGGGGGTAGCTGATGCTCGGGGCGTGCCGGGCTAGTCGTCGCGCGCGAGGTCCTCGGGGTCGGCGGGCGGGCCGGGGACCGCGTAGCCTTCGTTGAACCACTGCGCGAGATCGCGGTCGCGGCAGCGGCTCGAGCAGAACGGGGCGTATTGCTCGCTGCGCGGCTTCTTGCAGATCGGACAGGGACGAGTGCTCATCGCGGCACGAGTTGGGCGTGCGGGGCCTCGATGGCAAGCCCGCGCTGCGATTCCCAGCGCACCTCGCGCCCGGTGCGGCGGGCGAGCTCGGCGAGCCACTCGGGGCGAAGCTGGGGCTCGAGCGCGGGATGGCCGGTGAGGAGCACCGCGCCGGCGCCCTCGAGCCGCTCGGCGCTGCGCAGAAGCTTGCGCACGGCCATTGCGGCGCGCTGGAACGCGGCGCGATGGAGCAGCGAAGGCCGCTCCAGCCGGGCGACGAGCTGGACGAAGCCGAAGCCGTTCATCGCCGTGCGCTCGTGCGGCCAGCCGGCGAGCGCCGCGGCGAGCGCTTCATCGACCGCGCGGCGGTCGGTCTTGTCGGCGAGCGTCGGGAAGTCGATCCCGATCGAGCCGCCGATGTCGAACCGGCGCAGCGCCTCGGCGAGCGGGGCGACCGCAGCGAGCGCCAGCGCGCGCGGGGCGAGCGTGCCGTCGACGTCGACCAGCAGCATCGCCGGGGTCGGGCTGAACTGCAGCGATCCGCCGGGGAAGGCGACTTCGCCGGCGAACGCCTCGGCGGTGAGCTCGGCACCGTCGCCGGCCGGGAACGCGCGCACGACGCGGACCTCGTGGCCTTCGGCGCGCAGCCGTTCGGCGAGCGTCGGGGCAGGGCGGGGCGCGGCTTCGGTCGGACGCGCGCGCGCGAGCTTGCGGCGACCGCGCTCGCCGAGCGCCGGACGGGTCACCTCGAGGCGGATCGCCGCGCCTTCGCTGGCGGACGGCGGGAGCCTGTCGACCAGCGCCTCCTCGCCGCTGGCGAACCGCGCGGTGCCGCGGCGGCTGCCGGCCGCGCGCGCGACGAGCACGGCATCCTCGACCTGGCCGACGGCGAGCTCGCCCGGCCATTCGACTTGCGCGGCGACGATGCGGTCGCCGTCGAGGCGGATCGCGCGGTGCTCGCCGATCCCTTCCTCGACGAACCACTCAGCCAAGGGGGAATCCCGCGCTCTTGAGTAGCGCGCGCGTCTCGAACAGCGGCAGGCCGACGACGCCCGAATGGCTGCCCGAGATCCACGCGATCAGGCCCTCGGCGCTGCCCTGGATCGCGTAGCCGCCGGCCTTGCCGTGCCACTCGCCGCCGGCGAGGTAGGCGTCGATCTCGTCGGCGGAGAGGTGCTTGAAGCGGACCTGGGTCTCGCTGAGCCGCTCGCGCAGCGTGCCGTCGGGCGCGCGCAAGGCGACGGCCGAGAGCACGCGATGGCGGCGGCCCGAGAGCAGCTCGAGGCAGCGACGCGCGGTGGCTTCGTCCTCGGCCTTGGGCAGGATGCGGCGGCCGACCGCGACGACCGTGTCGCCCGCGAGCACATGCGCCACCTCGTCGGCGGCCGCGTGCGCTTTCTCGCGCGCCATGCGCGTCGCGTAGGCGCGCGGAATCTCGGCCTTGAACGGTGTCTCGTCGATGTCGGCGTGGACCACCCGCGCAGGCTCGATCCCCAGCCGCGCGAGAAGCTCGCGCCGCCGCGGGCTGGCCGATGCGAGAATGAGGGTGGGGGCGCTCACGCCCGCCAGGCTTACTGCGGCCCCGGGCCGCCCCGGCCGGGCATGAAGCGGTAGGTGATGCGCGCCTTGGTCAGGTCGTACGGGGTCAGCTCGCAGAGCACCTCGTCGCCGACGAGCACGCGGATGCGGTTCTTGCGCATCCGCCCCGCCGTATGGCCGAGCACTTCGTGGCCGTTTTCGAGCTCCACCCGGAACATCGCATTAGGCAGCAGTTCCACCACCTTGCCGCGCATTTCGAGGAGTTCTTCTTTGGCCATGCAGTATCGGTATCCTTTTGCCGGAGTTGCGCGCCCATAGCGGCGAGCGCCCGAAAAGGAAAGCCAAACTCGGCCTGCCCGTTGCCGGGCCCCGGCCGGGCCTATTGCCGCTCGATGCGGAAGGGGAGCTGGATCGCCACGGGAGCGCCGTCCTGCCAGATCCGGAAGCTGTAGATGCCCTCGGGATCGCCTTCGGCCACGCACCACACGTTCTGGGCCGAGCCTTCGCGCCCGTCGACGCGCACCGTGGTCCGGGCGGACTTGCGGTCATCCGCGACGTTCGACTCGTCGGCGGTACCCCAGTGTTCGGCGGGCGCGGGGATCGACAGCACCTCCTGCAGCACGACCGGGCCGTCGACCGGCTCGAACTCGAGGAACCAGCCGTAGCAGGATTCCTCGACGCGGTAGGGGATCGTGTCGCCGGGCTCGATCGGGGTGATCGCAGGATTTTCGCGCCCCTGCACGCTGAACAGCGTCAGCGACGTGACCTTGAAGCCGTCCTGCGCCCAGGCCGGACCCGCGCCGAGGCTGGCCCACAGCACCGTTCCCAGCACGACTGCGCTCTTGCCAATGATCGAATGCACCGACGCCCCCTCCAGTTGTGCGAAATCGGAGTGTGTTCGAGGCGTGTTGCCATCCGGTGAACAAGCGCCGTTTCGTTGCCCGGCCGGCAAGACTGACAGCCCGGATACATCTGCGACACTTTATTACCGGGTCGGCGGTTGCCTGTTTACGGCGCCGCAGCAATTAGCCGCCAGCTGGGGCCAAAGTCAGAACTTGTCCGAGGGATTGGAATTTGCGCAACGTCTCTGCCACCAGCCTGCTGGCGCTTGCCGTCGCGCTTCAAGTATCCGGTCCGGCCTTGGCGCAGGACGCGCCTGCTCCGGCCCCGGCTCCCGCTGAAACGCCCGCCGACAACGGCTCCGACCAGGCGCCGGTCGACGAGAACGAGATCGTCGTCTCGGCCGAGGCGGTGCGCGGCCAGATCGATGCGCCGCAGCCGCCGGTGCTCGAGCTCAACGAACAGGACATCGCCGCGTACGGCGCGGGCTCGATCGCCGAGCTGATGCAGGCGCTGGCGCCGCAGACCGGCAGCGCCGGCGGGCGCGGCGGCGGGTTCCCGGTCATGCTCGTCAACGGCGTGCGCATCTCGAGCTTTCGCGAGCTGCGCTCGTACCCGCCCGAGGCGATCCTCAAGGTCGAGGTGTTCCCCGAGGAAGTGGCGCAGCGCTACGGCTATTCGCCGGACCAGCGCGTGGTCAACATCATCCTCAAGCGCAACTTCTCGAGCCGCGAGGTCGAGGCGCAGTACGGCCAGCCGTGGGACGGCGGCTACTCGACCAAGGAGCTCGAGGCGACCTACCTCCAGCTGATCGGCGAATCCCGGCTCAACTTCGACTTCAGCGCCGAAGACACGAGCCTGCTGACCGAGGCCGAGCGCGGGGTGGTCCAGGCGAACCCTCCGGCCTTCCCGACCGATCCCGATCCGGCCGAGTTCCGCAGCCTGATCAGCGATTCCGCCGGGCTCCAGGGAACGGCCAACTTCACCACCAAGCTCGGCGGCGGCGGCAGCTCGCTGAGCCTCAACGCGACGTTCGAGCGCAACGACAGCCTGAGCTACCAGGGTCTCGACAGCGTGACCCTGATACCTTTGAACGGCGCTCCCGAGGACGGGGTGCTGCGCACGTTCAACGCGGCCGATCCGCTGACGGTGGATTCGCGCACCGATACCTTCTCGGCCGGCGCCACGCTCAACACCCGGCTCGGCGACTGGCAGATCACCGGCACGGCCGACGGCAGCCTGGCGAAATCGCGCAGCCTGAGCACCCGCCGGGCCGACACCTCGGGCCTGCAGGACCTGGTCGACGCCGGGGCGCTGGCGATCGACGACCCGATCCCGCCGCTGCCCGATGCCGGGCGCGATCGCGCCGACAGCCGCAACACCAGCGTCAGCGCGCTGGTCACCGCGATGGGCCATCCGCTCGAGCTGCCCGCGGGCGAAGTCGCGGTCACGCTCGATGCCGGCTACAGCTTCACCGGGCTCGACAGCGAGGATACCCGCAACAACGGTTTCGAGACCTCGCTCGACCGCGGCGACCTCTCCGCCGGGATCAACGTCGCGATCCCGATCGCCAGCCGGCGCGAGGATCACTGGGCGGCGATCGGCGACCTCAACTTCAACGTCCAGGCCGGCGTCGACCACCTGTCGGACTTCGGCACGCTGACCGACGTCACGCTCGGGCTCAACTGGGGCGTCACCGAGCGGCTCAACCTCGGCGTGAGCTACATCATGCGCGACGCGGCGCCGTCGCTGGGGCAGCTCGGCAATCCCGAGATCGCCACGCAGAACGTGCCGATCTACGACATCTCGCGCAACGAGACCGTGCTGGCGACGATCGTCACCGGCGGCAATCCCGACCTGCCGGCGCAGAGCCAGAAGGACTGGCGCGTCACGCTCAACTGGGAGCTGCCGCAGTTCTGGTCGGCGATCCAGCAGGCCCGGTTCAACGTCGAGTACAGCGACAACTACGCCGAGGACGTCGCCGCCGGCTTCCCGACGCTGACCCCGGCGACCGAGGCGGCGTTCCCCGACCGCGTGCGGCGCTGCCAGCCCGCCGATGTCGCGGCGCTGGGCTGCGAGGAAGGCCAGCTGCTGGCGATCGACCAGCGCCCGGTCAGCTACGCGTGGCAAAAGTCGAAGCGCATCGGCATCAACTTCAACATGACCGGCCCGTTCGGCAAAGCACGCCCGCAGGCCGCAGCCGCGGCGCAGGCAGCCAACCCGATGGCGCAAGTATTCCGTGCCGCGCGCGGGGGCCAGGGCGGGCAGGGCGGCCAGCAGGGCGCCGCTCCCGCCGCCCAGCAAGGTCCCGGCGGCGGCTTCAACCCGCAGGTGTTCCAGAACCTGCGCACCAAATTCTGCACCCCCGAGGCAGCAAGCACCGTGCCGGCCGCGGCCGACCTCGAAGGCCTGCCGCAGCCGCTGCTCGAGCGGATCAAGAATCCCGACGGCTCGGTCAATCCCGAGCGCTGGGCCGAGTTCCGCACCAACATGTGCAGCAACAATTTCGCCGTCGGCGGCGATCCGGCGCGCTTCGCGCAGCTGCGCCAGCAGTTCTGCGGCAAGCCCGGGGAGACCCCGCCGCCGATCACCGACGAGCAGATCGCGGCGATGCCGCCGCAGATGCAGGAGCGGCTCAAGGGCCCCGACGGCAAGATCGATCCCGCGCGCGTCAATCAGCTCCGCACACAGTTCTGCAGCGGCAACGCGCCGCAGCAGGGCCAGCAAGGGGGGCAACAGGGCCAGGGCGGTCCCGGCGGCCCGCAGGGTGGCCCGGTCGTGATCGTCGGTGGGCCCGGCGGTCCGGGCGGTCCCGGGGGCGCTCGCGGCGGGCCGGGCGGTCCGGGCGGCGGGCGTGGCCCGGGCGGCGGCGGCTTCATCGGCGGTGGCGGCAGCCCCGACGGACGCGGCCGGTTCTTCGTGAACTTCAACTACACCTACGAGATCGAGAACGAGGTGCTGATCGCCGAAGGCGGCGTGCCGCTCGACCAGCTCGACGGGCAGGCGCTGTCGGGCAACATGCCGCGGCACCAGGTCAACTTCAACGGCGGCCTGTTCTACGCCGGCTTCGGCTTCAACGTGAACGCGCGCTACGCGGGCGCCTCGCGCATCGACGGCAGCGGCCTGCCTGGCAGCACCGACCTGTTCTTCGGCGACCTGTTCACGGCCGGCTTCCGCATCTTCGCCGACCTCAATCAGCGCACCAAGCTGATCGAGGAGGTGCCGCTGCTCAAGAACACGCGGGTGACGTTCGGGGTCAACAACGTGTTCGACGAGCGCCAGGTGATCGTCGACAGCAACGGCGAGGTGCCTGTGCGCTACCAGCCGTTCCTGGTCGATCCGACCGGGCGGTTCTTCCAGCTCGAGATCCGCAAGCTGTTCTGATAACGGCGAATTGGCTTGCGGGCCCGAGCGCATTATCTGCGCTGCATGGCTCGCACACCCGCCGGAACCCCGCCACACCCCAAAGGCGCCGAACGCTTCCACGAGGAGCGCGCGACCTCGGCCTTGCGCGGCTCGGCGCAGCCCGACCTCGAGGCGGGCGTGGCCGCGATCCGCGAGGTCGTGCGCACGCTGCGGCCCAAGCCCGGGGTCTACCGCATGCTCGATGCGCGCGGCGACGTGCTTTACGTCGGCAAGGCGCGCTCGCTGAAGAACCGCGTGGCGAACTACACCCAGGTCGCGGCGCTGCCCGGCCGGCTGCAGCGCATGGTCAGCCAGACGCGCGGCATGGAGATCATCACCACCAACTCCGAGGCCGAGGCGCTGCTGCTCGAGGCGCAGCTGATCAAGCGCTTCCGCCCGCCGTACAACGTGCTGCTGCGCGACGATAAGTCGTTCCCGTTCATCCTGCTGCGCGCCGGGCACGACTTCCCGCGGATCATGAAGCACCGCGGGGCCCGGAAGTTCAAAGGCGATTACTATGGGCCGTTCGCCAGCGCCGGCTCGGTCAACACCACGATCAACGCGCTGCAGAAGCTGTTCCTGCTGCGCAGCTGCACCGACAGCTTCTTCGCCCGGCGCGACCGGCCGTGCCTCTTGTACCAGATCAAGCGCTGCTCGGCGCCGTGCGTGGGACGGATCGATGCGGCCGGCTACGCGTCGCTGGTGCGCGAGGCGAAGGATTTCCTCGGCGGCAAGTCGGGCGCGGTGCAGAAGAGGATCGAGGCGCAGATGGCCGCTGCGGCCGAAGCGCTCGACTTCGAGACCGCGGCGACGCTGCGCGACCGGCTGCGCGCGGCGACCTTCATCCAGGGCACCCAGGCGATCAACGCCGAGGGTGTCGGCAACGCCGACGTGTTCGCGCTCGCGGCCAAGGGCGGGCAGGTCGGCATCCAGGCATTCTTCGTCCGCGGCGGGCAGAACTGGGGCCACCGGGCGATCTTCCCGAGCCACACCCAGGGCGTGAGCGACGACGAGGTTCTCGCGCGCGTGCTGGCGCAGTTCTACGAGGAAGTGCCGCCGCCACGCACGATCCTCGTCGACCGCGCGCTGCCCGAGCGCGAGCTGCTCGAGCAAGCGCTGTGCGAGCTCGCCGGGCAAAAGGTCGAGATCAGCGTGCCGCAGCGCGGCGACCGGCGGCGGCTGATGGAGCAGGCCAGCCGCAACGCCGCCGAGGCGCTCGACCGGCGGCTCGCCGAGAGCGGCACCCAGGCGAAGATCCTGCGCGAGCTGACCGAATTCCTCGAGCTGCCCGAGGAGCCGCGGCGGATCGAGATCTACGACAACAGCCACATCCAGGGCGCCAAGGCCGTCGGCGCGATGGTCGTCGCCGGGCCCGAGGGGTTCGTCAAGAACCAGTACCGCAAGTTCAACATCAAGCACGCGCAGACCAACGACGACTTCGGCATGATGCGCGAGGTCATGGCCCGCCGGTTCCACCGCGCGCTCGAGGAGGATCCCGACCGCGACACGCAGGGCACCGAGGGCGCGCTGTGGCCCGACCTCGTGCTGATCGACGGCGGCAAAGGGCAGATGTCGAGCGTGAAGGACGCGCTCGAGGAGCTCGGCATCGAGGACGTGCCGCTGATCGCGATTGCCAAGGGCCCGCACCACGGGCGCGAGGGGCGCGAGGTGTTCCACTTCCCCGACGGCCGCGAGA
>CBHWED010000162.1:0-7679 GCA_966112795.1 uncultured bacterium
GGGCACGGCGCAGGACGTGCGCGACGTGCTCATCGATCTTCTCGACGGCGCGGCCAACCGGGCCAAATGGATCGACGCCGATGACGGGGCGCTCGATGCATGGTTCGCCGCGCGATGGGAGGTGTTCCGCCGAGCGACGATGCCGGCGGAGGCCTGACCGCGGCGGTTACCCGATCACATGCTGGAACCGGCCAATCCTCGCAGAAACGCCGCCACGTTGGCGCCCAGCTCGGCCACCGCATAGCCGCCTTCCATGACGACGAGCGTCGGCAGGCCCAACCCCGCGATCGCCGCGCCGAGCCTCGGGTAGTCCTGCTGCCCGAGGGCGAAGTGCGAGATCGGATCGTGCTCGAAGGTGTCGGCGCCGAACGAGACGACGAGGAACGCCGCGCCCCATTTGGCGATCGCTTCGAGCGCCTCGCCCAAGGCCTGCGAATACTCGGGCCATCGCGTGCCGCGCGCGAGGGGCAAGTTGAGGGTCGTGCCCTCACCAGGGCCTTCGCCACGCTCGTCGCGGTAGCCCCAGTAGAACGGGTAGTCGGTCGCCGGGTCGGCGTGGAGCGAGGCGAAGAACACGCCCGGGTCGCGCAGGAACACGTCCTGCGTGCCGTTGCCGTGATGGTAGTCGACATCGAGGATCGCCACCGGGCCGAGGCCGCGCGCTTCGGCGGCGCGCGCGGCGATGGCGGCATTGTTGAGGTAGCAGTAGCCGCCCATGTAGTCGGCCCCGGCATGATGGCCGGGCGGTCGGCACAGCGCGAAGGCATGGCGCGCGCCCGCGGCGACGTGATCGAGCGCGGTCAGGGCGCTCTGCGCGGACCAGTAGGCGGCCTCCCACGTACCTGCGGCGATCGGGGTGCCGGCATCGAAGGCGTAAGCGCCGAGCGCGGCGTCGATCCGCTCGACAGCGAGCTTGCGCCGGCCGCGGATCGGGAAGGCGTAGCCGATCGCGTCGCCTTGCCGGCCGGCCGCCAGCCACCGGTCGTGCGCCTCGTGCAGGAAGGCGACGTAGTCGGCGTCGTGCACGGCGAGGATCGGCTCGAGGCCGAAGTCGCGCGCCGGCGAGACCGTTCCATGGTGCTCGAGGATCGAGGCGATGCGCGCCGGCGTCTCGGCGTAAGGCGTCCAGTCGCCGTTGTGCAGCTCGCGCGCCGGGGCGTGAGCCGCCTGCCGCTCGTCGTAGAACAGCCTCACTTGCGCGAGCCCGGCATGGGCTAGCCCTACGTCGCTAGTGGCCGCCGTTGGCGGCTTCGCCGAGCAGCGACATCAAGTCCTGCGCGAGCGCGTCGTCATCGGCCGAGCAGACCCCGAGCGTGATCGCCTCCTCGCAGCCGTCGGCGACGAGATAGGCGTGGCCCATCGTCGAATCGATGTAGATCAGCTCGCCGGCCTTGATCACCACCGGGTCGTAGAACTCGGTGTGGACCTCGATGCTGCCGGTGATCACGTAGACCACCTCCTCGCCCTTGTGGCGGACCAGCTCGCCGAACTCCTCGAGCGATTTGGCGCGGATCTTGGTGATGATCGGAAGCATCCGCTTCCGGCGCAATTCGGTGTTGAGGTAGAAATAGTCGTAGTTCGGCGTGGTGATGCGCACCGCATCCTCGACCCGGCCGATGCTCCGGCGCCCGGTCACTTGCGCCTCGCGGCCCTCGCCGGGGACGGCGAACAGCTCGGACATCGGGATCTTAAGCCTTTGGCTGACTTGCTGAAGCTTGTCGTAGCTCAGCGTCAGGCGGCCGTTCTCGACCTTGGACAGGGTCGAGAACGGGATGCCCGAGTGCTTGCTCATTTCCTTGAGGGTCCAGCCGTAGCGATCGCGCACGGCACGCATGATCGTGCCGAGATTGGGAGGATTATCGTTCAACAGCGCTTCCTCAGCCCGATTGACATTTTTCCGATCAGGATATCTAAATCCTCACCGGGAGATTCTTAGCCAGAATATCGAGCGCCGGCACAAGGCGCAATCGGCTTGAAGGGAACGCATGTGAGGCAATTCAAGAAATGGATCGTCCCCCTGCTCGCGCTGGCCGGCGCTGCGGGGGCTCTTGCCCAGGACCTCGTGCCGGAAGCGGTCGCTCCGACACCGGAGGCCGAGGGCGCAGTCGCACCGGCGACGGGACCCACGGGGGCCGCGCTGACCAAGACCGACGTCGATGCATGGCTCGACGGGTTCGTGCCTTACGCGATCGAGAGCGGCGACATTGCCGGCGCAGTCGTGGTGGTGGTCAAGGACGGGGAAGTGCTGACCCAGCGCGGGTTCGGCTACGCCGACCTCGACAAGCGGGTCCCGGTCGACCCGGCGACGACGATGTTCCGGACCGGCTCGGTGTCCAAGCTGACGACGTGGACCGCGATCATGCAGCTCGTCGAGCAGGGCAAGCTCGACCTCGATACCGACGTGAACCAGTATCTCGATTTCAAGGTGCCGGCCTATGACGGCAAGCCGATCACGCTGCGCAACATCATGACGCACACCGCGGGCTTCCAGGAAACCGTGCGCCGGCTGATCAGCGACAACCAGGGCGACATGGTCCCGCTCGGCGAATACGTGAAGAGCGACATGCCGGCGCGGATCTTCCCGCCGGGCGAAGTGCCCGCCTATTCGAACTACGCGACCGCGCTCGCCGGCTACATCATCGAGCGGGTCTCGGGGATGTCGTACGACGACTACGTCGAGCGCAACATCCTCCAGCCGCTCGGCATGGCGCACACCACGTTCCGCCAGCCGGTTCCGGCGAACCTGCAGCCGTTCCTCAGCAACGGCTACGGCGCCGGGCTGGCCAAGCCCGAGAAGTTCGAGTTCGTCGTCCCGGCACCGGCCGGCAGCCAGTCGGCCAGCGGGGCCGACATGGCCAAGTTCATGATCGCCCATCTCAACGGCGGGGCGGGGCTGATGAAGCCCGAAACCGCGAAGACGATGCACGACTTCGAGCTGCAGCTGTTCCCGCCGCTGCATCCGATGGCGCTCGGGTTCTATCACGACGACGTCAACGGACACCGCGTGATCGGGCACGGCGGCGACACCGTCTACATGCACACCAACCTCGACCTGTTCGTCGACGACGGGGTCGGGCTGTTCATCTCGATGAACAGCGACGGCAAGAACGGCTCGCCGCGCTGGCTGCGCGAGGCACTGCTCGCGCAGTTCGCCGACCGCTACTTCCCGGGCACGCTCGAAGGCACGCCGATCGATGCCAAGACGGCGCGCGAGCACGCGCAGATGCTCGCCGGGACTTATGCCAGCTCGCGCGGGTTCCAGACCAACTTCATGGCCATGCTCGACCTCGTCGGACAGGACAAGATCGGCCTCGACGAGCACGGCGGGATCGTCGTCGGCAGCGCGGCCAACGCGGCCGGGCAGCCGCGCAAGTGGATCGAGGTGGCGCCGTTCGTGTGGCGCGATGTCGGCAGCGGCATGAAGCTCGCGGCCAAGGTCGAGGATGGCAAGGTCACCGAGTGGAGCTTCGATACGGTCAGCGCGATCATGACCTTCCAGCGGGTTCCCTGGTACAAGGACACCGCGTGGTTCCTGCCCGCGCTGCTTGCGGCGCTCGGCGTGGTGCTGGTCTCGGCGGTGGCCTGGCCGGCCGGGGCGATCGCGCGGCGGCGATTCAAGGCGGCGGGCCGCTACGAAGGCAAGCGGCTGCGCAACCAGCGAATCCTCCATGCCTGGCAATGGCTCGTGCTCGCGGTCTTCGCCGGCTGGATAACCTGGTTCTGGATCGGCATGAGCCAGCTGTCGATGCTCAGTGGCCCGCTCGACCCGCTGCTCTACGCGCTGCAGGTGCTGAGCCCGATCGCGCTGATCGGCCTGCTCGTGCTCGCCGGGTGGAACCTCATGACCGCGCGCAGGGAGAAGCGCGGGTGGTTCGCGCTGGTCTGGGCGGTGCTGCTGCTGCTGGCCGCGGTGCTGTTGCTGTGGGCCGCGCTCGCGTTCCACATGTTCGGCTTCGGCACGAACTACTGAGCGATGCCGCGCCGGCTGACGTTGCGGGAGGAGCGGTTCGCGTTTCGCGAGCCGTTCCACATCGCCGGACATCGGTTCACCGAAACGCGAGTGCTGGTAGCTCAGATCGCAGACGGTGAGCATGTCGGGCTCGGGGAGGGGGCGGGGGTTTACTACCTCGGTGACGATCTTGCGCGCATGCGGGATCAGGCCGAGGGAGTCCGCGCCGAGCTCGAGGCGGGCGCCGATCGGGAGGAGCTGCAGTCCCTGCTGCCACCCGGCGGCGCCCGCAATGCGCTCGATTGTGCGCTGTGGGACCTCGCTGCGCAGCGCGCCGGGGTGCCGGTATGGAAGCTGGCAGGCGTCGGCCGCTTCGATGCGCTGCCGACGACGATGACGATCAGCGCCGGTGCGCCCGAGGAGATGGCGGCGGTGGCCGCTGGCCGCTTCGGCACTTGGCCGATGCTCAAGCTCAAGCTGACCGGCGACGTCGCGCTCGATGCCGAGCGTGTGCGCCGGGTCCGCGCAGCGCGCGAGGATGCGTGGATCGGCGTCGATGCCAACCAGGGGTACGCCCGCGACACGCTCGGGCCGCTGCTCGAGGTCCTGCTCGAGGCGGGAATCGACTTGCTCGAGCAGCCGCTGGCGCGTGGCGCCGAGGACGATCTCGACGGTGTCGTCCGCCCGCTGCCGTTCGCGGCCGACGAGAGCGTTTGCACGCTCGCGGAGCTCGACCGCGCGGTGGGGCGGTTCGATGCGGTCAACATCAAGCTCGACAAGTGTGGCGGATTGACCGAGGCGCTGGCGATCGCTCGCCGCTGCCGCGAGCTCGGGCTCCAGGTCATGGTCGGCAACATGATGGGCAGTAGCCTGTCGATGGCACCCTCGCTGGTCGTCGGCCAGCTGTGCGACATCGTCGATCTCGATGGGCCGACCTTCCTCGCGTCCGACCGTCCGGGCGCGGTTCGCTATGCCGACGGGCGCATCGACGCCGGGACCGCGACCTGGGGCCTCTTGGCAACACCGCACGAAACAATTTCGTAAGCGGATTGACATACTCCAATCGGAAAATACGGTCCTGTTCGGGATTATCGTGGCGGAATCGGCAAACTCGTCCTGCGAGGCGCATGGACTTGCCGGCCGCCGGGATTTGGGAGGTCAAGAATGAAGAAATCCGTCCTTCGCATCGGCAGCGCCGGACTTGCCGTCGCGATCGCGCTTTCAGCCGGTCAGGCTTTCGCCGCTGACGATGCGGCCGCTGCAGCTGGCGAGAGCGAGATTCTCGTCACCGCGCAGAAGCGGTCGCAGGAGCTGATCGAGGTACCGCAATCGGTGACCGTGGTCTCGGGCGCGACGCTCGAGAACCAGCATGCCGACAACTTCCAGGACTACCTGAAGCTCGTGCCCGGCCTGCAGCTCGACCAGAGCCGCGCCGGCCAGGGGCGCCTGATCCTGCGCGGCGTGAACACCGAAGGCGTCGCCTCGACGATCGGCGTGTACATGGACGAGACGCCGTTCGGCTCGAGCAGCGGCCTCGTCAACGCCGCGGTCCTTGCGGCCGACTTCGACACCTTCGACCTCGACCGGATCGAGGTCCTGCGCGGGCCGCAAGGCACGTTCTACGGCGCGAGCTCGCTCAGCGGCGTGCTCAAGTTCGTCACTGCGGCACCGTCGACCGACGCGGTCGAGGTTCGCGCCCGGGTCGGCGTCGAGGCCACCCACGGGGGCGAGGCGAGCGGCTACGGCAACCTCATGCTCAACCTGCCGTTCGCGCCGAACGTCGCGCTCCGCGCGTCGGGGTTCTACCGCAGCAACGGCGGCTTCATCGATTCGGTCGGCGCTGGCGGGTCCGACGTCGAGAAGAACATCAACGACAGCAAGTCCTACGGCGGCCGCGCCTCGTTGCTGTTCAGCCCGGGCGAGGGAGCGGACCTGCGCTTCACGGCCGTGCTGCAGAACATCGATGCCGACGCGCCGTCGCTGGTCGAGAGCGATCCCGACACGCTCGAGATGCTCCACGGCGGCTATACGCAGTCGCAATTCGCGCCGAACTTCAGCGATTTGAGCTATCGCGTCTACAACGCCACCGGCGACTTCGACCTCGGTTTCGCAACGCTGACCTCGTCGAGCAGCTACGGCACCCAGAAGCAGGACCTGCGGACCGACTACAGCTATCCGCTGTCCCCGCTGATCGCGACCTTCGCCGGCCCGAACGACTTCTTCCAGACCCAGTCGACCGATTCCGAGAAGCTCACGCAGGAACTGCGCCTCGCGGGCGAATCCGCGCTCGTCGACTGGCTGGTCGGTTTTTACTACACCGACGAGGACGGCCTGATCGAACAGGACTTCATCGCCGCCACGCCGGGCACGACCACACCGATCGCCGGGTTGCCGGCCATCGGCTACGCGCGGGTGGAATCGAACTACCGCGAGGTCGCCGGCTTCGCCAACCTGACCTGGCACCTGGGCGAGCGCTTCGATGTCGATCTCGGCGGCCGCTACAGCGACAACGAGCAGGATGCGCACCAGATCTCCGACGGCATCCTCGTCGGCGGCTTCACCGATTTCCCGGTGTTCGAATCGAGCGAGGACGTGTTCACCTACTCGGTCGCGCCGCGCTTCGAGATCAGCGACAACGCGTCGATTTACGCTCGTGTCGCGAGCGGCTTCCGCCCGGGCGGGCCCAACGTCCTTTCGCCGGGCCAGCCGGTCGAGCAGGGCACCTACGATTCGGATTCGCTGACCAACTACGAGCTCGGCTTGAAGGCGCAGACCGCAGACCGCGTGTACGGGGTCGAGGTGTCGGTGTTCCACATCGACTGGGACGACATTCAGCTGCTTGCCACCGACGGTGTATTCAACTTCAATGCCAACGGCGGCGGCGCCAAGAGCGACGGTGCCGAGCTCACCGTCACCGCGGCACCGCTCGACGGTCTCGATCTGTCGGCCAACGCCGCCTACACCAATGCGCGGCTGACCACCGACACGCTGATCGGCGGCCTCGACGGCGACAAGCTGCCGTTCACGCCCGAATTCGCCGCCTCGCTGAACGGCGACTACAGCTTCCCGGTCGGCACGGGCGTCGATGCGCATATCGGCGGATCGGTGCGCTATCTCTCGGAGCAGTCGGCGAGCTTCGATGCCGACTATCGCGCGGCGCACGGCGAGCAACGGGCGATCGACCCCTACGCAGTGGTCGACGTGTCCGCGGGCGTCGACTTCGGCCAGTTCGATCTCGAGCTCTACGTCAAGAACCTGACCGACAGCTCGGGCCGCACCTCGACCACCGGGACCGACGTGTTCGGCGGCTTCCCGCTCTACCCCGATGGCGCGATCGGCACCGGCGTGATCCGTCCGCGCACCGTCGGCCTGTCGCTAAGGGCCGAGCTTTGAGCGCGCTTCGCGAACCGGTTGAGACACCTGACGGCGCCGGCCTGGCGCTCCCTGCGCCGTACCTGCTGTTCCTCGGCGACGTGACCAACATTGCTTACGCCAAGACTGCCCTCGGGTTGCGCGACTGGGCGGGCGACAAGTGCATCGGCGAGCTGTCCTTGCCGGACGCCACCGTAACGACGGGGCTTCCGGCAATGACGCCCGCCGATGCACTCAAGGCCGGAGCGAGATCGCTGGTCATCGGGATCGCCAACGAAGGCGGCAAGATTCCGGCTTCGTGGGTCCCGGCGCTGGTCGGCGCGCTCGAGGCGGGGCTCGACATCGTCAGCGGCATGCA
>CBHWED010000163.1:0-7646 GCA_966112795.1 uncultured bacterium
GCCGATGGAGTTCGCCGTGGAGGCGCAGAAGCTGCTCGGGATTTCGCTCGAGGGGTCGGTCGGATGACCACCGAGCGCAGGAAGCTCTCCCTCCGCGGCCCCGCCGAGCGCAAGGCTGCGCCGCCGCGCACCGCGTGGAACGTGTCCGAGACGCGGCGTGCGCGGCTCAAGGACATGGCGCGGGCGATGCGGCGCGAGCCGACCGAGGCCGAGAAGGCGCTGTGGGCGCGGCTCGGCGGGCAGAAGGTCGGCGGGTTCAAGTTCCATCGCCAGGTGGTGATCGGCTCGACGGTGGTCGACTTCGCCTGCCCGGCGCGCTGGCTGGTGGTCGAGATCTCGGGCGATATCACCGACGAGCTCGCCGCGCTGCAGGACCGGAAGCTGGCCGACGTCGGCATCCGTGTGCTGCGCTTCAGCGAGGCGCAAGTGCTCGACGACGGCGACGCGGTGGTCGCTGCGGTTCTCGCCGAGCTGCAGAAGCCGTTCGACCGCCGCAAGGAACTCAAGGCGAATGCGGCGGGGCGCCAACGGGATACCGCCGACGAAGAGGCCGTGTTCGATACCGATAACGACGAGAATGCCGACTGATATGCTGACCATCGAAAACCTCCACGCCACCGTCGGCGGCACGCCGATCCTCAACGGGCTCTCGCTCGCCGTGAACGCGGGCGAGGTGCATGCGATCATGGGGCCCAACGGGGCGGGCAAGTCGACGCTCGCCTACGTGCTCGGCGGGCGGCCGGGGTATGAGGTGACCGGGGGCTCGGTGAGCTTTGCCGGGCAGGACCTGCTCGAGCTCGAGCCGCACGAGCGCGCGGCTGCGGGGCTGTTCCTCGGGTTCCAGTATCCGGTCGAGATTCCGGGCGTGAGCAACGTGCAGTTCCTGCGGGAGGCCTTGAACGCGCAGCGCAAGGCGCGCGGGCTCGAGCCGCTGTCGGGCGGCGAGTTCCTCAAGCTCGCGCGCGAGAAGGCCGGGCTGCTCAAGCTCGACATGGAGATGCTCAAGCGGCCGGTGAACGTCGGCTTCTCGGGCGGCGAGAAGAAGCGCGCCGAGATGGTGCAGATGGGCATCCTCGACCCCGCGTTCGCGGTGCTCGACGAGACCGACTCCGGCCTCGACATCGATGCGCTCAGGATCGTCGGCGAGGGGATCAACGCGATCATGCGCAAGCCCGAAAAGGGCGTGCTGCTGATCACCCACTACCAGCGGCTGCTCGACTATGTGCGGCCGGACTTCGTGCACGTGTTGTCGAAGGGCCGCATCGTGAAGAGCGGCGGGCCCGAGCTCGCGCTGCAGCTCGAGAGCGAAGGCTACGAGGCGGTGGCGGCGTGACCTACCTGCCGACCACACGCGACGAGGAATGGCGCTACGCCGACCCGGAGGCGCTGGCGCAGCTCGTGCCGGCGGACCTCGACGTGTGGCACGAGGCTACGCTCGCGCCGGGCGAGACGCGCTCGAAGACCCTGATCCTCGACGAACAGTGGCCGGGCCTGCACCGCGTGCGGCTGACCGTCGGCGAAGGCGCGCGGGCGGAGATCTTCGCGGTCGCTTCGGCGAGCGCCTATACCCGGCTGGAGGTCGAAGTGCGGCTCGCGCGGGGCGCGCATTTCCAGTTCGGCGGGGTGACCATCGGCGGCGGCGCGGCGACGCGCGAGTTCGTCACCCGCACCGTGCATGCCGAGCCCGAGGCGACTTCGGACCAGGTCGTGCGCGCGGTCCACTGGGGCAGCGCGACGGGCAACTTCCTCGGCCGCATCGACGTCGCGCGCGATGCGCAGAAGACCGACGCGGCGCAGGATTTCAAAGGCCTGCTGCTCGAGCGCGGGGCCTCGGCCAATGCCAAGCCGGAGCTCGAGATCTTCGCCGACGACGTCAAGTGCGCCCACGGCGCGGCGATCGGGCAGATGGACGAGATGGCGCGCTTTTACATGGCCGCGCGCGGGATCCCGCCCGAGGTGGCCCGGAAGCTGCTGGTGCGCGCGTTCATCGCCGATGCGTTCGTGGCGCTCGAGGACGAAGCCGAGCAGGAGAAGCTGCTCGACGCGGCGCTCGCGGCGCTGGGGCACGTGGCGTGAGCGGGCCCATGGAACGGATCAAGCTCGGTTTCGAGCTCGCCAGCGTCGCGGCTTCGTGGCCGCCCGTCAGCGGCGAATGGCTGTGGTTCGACTCCGAAAAGCCGTTCGACGACGCGCCATACCGGCTCGCCAGCGTGCCGTGGTTCGTGCCCGGGCTTGCGCTCGGTGACACGATCGAAGCCGTCGTCGACGAAAGCTCGACCGTGACGAGCTGGGCCGTCGTCGAGCGATCGGGCAACGATCTCGTCTGGCTCCTCGTCGACGAGCTCGACCTCGCAAGCGAGCTCGAGGCGCTGCGGGCGCTCGGCTGCCAGGTCGAGAACTATCAGGACTACCATTTCGCGGTCTCGGTGCCCGTCGAGGCGCGCACCGCGGACATCGATCCGATTCTCGCCAATGTCGCGGCAAAAGGTGGCCAGGTGGCGTTCCCCGTCTGGCAGCGGGAAACGGCGTGATGAGCACCGTCGCCGTCCTCAGCAACATGCCCGACCTCAAGGCCGACTTCCCCGGCCTGCGCAATCCCGACGGCTCGCCGTGGCACTACCTCGATTCGGCCGCGACCGCGCAGAAGCCGCAGGCGGTGATCGACGCGGTCGCGAAGGCAATCGGCGCCGACTACGCGACCGTGCACCGGGGGGTGTACACGCGCTCGGCCGAGATGACGCTCGGCTATGAGGCGGCGCGGCGACGGGTGGCGCAGTTCGTCGGCGGGCGCGAGGACGAGATCGTCTTCACCCGCGGCGCAACCGAGGCGATCAACCTCGTCGCCTACAGCTATCCCGACAAGGGCCGCGTGCTGCTGTCCGAGCTCGAGCATCACTCGAACATCGTGCCGTGGCAGCTCGCCGGCTGGCAGGTCGACGTCTGTCCGCTGACCGTGGACGGGCGAATCGACCTCGATGCGGCCGAACGGCTGCTGACGCCCGAGCATACAATGGTTGCCTTCGCGCATGTCTCGAACGTGCTCGGCTCGGTGCTTGATGCGCGTCGGGCGGCGGATCTCGCCCATTCGGTCGGCGCCAAGCTGCTGCTCGACGGCTGCCAGGCAGTGCCGAGGCTGCCGGTCGACGTCGCGGCGCTCGGGTGCGACTTCTATGCCTTCTCGGGGCACAAGCTCTACGGGCCGACCGGGATCGGCGCGCTGTGGGGCCGGCACGAACTGCTCGCGGCGATGCCCCCGTGGCAGGGCGGCGGGGCGATGATCGAGCGGGTCACGTTCGAGAAGACCACCTTTGCCCCCCCGCCGCAGCGGTTCGAGGCGGGGACGCCGGCGATCGTCGAGGCGATCGGGCTCGGTGCGGCGTGCGACTACGTCGCGCGCATCGGCCTCGACGCGATCCATGCCCACGAGGCCAAGCTCGTCGCGCAGCTGCGCGAGGCGCTGCGGGGGATGAACGACGTGCGCGTGTTCGGGCCCGACGACAGCGCCGGAATCGTCAGTTTCGCGCTCGACGGCATTCACCCGCACGATCTCGGCACCATATTGGACGAGGAGAACGTCGCCATCCGCGCCGGGCACCACTGCGCGCAGCCGCTGATGGACCGGCTCGGCGTGCCGGCGACGGCCCGCGCCAGCTTCGGATTGTACAGCGACGAGGACGACGTGGCCGCGCTGCTGCGCGGGATCGAGCGCACCAAGAGGATTTTCGGATGAACGAGCACAAGCCCTTCCAGGTCGAGGAGGTCGACGGGGTCGAGACGCCTCCGCGGGCCCGCGTCGACGATGCGGAAACCCCATCCGAATCCCTGGCCGAGAAGCTCGAGCGCAAGCGCGACTACCTCGAGGGGTTCCTCGCGCAGAAGCCGCAAGGCGACAACCCGACCGCGCCCGGCGGCGCGCTCTACGAGAGCGTGATCGACGCGTTGCGCGAGATCTTCGACCCCGAGATTCCGGTCAACATCTACGACCTCGGGCTGATCTACGGCGTCGACGTCAGCCCCGAGGCCGATGTCATGGTGACGATGACGCTGACCACGCCGCATTGCCCGGTCGCCGAATCGATGCCCGGCGAGGTCGAGCTGCGCGTATCGTCGGTCCCCGGCGTGCGCGACGCCGAGGTCAATCTCGTATGGGATCCGCCGTGGGACCCGGCCAAGATGAGCGACGAGGCCCGCCTCGAGCTGGGGATGCTGTGATGAGCGAAACCAAGATCCGCCAGCGGCCCGCCGCGGTCATGCTGACCCCCGCCGCCGAGGCGCGCATCGCCGCGCTGATGGCCAAGGCGCCCGAGGGCACCGTCGGGGTCAAGCTCTCGACCCCGCGGCGCGGCTGCTCGGGCCTCGCTTATTCGGTCGACTTCGTCAGCGAGGCGCAGCCGTTCGACGAGAAGATCGAGACCCCGGGCGGCACGTTCTACATCGACGGCGCGAGCGTGCTCTACCTCGTCGGCTCGACGATGGACTGGCAGGAAGACGACTTCGCCGCCGGGTTCGTGTTCCAGAACCCCAACGCCAAGGGCGCCTGCGGGTGCGGCGAGAGCTTCACGGTCTGACCGTCCGCGCGCTCGCGCCCGCCGACCACGCCGGCTGGAGCGCGATGCGCCAGCAGCTCTGGCCCGAGGACGGGCGCGACGACCTCGCCGAGATCGCGCGCATCCACGTGCCGTGCACGGTGCTCGTCGCCGAGCGCGACGGCGCGCTGGTCGGCTTCGCCGAAGCGACGATCCGCAGCGTGGTGGACGGGCTGTACTTCGAGCCAGGGGCCTTTCTCGAAGGAATCTGGGTCGCGCCAGAGGCGCGGCGCACGGGCGTGGCCACGGCGCTGCTCGCCGGAGTGATCGACTGGGCGCGCGAACGGGGCGTCACCGCGATCGGTTCGGACGCGCATGCCGACAATGCCGCCAGCATCGCCTGGCACCGCTACGCCGGCTTCGCGGTCGAGTCCGAAGTGGTCAAGTTCATCCGCCCGCTCGCGCTCGACTAGGCGGCCGACTCCGCGAGGAATGCGATCAGGGCCTGTTCGTAGGCGTCGAGCTCGCCGTCGGCATTGACGTGGGCGTCGAGCCATTGCCGCTCGTCGCCGGTCACCTGCTCGGCCGCGCGCAGCTCGGCGAACCGATCGCGCTCGGGCTGCTTCTTGCCGAACACCACGCCGAACGCGTTGGGCGCGGCCGTGGCCATGCGGCCGAGGAAGCCCGAAACGCTGCTGCGGTCGTCGGCGACGAAGGCCTCGAGCTCGGCGGCGCGCTCGCGGCTGATCTGCGCGGTGCGCGAGGCGACGCCCTGAAGATAGTTGGCGACGCCCTGGACGAACATCTGCTTCCACTCGAGCGCGTTGGCGGCGCCGAGCGTCGCGTCCTTGAGCCGGAACAGCAGCTCGGCCTCGGCGCACGAGACCGCGGCCGGTGCGTCGCCCGCGGGGGCGAACAGCACACGGCGCAGGATGCCGGCTTCGGCCGTGTTGACGTGTCCGGGCTCGAGCGAGCCGCCACGGCGGGTCGGGCCGCGGCCGTTGAGCACGGCGCGCTCGACTTGCTCGAGCACATAGGCCTTGAGCCGGTCGGGGGTGTTGAACGCGCGTTCGAGCACGCGGACGAGCAGTTCGAGCTCGGTCATCCCGTCGAGCGTGCCGTCGCGATCGATCCGCGCGATCAGCCAGCGGGCGTTGTCCTCGCTGACGTAGCCCTTGGGGTCGGTGCCGTTGACCACGAACTCGCCGATCGCCTCGACGAAGAAGTCGCTCCACTCGGGGGTCGGCTCGGCGAGCGCGTCGTTGAGCGCGAACACCGCATCGGCTTCTTCGGGCGCCATGGTCCCGTCGGCCCAGCCGGCGCGGCGCAGCGCGAGGATCTCCTCGGCGGTGATCGCGCGGTCGGCCGCGGCCTGACGGGCGATATCGGCGAAGTGCATGGTCATTGTCGGTGCGGACTCCCCAATTCGCCCGCGGATATCGCGCAACAAGCTTAAATTGGGGTTACCCTAGCGGCGCAGCGTGGCGACGCAGGCGGCGCGGTCGACGTCCTGCCCGTCGCTCGCGCGGCGCGCCTCGACATGGGTCGCGACCGGCTCCTGGCCTTCGTGCAGCGGATAGAGGAACACGTCGAGCACGCACGACTGGCCGGCGAACTGCAGCTTGCGCATGTCGCCTTCGTGCACGTCGAGCCGCGGATCGCCGAACCGGCGCACGAGGCTCGCGGCATCGTGCTCGATGACTTCCTCGAGACCGGGCAGGCGCTGGACCTGCGGCGCGCGCGCGCCGGTCACCGGCGGCGGTGTCGGACGCGTCGGCGGAATGCCCTGCTGGCCGCGCGGCTGGGTCGGCGCCGGTCCCGGCTGCTGGGAGGGGGCAGTGGCCGGGGGCACGGTGGCGCAGCCGGCGGTGAGCAGAAGCGCGGCGAGGGACGTGAAGCGCAGGTCAGGCCGCATTGCGGGGCAGCTCCTTGCGGTGGATCAGGTGGGTCGCGGCAGCGGCGCCGAGGATCGGGGCGACGAGGTTGATCACCGGCAGCGCGAGCAGCGCGGTCACCGCGCCGCCAAGCAGGTAACGCTCGCCGCGCCCGACGGGTGCCGGGTCCGCGGCGCCTTGCCGGTGGCGCAGCCAGACCATGTCCTGCAGCTCGCGGCCGACGAGCACAGTGTTGACCGCGAAGAACAGCAAGGCCGTGCCGACCCCGGTGACCAGCAGCGCGAGCGCGAAGGGCAGCGCGATCAGGTTGACCACCAGCGCGTGCCACGCAGCCCTGAGGCTGGTCGAGAACTGCTCGGAGACCGGCAGGTCGCGCGCCCTGGCGGCGGCTTGCGGATAGTGCCGCGCCTCGACGGCCTGGACCACTTCGTCGGCGAAGAAGCCGATCACCGCTATCGCGACGATGCGCCAGACGAGCCACAGTCCCACGAGGGTCAGCAGCGCCGCGGCGGCTTCGCGCAGCCAGCCGGCGCCGGCGAACAGGCCTTCGTCGACACCGACCCGGTCGAGCCCCCAGTCGAGCAGCGTCCAGCCGCCCCAGGCGATCGCGGCGACCAGCACCACGGTCACCGCGAGGCTCTTGGCGAGGATTCCGAGCACGCGCCGGTCGGCCAGCTGGCCGAGGGCGAGGAGCAGCGAGGACATAACCGACGGCATCCGTGCTTGCGATTGCGCGCGCGGCAGGCCAAGTCAACGCCCCGGACGCTCCAGCGCCGGCCGTCCTGGCCGGCTGCCGTCTCCATGCGCAACGCGGAAGGACTCATGAAGGAACCGAGATACGACGTGATCGCGATCGGCAATGCGATCGTCGACGTGATGGCCCCGTGCACCGACGAGCTGATCGAGGAGCTGCAGCTCAACCGCGGCGGGATGACCCTGGTCGACACCGCGCGGGCGCGCGAACTCTACGACGCGATGGGCCCGGCGCGCGAGATCTCGGGCGGCTCGGCGGCGAACACGCTCGCCGGCCTCGCCGCGCTCGGCGCGCAGTGCGCGTTCATCGGCCAGGTCGCCGACGACCAGTTCGGCCGCGTGTTCGCGCACGACATCCATTCGGTCGGGATCGACTTCGACACGCCGGCGCGCGGCGAGGAGCCGCCGACCGCGCAGTGCCTGATCTTCGTCACTCCCGACGGGCAGCGGACGATGAACACCTTCCTCGGCG
>CBHWED010000164.1:0-7549 GCA_966112795.1 uncultured bacterium
CTGGCTCTGCCCCTTAGCGCCTTAGCGTCTTCCCGTGAGAAACTCCGGCGTTACCCCTCGTCGAGCGCCGCGATCGCCTTGTCGAGCAGCGCCAGCAGCACAGCGAGGTCCGCCGAGCCCAAGGCATCGCGGATCACGCTCTCTTCCGCCGCCACGGCCATGAACAGCGCCTGCATCGCCGCCTCGCCCTCGGGCGTGACCGTGACTTGGTTGCGCCGCCGGTCGCTGGTCGATCGGTCGCGTGCCGCGAGGCCCCTGGCCTCGAGCTGGTCGACGATCCCGACCAGCGCCGACTTGTTGAGCCCTGCCCGGCCCGCCAGCGCCGATTGCGAGCTGCCCGGGTTCGCGGCGATCAGCGCCAGCACGGTCAGCGACCCGGTCGGCAGCCCGTAAGGCGCCGAGACTGCGATCGAGCGCGCGGTCAGTGCGTTGCGCAGCAGCCGCACGCGCGGACCCACCGAACCCGCGAGGATGCCCCAGTCGAGCGTCTTGCCCATCGCCGCTGGCTCGCACCCGGCGGTTGGTTTTGCAACAGTTGATCGGATCAACTACCTTCGCACGATGGACGTTCGCCCGTTGCACCCGCTGTTCGCCGCCGAGCTCGTCGGCGCCGACGTCGCCGTCGCGCCTTCGCCGGAGCTGGTCGAGACCGTCGAAGCAGCCATGGCCCGCTACGGCGTGCTGGTCGTGCGCGACGCCGAGGTCACCGACGAGCAGCACAAGCGCTTTAGCCGCGCGTTCGGCCCGCTCGAGATCCCGAGCCGCGTTCCCGGCGCTGCGCGCCCGCGAGGCAGGCGCGTGGTCGATCCGGACCTGTTCTACGCCGGCAACCTCGATAAGGACGGGGAAATCATCCCCTACGGCTCGGAAGGCTACAAGCTCGCCCAGGGCGCCGAGCGGTTCCACACCGACAGCTCGTTCCACACCATGCCGACCAGGTGGTCGCTGCTGCTCGGCCACGAGACCCCGCCGCCCGAAGCCGGCGGCGACACCTGCTTCGCCGACGCCCGTGCGGCCTACGACGACCTGCCCGAGGCGACAAAGGCACGGATCGAGCACCTGATCGGCCAGCACGACTTCTGGGAAGGCCGCCGCCGCGCCGGGCTCAAGGGCGAGATCACGCCCGAGATGCGCCGGATCATCCCGTTCCCGCCAGTCGAGCACCCGCTCGTGCGCACGATGCCCTATGGGCGCAAGGCGCTCTACGTCGGCGGCCATTGCATCGGCGTCGTCGGGATGGACCCGGCCGAGGGCGCCGCGCTGGTCGAAGAGCTCTACGCACACGCCACGCAGGACAAGTACGTCTTCCGCCACCACTGGCGCCCGCACGACCTCGTCATCTGGGACAACCGCTGCACGATGCACGCGGCAACGCCGCTGCTGTCGAACGCCCACCGCCGCGACATGCGCCGCACGACGATCAACGAGAGCGGTCCCGAGACGAGCGCCTACGAATGGATGGGGCTCGAGGCGGCCTAAACCTCCACGTCCCCTCGAACGTCCGTCCCTTCCCGATCCTTCCCTCGTCATCCCCGCGAAAGCGGGGACCCCGCTTGTGCCTCCAGGCGCGGCGCCTGAGTGACAGCGGGACCCCCGCTTTCGCGGGGGCGACGAGTAAGGAATGGGGGCGGGGATCGGCCGAACGGGGAGAGCCTCGCCCGACTGGACGGCGCCCCGCCTAGCGCTCGTACGCCTTCGGCAGCGCCCCCTCGCCCGGCGTGCGATAGCGCTCGCGCAGCCGCGTCTGGTGGTTGTCGAGCGGCTGCTCGACGCCGTCGATGAACACCCTCAATGGCGCCGAGCTGACCTCGAGCGGGTCGCCGTCCCACAGCACCAGGTCGCCGTGCGCGCCGTCCCTGAGCACGCCCGCGGTGCCGCCCAAGCCGGCGATCTCGGCCGGGACCGAGCTGATCGCGGCGAACGCCTGGCCCCAGGTCAGCCCGGTCGCCCCGGGCAACCGGCCCAGCGCGACGAGGTTGCCCGCCTGCTGCGGGGCGTAGCGCGGCTGGTTGCTCGCAGCGAACCCGCCGATCGCGACCTTGACCCCGGCCTGGACCATGCGCCCGACGTTCGACTGGGTCGCGGCGAGCTCCTCGAACCGCGCGGGCAAGTCGGTCAGCGGTTCGGTGATCACGGGCACGCCAGCGGCGGCGATCTCGCGCGCGACCACCCAGCCCTCGGTCGCGCCGACCAGCACCAGCTTGAGCTTGGGAAACTCGTCGCGCAGCGCGAGCACCGCGAGGATGTCCGAAGCGCGGTAGACCTCGACGTAGAGCGGCTGCTCGCCCTCGACGACCGGGATCAGCGCCGCGGCGTCGAACCGCGTGAGCAGCACGTCGCTGCCGCGATCGGCGGCGCTGCCGGCGAGCCGCGGATCGGTCGGCCTGAGATCGACCGGGATGTCGTCGCCGGTATCGACCCGCCGCGGCGGAGTGCTCGCGGTGAGCGCCCCGCGCTCCTCGAAGGTCTTGGCCTCGCGCAGCGCGTTGCGGAACAGCGCGTGCGCCGCGACCCGGCTGCCGCCGGCGATCGCACCGCCGTCCTCGGCCAGCGTGACCACCTGGAACGCGCGCGGAAGCATGACCGCGTCCATGTCGGCGCCGAGATCGATCAGCGCGCCCTGCCCGGCGAAGATCGTGCCCCCGGGAACCCCTGCCACGCTTGCCCTCGTGACGCCGCCCGCGCGGCTGATCGCGACGTGCTGCGAGCGCGGGTTGATTGCCGGCGTGACGTCGAGCGCCGCCCCGAACGGCGAATCGTCGGCCCCGGTGTCGTTGCTCTCGTTGACTTCCTCGACGTCCCACAGCCCGAGGTCGGTCAGCGCGGCGAACAGGCCCGGCGTCACCCAGCGGCCGCGCCCGTCGATCGTCTCGATCCCGGCGGGCACCGCGACGTCGGCCCCGGCCGCGACGATCCGGCCGCCGCGGACAACGACGGTGCCGTTGGGGATCGGCTCGCTGCCGTCACCGAGCACCACGGTCGCGCCGGTGACGGCAAAATCCTGCGCCGCCAGCGGCGTGGCGAACAGCGACGTCGCGGCGGCGGCGAGGAATGCGGCGAGCCTCACTTGACGTCGCCTTCGCCAGGCTGGCCGAGCTCGAAGTCGCTGACCGGCCGCCGCGCCGGATCGAGCGCGTCGTAGAGCAGCGCGCCGTCGATCCACACTTTCTCGGGCCGCGTGTAGACCGACAGCGGATCGCCGTTCCACAGCACCACGTCGGCCATCTTGCCCGGCGCGAGGCTGCCGGTCTGCTTGTCGATGCCCATCGCCTTGGCCGCGTTGAGCGTGAACCACTCGATCACCTGCTCGTCGGGAATGTCGATCCCCATCCGCCGCCCGGCCGCCTGCGCCTTGGCCGCGTCCTGGTTCAATCGCTGGATGCCGTTCTCGTCGTCCGAATGGATCACCACGCAGGCGCCGGCATTGTGGATCAGCGCGGCGTTCTCGGGAATGCCGTCGTAGGCTTCCATCTTGAAGCCGTACCAGTCGGCCCACACCGCCGAGCACACGTTCGCCTCGCGCAGCAGGTCGGCGATCTTGTAGCTCTCGACCGCGTGGTGGAACGCGGCGACGTGATAGCCCATCTCCTTGGCCATATCGAGCACGAGGGCCATCTCGTCGGCGCGGTAGCAATGGTTCTGGACCAGGATGTCGCCGTCGAGCACGCCCGCGAGCGTCTCCATCGCGAGGTCGCGCTTGTCGCGCTCGCCGTCGGCATATTCGCGCGCCTCGAGCCAGGTCTGCCGGTTGACCGCGAAGTTGCCCATCCGCGTCGACGGCATCTCGCCCTTGGCGCCGTAGACCCGCTTGGGGTTCTCGCCGCAGGCCATCTTGAGGCCGTACGGCGCGCCCGGGAACTTCATCCCTTGCACGGTGCGGCTCGGCACGTTCTTGAGCGTGACCGAGCGCCCGCCCATCAGGTTGGCCGAGCCGGGCAGGATCTCCAGCGTGGTCACCCCGCCGTTGACCAGCGCGCGGCTGAAGCCCGGGTCCTGCGGCCAGACCGAATGCTCGGCCCAGACTTCGGGCGTGGTCGGATCGGTCGCCTCGTTGCCATCCTCGTGCGCCTCGACCGAAGGCGAGGGATAGACACCGAGGTGCGAGTGGATGTCGATCACCCCCGGGGTGACGAACTTGCCGCTGCCGTCGATCCGCGTGTAGCCGGCCGGGACCGCGAGGTCGGCCCCGCCGACCGCGACGACCTTGCCCTCGGCGATCAGCACCGTGCCGTTGTCGATCCGCCCGCCGGCCCCGTCGTAGACCGTTGCGCCGACCAGCGCGGTCGGCACGCCGGGGTAGGGGCGGTAGGTCGAGGGGTAGGGATTGTCGACAGACGCGGTCTTGCCGCCGTCGCCGGTGGTCGCGCACGCGGCGAGCGCGAACGCCAGGAGACCGGCGAAGGCGGCGCGGACCACGCTACTTGACCCCGTGCATCCAGTGCTTGAGCGGGAACGACAGCAGGAACAGCAGCACGCCGAGCAGGATCGCGACGATCGCGATCTGGGTGAACACGCCGACATAGGTGTGCAGGCTGACCTCGAGGTTGGTCACCTGTCCGCCCACCGTCTCGACGCTGGCGAACTGCGCGACGATGCCGGCGACATATTGCGCGCAGCTGATCGACAGGAACCACACGCCCATCATCAGGCCGACGATCCGCGCGATCGAGAGCTTGGTGATCATCGAAAGCCCGACCGGCGAGATGCACAATTCGGCGAGCGAGTGGATCAGGTAGAGCCCGGCGAGCCACCACAGCCCGACCTGGAAGTTGGAATCGGCGAAGCTCGCGCCCCACACCAGGAACAGGAAGCCGAGCCCGACGCCGACGAGGGCGATCGAGAACTTGACCGGGATCGAGGGTTCGAGCCCGCGCTTGGCGAGCGCGGTCCACAGCACGCTCATCAGCGGCGCGAGCAGCACGATGAACGCGGCGTTGAAGAATTGCGTCTGGCCCGCCGAAATCGTGAACCAGCCGAACACCGAGAGGTCGGTGTTGCGGTCGGCGAACAGCGTCAGCGACGAGCCGGCCTGCTCGAACAGCGTCCAGAACACGACGTTGAACACGATCAGCACCATCGCGGCGAGCATCATCTGGAACTCGACCTTGCTGCCCACGCGCAACGACCAGATCAGGATCACGGGGATGGCGATCAGGAAGGTGCCGAACAGCAATTTGCCCATCAGCGGCAGCGCGATCAGGTAGCCGATGAACCCCGACCCCTCGACCGGCGCGGGGGCGTTCATCAGATTGGTGAACAGGAAATAGATCACCGGCACCGCAGCGAGCGCGCAGATGAAGATGATCATCGTGCGGTTGGGCACCCCGGCGGGCGGCTCGCCGTAGCGGTCGAGGCGGCCGCCATCGAACTGGATCAGGCTCCACGAGAACAGCATGCCGATCGCCGCGAGCCCGAAGCCCGCCCACCAGCCCACCGCGGTGGCGAGGAACGGGCAGAGGATCTGCGAGAACAGCGAGCCGAGGTTGATACCCATGTAGAAGATGGTGAAGCCGGTGTCGCGCCGTCGGTCGCCTTGCGGATAGAGCTCGCCGACCATCGTCGAGATGTTCGGCTTGAAGAAGCCGTTGCCCATGGTGACCAGCGATAGCCCGATCAACAACACCATCGTGAAGAACACCGAGCGGTCGCCGCCCGGCTCGAACCCGCCCTTGGCGATCGTTCGGTCGACCGAGCCGTCGGCGGCGACGAGATCGACGCTGCCGTCCTCCTGGCCCTTGATCGCGAGCTGCGCGCCCTGATCGACGATATATTGCTGCTCGGCGGCGTCGACCACGACTTCGTAGCGCTGCCCGTCGATCATCGCGTAGGGCTTGGCCTGCTCGCCGAGGCCGGCGCCGAGGCTGAGCGTCAGATAGCCGAGCGACATGATGATCGCGCCGAACTTCACCGAGCGCTTGGCGCCGAGATAGCGGTCGGCGAGCAGGCCGCCGAACAGCGGCGTCAGGTAGACGAGCGAGGTGAAGGCGCCGTAGAGGCCGCCCGCCTTGACGTCGCTGAGCAGGAAGTGGTCCGTCAGGAACAGGACCAGCAGCGCCCGCATGCCGTAGTAGCCGAACCGCTCCCACATCTCGGTGGTGAACAGCCGGGCGAGTTGGCGCGGATGGCCGAACCACTGGTCGCCGCTCGAGGGACCAGGATGGATGGTGGTCGCGTCAACCGGAACGGCGCCGGGTACGGCGCTCGCGTCGTCGATTGGAGGATTGGTCATGGCGCCGGAAGGCTCCCCGTGGTCGTTCTTGCAGGTGGCCGGTGACCGGCCAGATGGATGCAGGCGAAACTAGCGGGCTTTTGCCGCGGGGAAAGCGGATTGTGACGCCGGCGTGAAACACTTCGCTTGCTACCGGCTCTTGACCCGCCCCGCTGTATTATGGCACTGAAGCACTGATGAGCGACAACCGGCCCGTGTACCTGCGCCTGCGCGACGAGATCGCCGCGGCGATCATCGAGGGGCGGTACGCGGAAGGGGACATGCTTCCCTCGGTGCGCGCGTTCGCTGCCGAGCAGGGTGCCAACCCGCTGACCGTCGCCAAGGCCTACCAGCAATTCCAGGCCGACGGGCTGATCCGCGTCCAGCGCGGCGTCGGCATGTTCGTCGGCGAAGGCGCGGCCGACAAGCTGCGCGCCGCCGAGCGCACCACGTTCCTCGAGCACGAGTGGCCGCAGATCCGCGAGCGCATGGCCCGGCTCGGCATCGCGCCCGCCGACGTGCTCGACGAAGCCTGACGTTCGCCACGCAAGCGGGGCGAACCGGCGAAAAATCCAACATTTGTTGGTCCACCCGATTGCGCGGGCGCAGCCACTCTGCCAGATTGTGTCCGAGGAGGTAGCCGTTGCCGCTATCGGGACGGCCCGCAAAGCCACGCCTTAACCGGCGGGGAAAGGGGTGCGATGATACGATCCGAACTCCTGCAAGCGCTCGCTGCCGACAATCCGGACCTTCGGCCCGAGGAAATCGAGCAGGTCGTCGACATCTTCTTCGACGAGATCGCCGCGCGCCTGGCCGAAGGCGGCCGGGTCGAGCTGCGCGGCTTCGGCACGTTCTCGACACGGCTGCGCGACGCGCGCACCGGGCGCAACCCGCGCACCGGCGCGCCGGTCGACGTGCCGTCGAAGCGCGTGCCCTACTTCAAGCCCGGCAAGGAGATGCGCGAGCGGCTCAACACCGTGTGAGCATGATGTCCGGCTGAACGCGAAACGGCCCGCCGATCTGCGGGCCGTTTTCGTTTGGGCACTGCGGCACCGGCCCAAAGAGAAGGGGCGCGGATCCTGCGATCCGCGCCCCTTCTTGTTCGCTGCGATCAGTTGCCGCCGAAGTTGCGCTTGATCGAAACCGCCCAGGTGCGCGGCAGGCCGGGCACGCCGGTCACCGAGCCGAGCGAGCGGGTGATGTCGCTGACGCTCATGAAGTAGTACTTGTCGAACACGTTCTGCACCTCGAGCGCGACTTCCCAGTCCTCGTCGGCGGTGGTGTAACCGACCCGCGCATTGGCGAGGAAGCGGCCCGGGATGCGGCTCCACGAGCTGTTGG
>CBHWED010000165.1:0-7545 GCA_966112795.1 uncultured bacterium
CCGGCCTCGACCTGGCGCTCGGCCTGGCGATGCACCTTGCTGACCAGCGGGCACGTCGCGTCGAGGTAGTCGAGCGCGCGGCGCTCGGCCTCGGCCGGGACCGACTTGGGCACGCCGTGCGCGCTGAACACCACGGGCGCATCGGCCGGCACTTCGTCGAGCTCCTCGACGAACACCGCGCCCTTGGCCTTGAGGCTTTCGACCACGTAGCGGTTGTGGACGATCTCGTGCCGGACGTAGACCGGTGCGCCGTAGCGCTCGAGCGCGCGCTCGACGATCTCGATCGCCCGGTCGACGCCGGCGCAGAAACCGCGCGGTGCGGCGATCAGCACCGTCAGGGGCGCTTTGGTCTCGCCGGTGGCCGGGTTCTGAAAGGGGGCGTTCATCAGCGCGCCTCTAGCGGTTGTCGCTGCCCGGCGAAAGAGCTAGGGCCTGCCGCTGGTTCTGGACGAGGAATTCGAATGCACTTCCGCAAAGCGCTGCTTGTTGTCGCCGCTACCGTGGCGCTGGCCGGGTGCCAGAAAGAGGGCGACATCGTCATCGAACAGGGCGTCGGCATCACCGCGCTGCGCAGCGTGTGTCCGGCGGTGGGCGTGCCGGACTTCACCGGTGACGTGACGCTGTTCACGCCGGCCGATGCGCGCACGCTCGACGCGCTCGACGTGACCGCCTCGCTGACCAACGTGCGCAGCCAGTGCGACGACACCGGCGAGCAGGTCTATGCGACCGCCAGCTTCGACGTGCTCGCCCAGCGGCGCGACGTGCGCGGCGCGCGCACCGTCGAGCTGCCATACTTCTCGACCGTCGTGCGCGGCGGGACGACCGTGATCTCCAAGCGCGTCGGCACCGTCACGCTGCAGTTCGCCGACGGACAGGAGCGCGCGCAGGCGCACGGCACCGCCGGCGCCTACATCTCGCGCGCGGCGGCGACGCTGCCCGACGACGTGCGCCAGCGGATCACCGCCAAGCGCCGCGCGGGCGACCAGGAAGCGGCGGTCGACCCGCTCAACGACCCCGAGGTCCGCGCCGCGCTGGCGAGCGCGAGCTTCGAGCTGCTGGTCGGCTTCCAGCTGACCGAGGACCAGCTGGCCTACAACGCCACGCGCTAACCGGGCCACGCGGCAGTTTCGCTCAGGGGCCAAACGCGCTAACGGCGCGGCCCATGACCGGAACCGAGACCCTCTACGCGGCCTTCGCGGCCAAGATCGACGCTGCGCTCGCTGCGCTGGAGCAGGACGCGGTGCTGCCGCTGGGCACGCCGCGCGGCGCGGTCAGCGTCGAGCCGCCGCGCGACGCGACGCACGGCGACCTCGCCACCAATGCCGCCATGGTGCTGGCCAAGCCGGCTGGGACCAACCCGCGCGCGCTCGCCGAGGCGATCGTCGCCCGCCTCGCCGGCGACGCGGCCGTGACCAGCGCCGAGATCGCCGGCCCCGGGTTCATCAACTTGCGCCTCGCCGACGCGGTGTGGATCGCCGAGCTCGAGGCCATCGCCGCGCTCGGAGCCGACTACGGCCGTTCGTCGCTCGGCGCCGGGCGCACCGTCAACGTCGAGTACGTTTCGGCCAACCCGACCGGCCCGATGCACATGGGCCACTGCCGCGGCGCCGTGGTCGGCGATGCGCTTGCCGCGCTACTCGAGTTCGCCGGCAACACCGTCGTGCGCGAATACTACGTCAACGACGCTGGCGCGCAGGTGCAGACGCTCGCGCGTTCGGTGCACTTGCGGTACCGCGAGGCGCTCGGGCACGACATCGGCGAGATCCCGGGCGGACTCTATCCGGGCGAATACCTCGTCCCCGTCGGGCAGGAACTGGCGGCCGAGTACGGCGAGCGCTTCGCCGATGCCGACGAGCGCGAATGGCTCGACCTGTTCCGCGAGCGCACGGTCGCGGCGATGCTGGTGCAGATCAAGGCGGACTTGGCGCTGCTCGGCATCCATCACGACGTGTTCGCCTCCGAGGCAGAGCTGCAGCGCGCGGGCAAGCCGTTCGAGGCCGAAGCCTGGCTACGCGCGCACGATCTCGTCTACGACGGCATGCTCGAGGCGCCCAAGGGCAAGACCCCCGAGGACTGGGAGCCGGTCGAGCTGCCGCTGTTCCGCTCGACCAGGTTCGGCGACGACCAGGACCGGCCGATCAGGAAGAGCGACGGCAGCTGGACCTACTTCGGCGCCGACCTCGCCTATCACATGCAGAAGGCGGCGGGCGCCGACGAGCTGATCGACATCTGGGGCGCCGACCACGCCGGCACGGTCAAGCGGATCAAGGCCGCGGTCGCCGCGCTCAGCGAGGGTGAGGGCAAGCCGATCCCGTTCGACGTCAAGCTCGTGCAGATGGTCCAGCTGCTGCGCGGCGGCGAGCCGGTCAAGATGTCGAAGCGCGCGGGGACTTTCGTCACGCTCGCCGACGTGGTCGAGGAAGTCGGCAAGGACGTCGTCCGTTTCACCATGCTGACCCGCAAGCCCGACGCGCAGATGGACTTCGACTTCGCCAAGGTGGTCGAGGCGTCGAAGGACAACCCGGTGTTCTATGTCCAGTACGCCCATGCGCGGATCCACTCGACGCTGCGCAAGGGCGCGGCCGAGGGCATGGTGCCGTCGGCTGCGGCGCTCGGCCGGCTCGGGGCCGAGGAGCTGGCGCTGGTCAAGCTCGCCGCGCAGTTCCCGCGCGAGGTCGAGGCGGCAGCCAAGGCGCGCGAGCCGCACCGCATCGCGTTCTACCTCTACGACCTCGCCGCGGCGTTCCACGCGTTCTGGAACATGGGCAACGACGACCCGGGCAAGCGCATCATCCTCGCCGAGGATCAGGAGCTTAGCGGCGCGAGGCTTTTCCTCGGCAGCCAAATCGGGCAGGTTATCCGCAACGGCCTTGCGATACTTGGGGTGCAGGCGGTCGAGGAGCTCTAGGGATGGCCTTGCCGGGGGGAGAAGGGTCCGCCGATCTGGACCGCGAAGAGCAGCTGACGCTGGCCGACGCCGACGAGCGGCTGC
Source organism: uncultured bacterium (assembly GCA_966112795.1). Classification (GTDB taxonomy): domain Bacteria; phylum Pseudomonadota; class Alphaproteobacteria; order Sphingomonadales; family Sphingomonadaceae; genus Croceibacterium_A. Next base: position 2,993 of record CBHWED010000165.1, read on the forward strand.
CGTGGCTCGAATCCGATGAAGACTACGAGCAGCCCGGCGTCGACACAGGGCGGATCGTGGCCTTCGCCGCGGTCGGGCTGCTGTTCATCGCGGTGCTCCTCGGCGTGCTCTACTACTTCACCCGCGACCCGCGCGATGCCGCGCTGGTGGCTGACGGGAGCACGATCGAGGCGCCCGACACGCCGTACAAGACCCGCCCCGAGAACCCGGGGGGTCGCCAGGTCGAGGGGACCGGCGACAAGAGCTACGAGGTGGCCGAGGGCCAGCAGGTCGAAGGGCAGATCGACGCCGGGGTGCCGGTGCCGAGCATCGACCGCGCCCAGGCCGGTGCGCCGACGCCGGCGCCGACCGCCAGCCCCACGGCCGCGCCTGCACCCACCGGCGGCGTGGGCGTCCAGGTCGGCGCCTACTCGACCCGGGCGCAGGCCGAGGCCGGGTGGAGCCAGCTCGCCGGACGCTACGAAGCGCTCAAGGGGCGCAGCCACCGGGTGCTGGAGGGCACGGCCGACAGCGGCACGATCTATCGCTTGCAGGCGGTCGCCGGGAGCGCCGCGGAAGCCGACAGCCTGTGCCGCAGCGTCAAGGCGGCGGGCGGGGACTGCCAGGTCAAGCGCTAGGCCAAAGTTGAGCAAACTTTAGGCGCGATCGATTTTTCGAAATCCTATTATGTTTTAATATCAAGAAGTTAGGCGGAATCGGCAAATCCGGCGGCATTCGCGACGCTGACCCGACGAAGACGCCGCTTCGCGCCGCGGTGGTTACTGTCCACACCGCCAATCCCGGGCAAACTTGCCCCCCTTTGGCTTTCCTGCGAGTTTTCTCCCCATGACGCCCGCGATCTTCGGCCTGACCGGTCCGACGCTGACCGACGACGAGCGCGCTTTCTTCCGCGAAGCCGACCCGGCCGGCTACATCCTGTTCGGGCGCAACGTCGAGAACCGCGCGCAGCTGCGCGCGCTGACCGACGAGCTGCGCGCGATCCACGGGCGCGAGCGGCTGCTGGTGTCGATCGACCAGGAAGGCGGGCGGGTCGCGCGGATGAAGCCGCCCGAATGGGAAGCGTTCCCGCCCGGCGAGGCGTTCGCCCGGCTGTGGCAGGTGGCGCCGGCGAGCGCGATCGAGGCGGCGCGGGCCAATGCCGAAGCGCTCGGGCACGATCTCGCCGAAGTCGGGATCACGGTCGATTACACCCCGCTGCTCGACGTACGCCAGCCGGGCGCGCACGACGTGATCGGCGACCGCGCGCTCGGCAGCGAGCCGATGCAGGTCGCGGCGCTGGCACGCGCGGTGCTCGACGGGTTGTCGCGCGCCGGGGTGACCGGCTGCGTCAAGCACATGCCCGGGCATGGCCGCGCCTGCGCCGACAGCCACAAGGAGCTACCGACCGTGGACGCGAGCGAAACCGAGCTCGCGACCGATCTCGAGCCGTTCCGCACGCTGCGCGATGCGCCGATCGGGATGACCGCGCATGTCCGCTACACGGCGTGGGACGCCGACCGTCCGGGGACGCTGTCACCGTTCGTCGTCAACGAGATCATCCGTGGGCGGATCGGCTTCACCGGGCTGCTGCTGACCGACGACATCGACATGGAAGCGCTCGACGGCACCGTGCCCGAGCGCGCCGAGCGGGCGATCGCCGCGGGGTGCGATGTGGTGCTGAACTGCTGGGCCAAGATCGACGACATGGTCGGGATTGCGGAGCGACTGCCGGCGATGTCCGACGAGGTCGCGGGGCGGCTCGAGCGGGCGCTCTCGACCTCGGGCAGCGGCCTGGCTTCGGAGCGGGCGCAGCTTGTCGCGAAGCGCGACAGCTTGCTCGACCGGGCGATAAATCCCGCTGCACGGCCAGCGGCACCCCTACTTTTCCCTCGCCGTGGGGGGGGGGGGGTGGGGGGGGGAGCTCGGCGCCGGCGTCGCCGCGCGACCTCTGGTCGCGCTCCCCCACCCCCTACCGCCTCCCCGCTGGGGAGGGGAACCTGGCCGGGAGGGGCGCGTGAACGAGGAAGGGCAGCTGTTCGATGTCCCGGCCGACGCTGGCGACGATTGGGACGGCCCGGGCGCAGCGCCCTCGGGCGATGCGGCGCTCTATCTCGAGCTCGACGGGTGGGAAGGGCCGCTCGACCTGCTGCTCGACCTCGCGCGGCGGCAGAAGGTCGATCTCAAGCAGATCTCGATCCTCGCGCTGGTCGACCAGTACATCTCGTACATCGAGCGCGCCGAGGCGCTGAAGCTCGAGATCGCGGCAGATTACCTCGTGATGGCCGCTTGGCTTGCTTATCTCAAATCGGCGCTGCTGCTGCCCAAGGACGAGCAGGAGGATCCGAGCCCCGAGGAGCTCGCGCTGCGGCTCCAGCTGCGCCTGCAGCGGCTCGGGGCGATGCGCGAGGCCGCGGCGCGGCTGCTCGCGCGCGACCGCGTCGGCCGCGACGTGTTCCTGCGCGGCGCGCCCGAGGGCCTGCACGTCGACCGCAAGAGCCTGTGGCAGTGCGAGTGGTACGATCTCGTTTCCGCCTATGCCCAGGTCAAGGCGCGCAACGAGCCGGTCGTGCACATGGTCCGCGACCGCATGGTGATGACGCTCGAGGCGGCGCTCGACCGGGTCTCGGCGCTGCTCGGGGTCAAGCTCGAATGGATCGAGCTGCGCGACTTCCTGCCCGCGCATGCCGAGCCGCGGCTCAAGCGCTCGGCGCTGGCCTCGAGCTTCGTCGCCGCGCTCGAGCTGGCCCGGCTCGGCAAGGCCGAGCTGCGGCAGGAAGACATCTTCGGTCCGCTGCACTTGCGCCGGGTGCTTCGACAAGCTCAGGATGAGCGGGTCCCGGCGTGAGCGAGGCACCCGACGAGCTGATCCGGGCGGTCGAGGCGGCGCTGTTCGCGGCCGAGGAGCCGCTGACCGCCGAGCAGCTTTCGGCGCATCTCGCCGGGGCGGATGTCCGCGAGGCGCTCGCCGAGCTCGAGGCGCATTACGCCAACCGCGGCGTGCGGCTGGTCGAGCGCGGCAAGCGCTGGCAGTTCCAGACCGCGCCCGACCTCGCGCATCTCCTCCGACGCGAGCGCGAGCAGGTCCGCAAGCTCAGCCGCGCGGCGACCGAGGTGCTGGCGATCGTCGCCTATCACGAGCCGGTGAGCCGGGCCGAGATCGAGGCGATCCGCGGCGTGCAGACCAGCGCCGGGACGCTCGACGTGCTGATGGAGGCGGGCTGGGTGCGTGTCGCCGGGCGCCGCGAGGTGCCCGGGCGGCCGGTGATCTACGCGACCACGCCCGAGTTCCTCAGCCACTTCGGCCTCGCCAGCCGCAAGGACCTGCCAGGGATCGACGAGCTCAAGGCCGCCGGCCTGCTCGATCCGGTCGACGAGGCCTACGACGAGCTCGTCGGCCATCACGACGACGAGCCCGCCGAGGAGGCGGACGAGTCCGCCGCGCTGGAAAACCCCGAGGAAAGCGCCTAGATCGGCGCCATGGTCTTCGGAGATTCGCAGTGAGCATCGGGGCTCTCCCGCTCCCGGTCGTCGCGCACGCCGGTAAGACCGCCGGTCGATAACTCTCACGCAGGGCCCAAGGCGCGTTCATGTTCGATGTTGGCCCGAGCGAGCTTCTGCTCATCATTGTCGTGGCGGTGATCGCCATCGGCCCCAAGGAGCTGCCCGGCGCGCTGCGCACGGTCGGCCGCTGGATCGGCCAGATGCGCCGCGTCTCGGCGCATTTCCGCACCGGGCTCGACGCGATGATCCGCGAAGCCGAGATGCAGGACCTCGAGGCCAAGTGGGCGGCGCAGAACGCCAAGATCATGGCCGAGCATCCGGCCGACGCCCCGCCCGAGGCCGAGCCGACCGGCGCCTATCCGGCGCGCCCGGTCCAGCCGGCGGCCGAACCGGCGCCCGCGCCCGAGGCTCCGCCCGCGGCGGCCGAGGCGAGCATCGTGACCACCGACAATCCCGAGGAGTACCGCGACATGCCGGTCTCCAAGCCGCAGGACTAGGGGCGGCGTGGTGCTCAAGATCAAGGACATCGATCAGACCCAGGCGCCGCTGCTCGACCACCTGGTCGAGCTGCGCACGCGGCTGCTGCGCTGCATCGTGGCGCTCGCCGTGGCCTTCGCCGTGTGCTTCTATTTCGCGGCGGACATCTTTGCGATCCTCGTGCGCCCGCTCGCCGCGGCCTTTCCTCCGGGGACCGACCCCAAGCTGGTTTACACCAAACTTTACGAAGCGTTCTTCGTCGAAATCAAAGTCGCGCTGTTCGCGGCGTTCTTCGTGACCTTCCCGATCATCGCCAACCAGCTGTGGGCCTTCGTCGCGCCGGGGCTCTACGCCAAGGAGAAGAAGGCCTTCCTGCCGTTCCTGCTGGCGACCCCGGTGCTGTTCATCGCCGGCGCCTCGCTCGCCTACTTCGTGGTCATGCCGACCGCGTTCCATTGGTTCCTCGGCTTCCAGGGCGAAGTCGCCGGGCTGCAGCAGGAAGCGCTGCCGGCGATGGGCGACTACCTCGACCTCGTGATGCGCTTCATCCTCGCGTTCGGGATCAGCTTCCTGCTGCCGGTGCTGATGCTGCTGCT
>CBHWED010000166.1:0-7482 GCA_966112795.1 uncultured bacterium
GTGTCCTCGATCTCGAGCGTGGCGATCTGGCCGCGATAGGCGACGCGCAAGGTGACGCTGCCCGCATCGGTGAACTTGATGGCATTGCCGATCAGGTTGATCAGCGCCTGGCGTAGCCGGCTCGGATCCGTCTTCACGAACTCGGGCAGGCGGGCGGGCGGCTCGTGGACGAAAGTGAGCCCCTTGGCTTCCGCCGCGGGGCGCATCATCCACACGATCTGGTCGAGGAAGTCAGGCAGTCGGACGATCTCGCTGCGTACGCGCAGCAGGCCGTTCTCGAGCCGCGAGATGTCGAGCAGGCTTTCGACCAGGCTGGTCATGTGCTCGGCGCAGCGCCGGATGACCCGCGCGGCATCTTGCGGCCTGACGTCGGCCTTCTGCTCGACGAGCTGGGCGTAGCCGTAGATCGCGTTGAGCGGCGAGCGGATCTCGTGGCTGACATTGGCGAGGTATCGCGCCTTGGCGAGATTGGCGATCTCGGCCGCCTCCTTGGCGCGCAAGGCGGCCTCCAGGCGACCCGAGAGCTGCGCCAGATGCTCGATCCGCTGGCTCTGGAAGCGGAAGGTCGCCACGACCGCGACCAGGATAACCACCGGCCCGGCGAGGGCCAGAAGGTGGAACGACCGGTGATCGCCGCCCGGGGTGATCTCGAGCACCACCAGCAGCAAGTCGAATGCGGTCGCCAGAAGGATCACGCCAAGCGCGATCGGAACGAGCAGGTCGGCGCGGGGCTGGCGAAAACGACTAAGGCGAAAGGCGGGCCATGACGGCAGCGCGCCCGGAGAGGACATTTCGGCCGGAGCCGTCAACGCCCGTACCCTGCGGGACAGACGCCGCGGCGTACACGGTGTGTGACCGGGCGACGCAAATTAACGCCCATTCGCTGGCTGCCGTCGTAGTTTTTGCGCCATGCCGTGACCCTTTGAGGCGTCGCCCCCGATCGCCTTCTTTTGTCAGCGCATGTTGCGCTGCAAAAAGAGATCGCGCAAGCGGCACCGGCGCATCGGACCGGGCCTGTGGCAATTTTGCACTCGCGTCGGGTTTCCTTGATCCGAAGCGGGTGTAGATGCTCTCAATCCTTGGTAAGATGTTGATTATCAATGAGTTAGATTTGGAAGCTGATGCCCGCCGCCGGCTTGCGTAGGATCTCGACTCAAGCGCTCGAAGATGTGCTTCGAAATAGTCGGACGCCGGCTTCAGAAAAGTGGCGGAGCTCGGGTTCAGGTCGAAAAATGGTGCACTGCGGAATGGGTAAATCCGCGTACCGTATCAGCTGACCAGGTCGGCAGGATCGAACGCAAGCCGCCCGAGTGAGGCGGCGTCTGCGGGCAAGGGTAGGTCTCCGGCAGGCGCGCCGTTCGCTTCGAGGATGAAGGCCACGAGGCGCGCGTTGTCCTGCGCGGACAGTTTGCCTGGAGACCCTTGCGGCATGGCCCGACCGATGTAGTCGAACAGGTCGGCCACGGGCCGTTCTGCCCATTTGGCCACGAACTTGCCGACCAGTCCCGGCGTCTCCACGGTCCCTTCCAGCCGCGCGCCGTGGCACATCGCACATTGCACAGCATAGATCCGCGCCCCTTCGTCCGCCTGTGCGGCGCTGTACACGCCAGACCGCGATCCTTTGCCCCAGGCCGGAACTCCGGCAGCCACGGCCAGCCCCGCCGTCGCAGCCAGGCTTGCGAGGACGCGGCGCTTCACGCCGCCCCCCGCTGCGCGGGCGGAACGAAGAACCGGGATAGCGCCGTCATGGCTTGCTCGATCGGCGCGCGGTTGGGCAGTTCGGTGCTGTCCCCGACGCCGAGCATGTCGCCGATGTCGGGATCGTTGTTCATGACCACGATCCCGTCAGCCTTGGACATCGCCGACATGGTGCCCGAGCGCAGCGAGTAGTTGACCCCGGGCTGGGGCACCAGCCAGCCGGTCTGGCCCCGCACCGGAATCACCGTGCGGTCCTGCCACAGGTCGCGCGCGGCATAGCCCGTGGCGTGAATGACCACGCGCTCCGGCAAGTCGCCGAGATCGCGCGGTGAATGGAAGCTGCGCATCTCGTAGCGCCCGCCGCGCGAGAAGAACTCGTCGAGCAGGACGCGGCCGTAGGCGGGAAAGTTGAAGTACATGTGCGTCGAGCGCTGCGCGAACGGCGTCGCGAACGGATTCTCCTCGGGCAGGAGCGGCACCGCCTGCGGCACGATATCCCGGATGCGTGAATCGAGATGGGCGAACTCGGCGTTCTGGCGCGGCAGGCCGGTGGTCTCGTAGCTGTCGGTGATCGCCGGATTGGCCGGCCAGGTGCGCCGTTCGATCGGGTTCTCGGACACCGCGTAGGACTCGCCGAAGGCCACCGGATCGCCGGGCAGGCCGAGAAAGGTGCGGAACATCTTCCACGAGAAACGCGCCATCTGCTCCCAGAGCTCGGGGAACTGGGGGCCGGCGGGGCCAGCCAACGCTATCCGCGAGCCGGGGGTGAACGAGCCGCTGGCTCGGAACGAGCGGGTGCGGGGCAGGAGCTCCTTGGCGTAGATCGTCACCTCGAGCCCGGCGCGCTGCGCCACGATCGCCGAGGTCAGGCCGACGATCCCGCAACCGATCACCGCGATCCGGCGGGGCAGTGTCGACAGCGCCTTGCCGACGGCGATCTCCGCAGAGCCCCACGAAAGCGACCAGCCGCTGCCGCCGTGGCCGTAGTTGTGGATCACCAGCCGGTCGCGGACCGTCTCGGTGCCGAGGTTCGGCCCGGCTGCGCGTAACGGCCGGATGCAGCATTTCATGTCGATCAGCCGGTCGGGCGTTAGCCGCATCGGCGTCAGGCCAGCCGCGCTTGCGAGGGATATGGCAGGGGACTGTGCCCGGAGCGCGCCGGGCAGCGCGAGCGCGGCTACCGGCCCCAGCGTGCCCCGCAGGACCGCGCGACGGTCGCGGCGCGTGTGGCTTGTCGAATGTGGAAGCTCGTCGCGCACCGCCTACCCCTCACATCCGGGGCTAGGAGAGGCTGCAAGCGCCGAACATGCCGCAAACTGCGTATTGCAGTCCCGCCGCCCTGCGTCGGCGGATGTTCAGGTCGAACGTCGCCGCTTCATGTCCCCCTCTTTCAAGGGGTGGAAGTCAGGCCAGCTTCGAAATCAGCAGGGACAGTTCGCTCTGCCGATTGGTCGACGTCTTGGCGTAGACGCGTTTGAGCTGCGAACGGACCGTTTCGGGTGAGACGCTCGATTGCCGTGAAATCTGGATTGGCGAGAGCCCGTGCGCGATTCCCCGGGCGACCCGCGCCTCGGCTGGCGTCAGGTCGAACAGAGCGGCGATGATGTCGGCGGCAGGCAGGTGCTGGTTGTCGGGACGCGCAATCACCGCGAAGATCGCCACCCGGCTGAACAATTCGCGCGCCTCGCGCCGGGCCGGGATCAGGTGCAGGACGGCCGCACCGATCTTGTCGCTGTCGCGCACCGCGATCGACACACCGGTCTTGTCGCGTTCGATCTGGCCCAGCGCCGCCGCGAAGCGCGCGTCGGTCTGCGCGTCGCGCATGCGCAGACGCGTATCGGCGTCGCTCATCACACCGTCGAGATAGTTCGCGAAACGGGTGCTCGCCGCGAGCAGCTTGCCACGCCGGTCAAGCAGGCCGATCGCACTGCCGACGGTATTGAAGGCGTCGACCAGGGTGGCGGTGTGGGAGGCGTGAACTTCGCTGCTAAGTACCGTGGCGCGCGCGATGTGCGGACGCAGCGCGTCGAGCAGCGGCACCGCTTCCCGCGAAGCGGGGTGATCGCGGAACCCTTCGACCGCGACGATCAACGCATCGTCGCGTGCGCCCTGCATGACCGTGGCCGCACCCGCGGCCGCGCCGCGCGGGTTGAGGAATTCGGTGTACATCGGCAGCGTCGCGAGCTCTTCTGCCGAATGCAGGTGGCTGTCGGTGAGAAAGCCCGCGTGACCCGCACGGCCGAGCAGCCTGCCGACACGCGAATTGTGCTCGTTCCAGCCTTCGCGCTCGAACTCGCGCGTCACCTCGGCGATTCCGGGCGACGACTGCAGTTCGATCGTGCTGACGGTGCTGCGGATGAGGTTGCCACCTCTCGCGCCGAACGCGAGCCCGAGGGCTTCGAGTGCGGCCGGCCAGCGGTCGGGAAAAGCGCCCGCCTCGTAGATTGTGCCGATGAGTGTGCTGGCCAGTTCGTCCTTGAGCATTCCGCGACCACGGTAACCCGACAAGGTTAATCACCTGCTAGCAAAATCGTCGGAAATCAATGGCTCTCACCCAGTTGGGGTATGCCTGCGACGCGAAAGCCAACTATCCCTGCGGACGGTCGGGCTGCCTCGCGGCAGCCGCAGCGCGCGATGACCGGGGGCTCGCCCCGGCAAATCGGTCGTGACGTAGGGGGGTAGCATGGCGACGATCAATGGTACGGCGGGGCCGGACACGCTCAACGGCACCACGAGTGCCGACACGATCAACGGCAGCGGCGGCAACGATACCATCCACGGCGGCTTGGCGAACGACACCATCAACGGCGATGCTGGCCTAGACACCCTGTGGGGAGACGAAGGCAGCGACACGATCCACGGCGGCACCGAAGGCGACGTCATCGACGGCGGCAGCGAAGCCGACCAGCTCTACGGCGACGACGGCAACGACACGATCCACGGCGGGCTCGGTAACGACTCGCTCGACGGCGGCACGGGCAACGATTCGCTCTATGGCGACGACGGCGAGGATACGCTCGCTGGCGGCGACGGCGACGACTATCTCGAAGGCGGGGTCGGCGACGATCTCGATGGCGGCGCCGACGGCGTGAACGGCGACGAGGTCTATCTCAACCTTCGCGCGATGATTGCCGCGGTCAACGTCAACCTGGGCGTGCTGCCGGCCAGCGCGGTCAGCTTCGACGCGAGCACCTCGATCGTCCGCGTGGAGCGCGGCCGAATCGAGTTCGGCTCTGGCAACGACACGATCCAGCTCGGCAGCACCGCACTTCGCGCTTACGCCGGCGCGGGCAACGACAGCATCACCGGCACGGCCGGCTCCGAGGAAGTCTGGGGCGAGGCGGGCAACGATACGATCTCCGGGCTCGCCGGCAATGATACGCTGCACGGCGGTGATGGAGACAACGTCCTCGATGGCGGGGCCGACAGCGACTGGCTCGATTCGGGTCTCGGCGTCGACAGCCTGAGCGGCGGAACGGGCGACGACAGCCTCCACGCGGGGGAAAGCGCCGACACGCTCAACGGCGGCGACGGCAACGACGTGCTCGAAGGCGGGCTCGGCGCCGACACGATGACCGGCGGCGCGGGCACCGATCGCTACGTGTTCGGCTTCGGCGTCCCGCGCTCGGAAAGCTCGCCTTCGACGGTCGACGTGATTACCGATTTCGAAGGCGCGGGGGTCGTGGGCGGCGACCTGATCGACCTGCCCGGGCTCAACGGCAGCCTGCCGCTGGTGTTCAATCTCGCGGCGCAGACGTTCGTGGTCGGCGCGACGGGCGTGCAACTCCCCGCCGAGTTCGTCGGCGACGGCCTGGTCGACGTCGTGTGGCAGTACAACGCGGCGCAGAACCGCACCGAGATTTGGGCCGATGCCAACGACGACGGGCAGATGTCCGAAGTCGACATGGTGATCTACCTCGCCGGGGTCAGCTCGCTCGTGCAGGCGGACTTCGTCGACAACTTCCTCGTTTGGCGCGGCACCGCGGGCAATGACAGCTACGTCGGCAACGCCAGCAACAACATCGCTTACGGCATCATCGGCAACGACTCGCTCGCCGGCCTCGGCGGCAGCGACACGCTCTACGGTGCTGGTGGCGACGACACGCTGCAGGGCGGGCTCGGCGGCGACTTCCTGTGGGGCGGGATCGGCAACGACACCCTCGATGGCGGCGACGACGGCGACTCGCTCTACGGCGAGGACGGCAACGACACGCTGTGGGGAGGGCTCGGCAACGACGGGCTCCACGGCGGGCTCGGCGCGGACGCGATCAACGGCGAAGGCGGCGACGACCAGATCTGGGGCGAAGGCGGCGCCGACGTGATCAACGGCGGCGACGGCAACGACGCGATCTACACCAACGGCGGGAGTGCCGACGGCGGCGCGAACGACGACTACCTGCGCGGCGACTTTGCCAGCGGGATGGCGGGGACACTCGCGGGCGGCGTGGGCAACGACACCCTCGACACCTACGGCGGCACGGTCAGCATGCTCGGCGGCGACGGCAACGACCGTATCAACCTCGGGTTCGCGCAGCAGACGCAGAGCGACGGGGTGCAGACCGCGACCGGTGGCGCCGGCGCGGACACCTTCCAATTGTCGGTGGGAACGTCGTTCGGCGAACGCGACCGGATCACCGACTTCAACCCGGGCGAGGGCGACCGGCTGACGCTGTACGGCGTCAGCGATGGCCGTGCGCTGAGCTATCACCCGGCGACCCAGGCGCTGCTGTTCCGTGGGGCGATGGACCCGTCGCTGTTCACGCTCGGGGCGGCATTGCCGGGCGGCGACATCGGCACCGGGTTCTACCAGCTGTGGTACACCCGGATCGGCAGCACGACCTATCTTGTTGGCGACCGCGACGGCGACCTGGTGCTCGACGAGTACGACCTGGTCGTCGAGCTGACCGGCACCTCGCCGGCCACGCTGTCGCAGAGCGACTTCCTCAGCAGCAACTTCGTCGCCTTGGCGGGCACCAGCAACGCCGACGTGCTCAACGGCACGGGCGTCAACGACCAGATCTACGGCGGCGGCGGCAACGACACGATCAATGGCCTGGCTGGCCGCGACGCGCTTTACGGCGGCACCGGCAACGACACGATCGAAGGCGGCGAAGGCGACGACGGGTTCGGCCAGTACCAGGAGGTCTTCGGGCTTTTCGGCGGCGCGGGTAACGATATCCTCCGCGGTGGTCTCGGCGGCGATTACCTCTACGGCGAGGCCGACGACGACCAGCTCGAGGGCGGGGTCGGCACCGACGCCCTGTGGGGCGGGGCGGGCACCGACACGCTCGACGGCGGCGACGACGGCGACACGCTCTACGGCGAGGACGGCAACGATACGCTGATCGGGGGTCTCGGCAACGACGGGCTGCGTGGCGGGCTCGGCGACGACACCATCAACGGCGACGCCGGCGACGACCAGATCTGGGGCGAGGGCGGCGCCGACGTGATCAACGGCGGCGACGGCAACGACGCGATCTACACGAGCGGCGGCAGCGCCGACGGTGGCGCGAACGACGACTACCTACGCGGCGACTTCACGAATGCGACCCTGGGAACGCTCGCGGGCGGCACCGGCAACGATACGGTCGAGACCTATGGCGGCACCGTCAGCCTGCTCGGGGGCGACGGCAACGACCGGATCAACCTCGGGTTCGGCCAGTATCGCGGGCCCTATTCGGGCGATGACGGGGTGCAAACTGCGACCGGTGGCGCCGGGGCGGACACGTTCCAGCTGTCGGTCGCGACGGTGTTCGGCGAGCGCGACCGGATCACCGACTTCAA
>CBHWED010000167.1:0-7414 GCA_966112795.1 uncultured bacterium
CCCTCGAACACCCGCTCGACATGCGGCCGCAGCCGTTCCCAGACCGCGCCGGCGACCACCTCGATCGGGCGCCCGAGCATGTCGAGCGATTCGATGCCCCAGATATCCTGGTACGCGGAATTGTAGATGAAGGCGCGCTCGTCGCCCCAGAGCATGAACATCGGCTGCTTCGAGCACAGCAGGAACTCGCACATGCGGTGCAGCTGCTTGGGCCATTCCTCGCGCGGGCCCAGCGGTGTGCCAAGCCAGTCGTGGTGGGCAAAGCGTTCCTGATCAAGCATGCGTCATAAATGCCGAAGAAGTCCAAGCGGTCCCCGCGCGGCGCCCTGTTCGGGCCGGGTGTCCGGACAGGAATACACGATCTCGCGCTGGAACGCCTCGTGATGGTATGGGTATAACGGAATAAGGTGGTCGGGTCAGGCGGATGGCAAAAGTTCTGGTAGCGGATGACGATCCCCTGACAGCGGCAGGGATCGAGGTGCTGCTGGGGGGCACCAACTTCTCCATCGTCGCGAGCGCGCGCTCGGGCAAGGAGGTTCTCGAGAAACTCCCCGGCTCGCGGGCCGATCTCCTCGTTCTCGACATCCGCATGCCCGAGCGGAGCGGGCTCGACGTCCTGCGCACCCTGCGCAGCCGCGGCGACAACCGCCCGGTGGTCCTGCTCACCGGCAACCTCAACGATCGCGACGCGCGCGAGGCGATGGACCTGGGCGTCAACGGCCTGGTGATCAAGGCGACGGCGCCACGCGACCTGCTGCTGTGCCTCGAGACGGTCCTGCAAGGGCGGCGCTGGTTCGACCAGGAAGTCATGCAGCGGGCGATGGATTTCGCCCAGTCGCCCGAGCGTGCGCACGATCCTTTCGGGCCGCTGTCCCCGCGGGAACGCGGCATCGTCTCGCTCGTCCGGCGCGGCCTGAGGAACAAGGAGATCGCCGAGGAGCTCGGCCTCACCGAAGGAACGGTGAAGGTCCATCTGCACAAGATCTTCGAGAAGCTCGGCCTCGGCAGCCGGACCGAGCTCATCCTTCTCGCCGACCAGCCCGAGAGCTGACGGCTATAGCCAAGGATATAGTCGTCTTCGCCACCCGTTAGCCCGGTTCTCGCTGCCCGATGAATGTCGGGCGCGGGCTGGATCGACCATCTCCGCAGCCGACGGCGGGCACGTGCCCGCGCTCTGCAGCGGCGACCGATGAATTCGATCAAGGTTCTCCTTTTTGCCATGGCGGCGCTGGCCGGCGCGATCGCGACGCCGGCCGCGGCGCAGGCGACCGCCTATGCGGCCGGCCAGGGTGCGGTGAACCGGATCGAGGTCGGGATCGACGTGCGCGCGTCGGTGCGCGACCGCTGCGGCTTCGCCACCGATGGCGCGCCCAGCGGCACCGTCGACCAGGCCGATTTCGATACCGCCGGGATCGCGCGGGATTTTGCCATCCGGCTCAATTGCTCGTCCGCCTCGCGTGTCGCGGTCAGCTCGCTCAATGGCGGGCTCAAGCAGTCCGCGACGGCCACCGGCTATGCCTCGACCGCGCCATACAACGTCACGCTGCACCTCGTCGGCGACAACGGCACGACGGCCGATGCGGCTTGCGCGGCGGGCGTCCTCACGACCGGCGGCGCCTGCTCTTTCGCCGGCGCGGCGAGCACGGCGAACGGGCTGCGGTTGTCCGCCGCCTCGACCAAGGCCAACGGTTCGTACTTGCGCGTCAGCGCCGCGCCCTACACCGGCAGCCAGCCGCTGCTGGCCGGAAGCTATTCCGACACGCTGACAATTACGGTTAGTGTCGCACCGTGAATTGCGGAACCTGTTTACCGTTGGAGCCGTAGTCATGTCGAATGAGGAACGGCTGCTCCCATCGGCACGGATTCGCGCAGGCATGGCCAGCGGCCGCGCTTGTGTGCGTTGTCTTCGCCGGGACGAAACCAGCCGAAGCACAGGAGAGCCAGCGCATCGTGCTGTCCGGATACGTGGCACCGCGCTGCTGGGTTACCCCGAAGCCCGCTACGCCCCCGGCCTGGGGCTCGACGGACAGTGCAGCGCACGCACGCTGCTCGACCGGGCCGGCGAGGGTCGCGGTGACCTCCCGCACCGCAGCGGGCGTTCACCCCGGCCGCGCCAATTCCACGATCACGGTCTCTCCCGCGCTGTGAGGCGTGGGCTGCTGGCACTCGCCGGAGCGGCCGTCGTCGCCTTCCCGCTTCCCGCGTGGGCGCAGACGCAGTTCTCGCCGGTGTGCGGTGTGACAGGCTACGCCACGGCGCCGGCGACGATCACCTACGATCCGTTTTCCCCCGGCGGCCTGTCGCAGGTGACCATTCCCCTCGTCTTGCAGCGGAACAGGAACCTGCTCGGCGCTACGCGCGAGGTCAGCCTGATCCTCGTGGCGCCGGCGGGCTCGCCGGCGTTGAGCATCACCTACCAGGGCAACAACGTGCTCTACCCCGAAGGCGGCACCGCGGGGCGGCCGCGCGCGCTCAATTCGCAGGACTTCGGGCTCGGCGCGGCGGGCGAGGTCCGCTACCAGTTCGGCAATCTGCTCGCGACCGACACCTCGACGCCGCTCAACTTGCGCGTTTCGGTGCCGCCCGGCACCGACCTCTCGGCCGGCGGGTCGATCTACTTCGACATCCTCTATATCTGCTCGGGCGACGGCCTGATCGCGCCGGTGGTCTTCGCCACCCGGGAAAGCCGCGCCGTCAGGCTCGACGTGAACACCGTCAGCGCGCTGCAGGCATACTATGCCGGCTCGACGCTCGACTTCGGCGAGATCGGCGACGTCACCACGGCCCAGATCCAGGCCAACCCCACCCAGTTCACGACGTCGGCGACCAACAGCCTGCGCGTGCGCAGCTCGGGGCCTTACGAAGTGCAGGTGCGTTCGCAGAACGACTTCCGGCTGACCTTTCCCGGGGGCAACACCGCGAATGCCGCCGAGACGATCCGCTACAGCGTGCGCTTCCTCGGCCAGGACATCGCCTCCAACGCCGCCTTCGGAACGCGCACTTGCGCGCGCGCCGGCGTAGCCGGTGCCGCCGGCGTCTTGCCGATCCGCGCCAAGCTCACCGAGGGCGGCGCCGGCAAGACGCCTTCGCCCAATTATGCCGATACCGTGACGATCACCTTCACTCCGCTCGTCACGGCGTCCGCCGCGCAGTCGTGCGCCAGCCTCTAGCCGGCTATATCCAAGGATATAGCTTTTGCTGCCGCAGGTTAGCCGCGATTTCACTGGCGGCTAGATATTCGGCCCCGGCCACCGCGGCTAATTGAGGATCACCGATTACGGCCCGATGGGGGGTCACAGGAGATCCGAAATGAAAAATACCGTTGCCATCTTCCTCGCCGCCGCTGCCGCGCTTGCCAGCACTCCGGCTCTCGCTGACGCCTCGGGCACCGTCGTCGTCAACGGCACCGTCGCCGCGAAGTGCACCGCGACCGCTCCGATCAACGGAACGATCAGCCTCGGCGAACTCGCCAAGGCCGACGGCACCATCGATCCGGCCTTCGCCGGCGCGACCAACGGCCTGAGCCGCAGCTTCACCGTGCGCTGCAACGGCACCAACCCGAACATGTCGGTCGAGGCCCGCTCGCTGGTGAACGCCGCCGCCGCGGATTCGCCGAACGGCTACACCAACACCGTCGGCTACACCGCCAAGCTCGCCGCCAAGGGCGCCAAGGGCGGCACCACCTCGATCTCGGACCTCTCGCTCAACGCGGGTGCGACCACCGGCCGCATCGGCGACCGCCTCGCCGCGGAAGCGAACAACGTCACGCTGACCATCAGCGACGGCATCACGGCCAACTCGACCGCGATCCTCGAAGCGGGCAGCTACGCCGGCAGCGTCGACATCATCATCTCGCCGGCCGCCTAAGATCGTGACCACGCCGTCCATGCTGCTGCAGCTTGCCGCGGAGCTCCGCGAGCGCGCTGCGGCAGCCGCGGAACCCGAACGCGCCGACCTTCTGTTCCTCGCCGAGGAATACGAAGCGTCGGCGCGTGCCGGTTGTGCGGATAAAGTCGGCGCTTTCTCCGTTAAGATCCCGAAGTAACAAGCGATCCCGATCGCCCGGACGGCATGAGTCGCCACCGAGGCAGCCGGGCACCAGCGGAGGAACACATGCACGCGCTCAACCGTCACATCCGACCATTCGCCCTGGCCCTGGCGGCCACGGCCAGCGTGCTGGCTCCTCTGACCGCGCAGGCGATGACCGTCCAGCCGGTGGTGATCGACCTCACCACCGCCGGACGCGGAATGAGCGATGTCATCATCGTCGAGAACACCTTCGACCACCCGCTGTCGGTCGAGGTGACCATGCAGGCGCTCGAGCTGACCGAGGACGGCGTCCGCGCCACCGGCGAGGATACCGGCGAACTGGCGGTGTTCCCGCCGCAGGCGACGATCCAGCCCGGCGAGCGGCAGAACTTCCGCGTGCAGTACGTCGGCGATCCGGCGCTGACGAAGAGCAAGCACTACTACGTCACCGTCGCGCAGCTGCCGGTCGAAACCGGCGAGGGCAGCTCGAACATCCAGCTGCTGTACAACTTCCAGGTTCTCGTCAGCGTGGCTCCGAACGGCGAGAAGCCGGCGATCACGATCGCATCGGCCGAGATCGGCCGTGATGCCGACGGGGCTCCCGTTCCGGTGATCGTGGCGACCAATTCCTCGCCCGCGCACGGCTATCTCTCGCGCGGCCGCCTCGAAGTCGTCCAGCGCGACGCCACGGGCAAGGAAGTCTTCCGGCAGGAACTGACCGGCCCGCAGATCCAGCAGTCGCTCGGCTACGGCCTGATCGGCGGCAGCCAGAGCCGCCGCATCGCACTTCCGAGCCGCCTGCCGGCTGCCGACGGTACCATTACCGCGAAATTCACTCCCGATTCCTGAGCTCCGTGCGCGGCCTCCGGTACCGCATTGCCGCCGCCTTCGTCCTCGCCGAGCTGCTCGCCGGGGCGACGGCCCGCGCGCAGGAGGCGCAGGACGCGCCCCCCGCCCCGCAAGCGTCGGTCGTCATCGCCCCCGATCGTCCGCCCGGCGAGGTGAACCCAGCCGGGCGCGCGGTCACGCTGACCGCTCCGGTGATGGACGGCGGGGTCTATCTCGGTGACGCGACGATCACGCTCGGCATCGACGGGAGCGCGAGCTTCGCGGCAGCCCGCCTGCTCGCCCTCCTCGAGCCCCGGCTCCAGCCGCAATTGGCCGAGACCTTGCGCGCGCGGCTGGCGCAGACGGGCCGGCTGACCAGCGCCGACTTGCAGGGGATCGGCGTCGGCATCCGCTACAACCCGCAGGCCCTGCAGGTCGAGCTGACGATCGCCGCGGCCAGCCGGACCGCCAGCGTGATCGGCCTCGGCGACGGGCCTGGCCGGACGGTCGCCTACATGACCCCGGCGCGCTTCAGCGCCTACCTCAACGTCCGCGGCGCGGTGGACTGGGTCGAGCAAGGCGAGGACGAAGGCGTCGCGCCGCCGGTCATGTTCATCGACGGCGCCGCGCGCTGGCACGGCGTGGTGCTCGAGAGCGAGCTCAATCTGCAGCCCGGCGCCGCCGGATCGGACTACCAGCGGCGTGGCACCCGCCTGGTCTACGACGACCGCGAGCGGCTCGTCCGCTGGTCCGCCGGCGACCTGCTGACCGTGGCCCGCGCGTTCCAGTCGGCCCCCGAGATCGCCGGGCTGGCCGTAAGCCGGCGCTACTCGATCCTCGACCCGCAGACGATCATCCGCCCGCGCGGCAGCCGGAGCTTCCAGCTCGAGCGGCGCTCGATGGTCGAAGTGCGGATCAACGACCAGCTGGTCCGGCGCATCGAGCTGGAACCGGGGGCCTACGACCTGCAGGACTTCCCGTTCGCGCAAGGCGCGAACGATGTCGAGCTGACCATCATCGACGACACCGGCCGCACCGAACGGGTCAATTTCGGCATCTTCCTCAACGAGGCGCAACTCGCGAAAGGGCTGAGCGAGTTCGGCCTCTACGCAGGCGTGCTCGCACCGCTCGGGCCGCACGGGCCGATGTATAGCGATTCGCCCGCGTTCAGCGGGTTCTACCGCCGCGGAATGAACGACTGGCTGACGCTCGGCGCCAACCTGCAAGCCGACACGCACGGCTGGATGGGCGGCGGCGAGATGGTCATGGCCACGCCGCTCGGCTCGCTCGCCGCCTTCGCCTCGGCCTCGCACGTCGATGGCGTCGGCGCGGGCTGGGCCACGCTGGTCAGCTTCCAGCGCAGCTTCGCGGGCGAGGGGATCGCCGCCGATGCCCTGTCGATCTCGGTCGAGGCGCGCAGCAAGGACTTCGCGCCGATCGGCATCCGCGCGCCGCTCAACCCCTATTCGCTGATCGTCGGCGCGAGCTACGGCCGCTCGCTGACCAACGACCTCTATGCCGGCATCGATGCGCGCTACTCGCGCGGGCGCGGGGAAGAACCCGACGTGCGCAGCCTGCGCGGCATGCTGAGCTGGAACGTCGCGCCCAACCTCGGCTTCACCGGAGATGTCAGCTACGAACGCAGCGGGCGCGGCGACAATGTCGGCACGCTGCTCACGCTGACCTACCGCTTCGGCCGCAGCTCGAGCGTGCGGGCCGACTACGACAGCCGCTACGACCGGGCCCGGCTGTCGTACCAGACGTTCGGCGGCACCGGCGTCGGATCCTATTCGCTCGCCGCCGACGTCGAGCACAGCGACATCGGCGCCGGGGCCAGCGTGAATGCCAACTACTACGGCAACCGCGCCGAGCTCGGCTTCACCCATTACGGCCTGTTCGAGCGCGATCTCGGCGCCTCGACCGGCCAGCGCAGCTCGCTGCGCTTCGGCACCGCCCTGGCCTTCGCCGACGGCGCGGCGACGATCGGCCGCCCGGTCTACGACGCGTTCGCGCTGGTCAAGGCGCATCGCGCGATCGGCGACGAGGCCATCCTGGTCGACGCGGCCGGCAATTCGGCCGCGGCCAGCACCGGCGCGCTCGGCAGCGCTCTCCAACCGTCGCTGAACAGCTACAGCGAGCGCTCGCTGACGGTCTCGGCCCCCGAAGCGCCGATCAACCTCGATCTCGGCCCCGGCTCCTTCCGGCTCTTCCCCCCATACCGCGCCGGGTACCTGCTGGTCGTGGGCTCGGACTACAACGTCAGCGCGGTCGGCCGGCTGCTCGACGAGGCAGGCCAGCCGCTGGCGCTGATGTCGGGCACGGCCACCGAACTCGCGCACCCCGAACGCGAGCCGATCGCCTTCTTCACCAACCGCGACGGGCGCTTCGGCATGGTCGGACTGGCTCCGGGCGTGTGGCGGCTGGAGACGGTCGGTGCGGTAGGGCTGACTTACGAGGTGCGGATCCCGGAGACGCGGGACACGGTCGCCGCGGGGGACTTGCGGCCGACGGCGTCCGGGGTGGAAGGGGCGGAGCGGACGGGGGAGTAGGGTGCGCG
>CBHWED010000168.1:0-7380 GCA_966112795.1 uncultured bacterium
TCAGGCGGATCGCCTTGCGGTAGCCCTCGGGCTTGCCCATGCCGAAGTTGTGCCGCAGCCGGCTTTCGGTGTCGTTGCCCTTCTCGTGCCCGATCAGCATGACCTTGCGCCCGCCGAGCGTGGCGAAGCCGCCCATGATCGCCTGGTCGTCGCCGAACAGCCGGTCGCCGGCGAGCGGCACGAAATCCTCGAACGCCAGCGCGACGTAGTCGCGGAAATGCGGCCGCGCCGGATGACGCGCGACCTGGGTCTTCTGCCACGGGGTCAGCGACGCGTAGGTGCTGGCGAGCAGGTCGGCGCTCTTCGACTCGAGCCGCCGCAGCTCGCCCGAGATGTCGACGTCGTCGCCCTGGGACGCGGCGCGCAGCTCGGCGATGCGCGCCTCGAGCTCGGCGACCGGCTTCTCGAATTCGAGGTACTGGTTCATCGGCGAAGCGCTAACCGCCTCGCCCGCCGCCCGCAAGGGGATGCCGTGCGTTGACCAGCGCGACGAGGCGCGCGGAATCGACGTGGGTGTAGATCTGCGTGGTGGCGATGTCGGCATGGCCGAGCAGCGTCTGGAGCACCCGCAAGTCCGCCCCGCCCTCGAGCAGATGCGTCGCGAACGCGTGCCGCAGGACGTGCGGGCTGACTTTCGCCGGGTCGATCCCGGCTCGCCCGGCGAGCTCCTTGACGAGCTGGTACAAACGTATGCGCGTCAAATGTTTACCGCGCGAAGGGAACAGGAATTTGCCGCCCTCGGGCCGCACCGCGAGCCAGCGCGAGAGCGCCTGGCGGGCGCGCCCCGAGACCGGCACGATGCGCTGCTGCGATCCCTTGCCGGTGACCGTCAGCAGCGGCGCGTCGCGCGGCACCGCCGCCAGCGGCAGACCGACCAGCTCGGTCGCGCGCAGGCCCGAGCCGTAGAGCAATTCGAGCAAGGCGAGCAGGCGCACGGCTTCGGGCCGGTCGGCCTCGGCCTCGAGCTCGGCGCGGGCGAACAGCACTTCGATTTCGCCGTGCGAGAGAATCTTCGGCAGCGGCCGTCGCGGCGCGGGGCGCGGCAGCGCGGGCGAAGGATCGTCGGCGCGCCGCTTCTCGTCGAGCAGGAAGCCGTAGAACTGGCGCAGCGCCGAAGCCTTGCGCGCGACGGTCGCGGGCGCGAGCGAGACCCAGCCCCGCCCGAGCCTCGCCAGGGCATCGCGGTCGGCGGCGACGAGATCGCCAATCATGTCTTCGGCGCCTTCGAGGTCGCGTCGGTAGGCGGCCAGCGTGTTTGCCGCGGCCCCGCGTTCGGCCGCGAGCATGGCGAGGAAGTCTTCGATCGCGCTCAACGGAAGGGGGCCCTCATCCAACTGCGACTAGGCAGCAAGCTGCCAAGTCTCCGTATCCTTCTCCCGCCAGCGGGAGAAGGAGTAGCGCGACATCCTCCTTCTCCCGCTGGCGGAAGAAGGATAGCGCAGCTTGCCAGCCTGCTTGCTGGCGGAGTTTGGATGAGGGCTCCTACCCCCGCGCCACGGCCTCGGCAGCGATCATCCGCGCCTCGGCGTCGAGGCCGACGCGGTCGAGCGCGCGGACGATGTGGTAGAGATGCCGCGCGGTCATCTTGTCCCAGCCGTTGCCCTGCATGCCGAGTCCGGCGAGCAGCGCGACGAGCGCGGGATTGCCGAGCTCGGCCGCGCGGTCGATCCGCCGGCTCCACGGGCTTTCGCGGCCGAAATTGAGCTCGAGCTGGCTCGAGAAGCTCGACACCGAGCCGGAGTCGAGCCGGCCGAGACCGGCGAGCCCCGCGACGAGGAACTTCGACTTGCGCTGCTCGTCGCTGCCGTCGTCGTCGATGAAGCTGCTGACCCCGCCGCTACCGGCTTGGGCGCGCCGGTCGGGCTGCGCGAGCGCGAGCAAAGCCCAGGCGAGGCCGCCCTCGGGCACTGCCGCACCCCAGCGCATCGCGTTGCGGTCGAGGCCCGCCGCGAGCATCGAGCCGACGATCGGCCCTGCGTCGTCGACCAGCGCGTCAGTGACCGGCAGCCGCGCGGCGGCGTAGGCGGTCAGGACCACGCGGCCGTAATCGTCGCCCGCGAGATCTCCGGCGCCCCACAGCTCCTGCATCGCCGCGAGCCGTGCGGCGGGATCCTGCGCGACGTAGGCCTCGCGCAAGGTGGCGGCGCGCGTGCGCGCCTCGCCCTCGATGTTCTCGGCCCAGATCTGCGAGTAGAGATCGACCATCGCCGACGACGACAGCACGCCCCGCGCGCCGGCATAGTCGGCCGCGGCGACGCGATCCTGCAGCGGCACGGCCGGGATCATCACGTCGGCGAAGTCGAAGCTCGCCGCGGCGTCGTTGCGCAAGCCCTGCGGCAGCTCGACGCCGAGCGCGCGCGACAGCGAGAAGCGCCACGGCGTCAGCTTGTCGACGCCGTCCCACTCGATGTTGACCTCGCGCCGGCCCTCGCCGGCGGCGCCGGCGAAGCGTTGCGCCAACAGCGCGTCGATGCGCGGCGCCTCGCCGTAGTACAGCATGCGCTGGAGCTGACGCTCGGCCTCGCGCGGGTTGCCCGAGTAGGCGCCGCAGATCCACCGCGTCATCATCCACTCGGGATCTTCGCGCAGCGTGCTCTTGAGCAGCGCCACCGGGCACATGCCGAGCAGGTCGCCGGTGGCGAGGTACGCGTCGAACGCGGCCGAGGCGAGCGCGGTGTCGTAGTTCGCCGAATCGACGTCCTGCACCAGCGCGCGCGCCGTGTCGGCTTCGCCCATGCGGTTGAGCAGCCCGGCGCGCAGCGCGGCGAAGGTCACCGGGTTCATCCCGCGCGGCGCGTCCATGCGGCTCGCGAGCGCGCGGCGCAGCAGGATGTGCCCCCAGCGCGAGACCAGCGGACCGCGGTTGGCGGCGAGCGCGGCGCGGATCAGCTCGGGCGGCTGGTTGTCGAGCATCCCGGCGGCAAAACCGCCCTCGTCGGCATCGATCACTCCGACCTGGCGGACCGCCCGGCGGGCGGCCGGCGGGATGTCGAACTTGGGCTTGAGGCCGAGCAGCTCGTCGATCTCGTCTTCCGACATGCCCTCGAGCTGCGACAGGCTCGGGAAGTTCGGCGGCAGCGCCACCGGGCCGAGCGGCGCTTCGGGCGCGCGATTGGCTTCGGGGAGCGGCTGGATTACGGGCGACGAGCCGCCGTTCTGCACGGGCCCCGGGGCAGCAGGGGCAGGTGCCGGAGCGGGCCGCGGCGCCGGGGTCGGCGTATCGTTGTACTGCCCGGGCAGCAGCGATTCGGGCGCCGCCAGCGCCAGCGTCGAGCTCAGCGCCAGCGCGGCGCCGGCGAGAAGGATCGCGCGTCTCATCGGTAGGTTCCGGAATACTGGGCGGGTAGCTCGACCGGCTGTTCGATCAGTCGCTGCGGTTCGCGGCCGCCGTCGTACCAGGCCACGAGCAGGAACAGGACCAGCAGCACCGTCACGCCCAGCCAGATTTTGTTGAGGCGCATCGCCACCAATCGCAAACCCTTTACCCAAACTTGCACGGGCGGTTAGCGCATCTATAGCGCTTGCGGCAATGACCATCGAAACCCGCAGCCTTTCCGACAGCGAGATAAAGGGCATCGCCTCGCGGCTCGACCGCCCGCTGGTGCTCGTCGGCATGATGGGCGTGGGCAAGTCGACCATCGGCCGCAAGCTCGCGCAACTGCTGGACCTACCGTTCCGCGACGCCGACGAGGAGATCGAGCAGGCGGCGCAGATGAGCGTGGCCGAGATCTTCGAGCGCTTCGGCGAAGCGCACTTCCGCGACGGCGAGCGGCGGGTGATCGCCCGCCTGCTCGACAGTGGGCCTGGCGTGCTCGCCACCGGCGGCGGCGCGTTCGTGCAGCCCGAGACGCGCGCGCTGATCCACGCGAAGGGCATCGCCATCTGGCTCGACAGCGACGTGGCGACGCTGGTCGACCGGGTCACCCGCAAGGATACCCGCCCGCTGCTGCGTGGCGGCGATCCCAAGGAGATCGTCGCGCGGCTCAAGGCCGAGCGCGAGCCGGCCTACTCGGAGGCACCGATCAAGGTGATGAGCGACGCCGGTCCGCACGGAGAGACCGTCAACCGTATCCTGAAGGCGATTGTCGAATGGCTGTGATTCCCGTCGAGTTGGCCGGGCGTTCCTACGAGGTGCGGGTCGGCGCCGGACTGCTCGACGACACGATCGTCGAGGCGCGGAATTTCATCCGCAAGCGGCACGTGCCCGTCGTGGCTGACCGGAACGCCTACGAATTTCACGGCGCCCGTCTCGCGCGCTCGTTCGCGTCCGAAGGCTACGAGCCGGCCTGGTACCTGGTCGAGCCCGGCGAACGGTCGAAAAGCTGGGAAGGCTTGGCCGCGCTCACCGACTGGCTGCTCGCCGAAGGCGTCGACCGCGGCGACCATGTCTTTGCGCTCGGCGGCGGGGTGATCGGCGATCTCACCGGGTTCGCCGCGGCCATCCTCAAGCGGGGTTGCGGTTTCGTGCAGCTGCCGACGACGCTGCTGGCGCAGGTCGATTCGAGCGTCGGCGGCAAGACCGCGATCAACACCCCCGCAGGAAAGAACCTGGTCGGGGCGTTTCACCAGCCGAGCCTGGTGCTGGCCGATACCGATTGCCTGCGCACGCTGCCGCCGCGCGAGATGGGCGCGGGATACGCGGAGGTGATCAAGTATGGCATTCTCGGCGACCGCGGCTTCTTCGAGTGGTGCGAGGCGCACGGGCCCGACGTGCTGGCCGGCGACCAGGCGGCGCAGGAATACGCGGTGACCGAGAGCGTCAAGGCCAAGGCGCGGATCGTCGCCGAGGACGAGCGCGAGACTACCGGCACGCGCGCGCTGCTCAACCTCGGGCATACCTTCGGCCATGCGCTCGAGGCGCAGACCGGGTTCTCCGAGCGGCTGCTGCACGGCGAAGGCGTCGCGCTCGGCATGGTCCTCGCCGCGCGCTATTCGGCGCGGCGCGGGTACCTCCACGACGACGACGCGGCGCGGGTGACCGCCGCGATCGACGCCGCCGGGCTGCCGAGCGAGATCGCCGCGCTCGGCCTCAACTGCAGCGGCCGCCAGCTCGCCGAGCACATGCTGCACGACAAGAAGATGGACGCGGGCACCCTGCCCTTCGTGCTGCTGCGCGGGATCGGCGAGGCATTCCTCGACAAGGCGGTCGTGCTCGACGACGTTGCGGATTTCCTCGACGAGGAATTGCAGGCGCACTGATCGCTCGCTAGCCAGTTGCACCTGCAACCGGCCGGAGAGCCAGGATGACCGTCGCAGAAGCCACCCCCGAGCTCGACGATCTCGTCGAAGACGTCGCCGACCGCCACGACCGCGCGTTCCTCGGCCATCCCAAAGGCCTCGGCTACCTCGCCTTCGTCGAGGGGTGCGAGCGGTTCTCGTACTACTCGATGCAGACGCTGCTCGTGCTGTACATGGTCAACTACCTGCTGCCCGAGCGGTTCGGCGCGGTCGCCGGGCTCGGCTGGCTGCAGCAGTGGCGCTACGGCGGCGCCGAAGGCCAGGTGCTCGCCTCGGCGATCTTCGGCGACTACTCCTCGCTGGTCTACCTGACCCCGATCCTCGGCGGGCTGCTCGCCGACCGCTGGCTCGGCAGGCGGGCGACGCTGGTGACGGGCGGAATCGTCATGTCGCTCGGCCATTTCCTGATGGCGTTCGAGGGGACGTTCCTGCTCGCGCTGCTGACGCTGATCGTCGGCGTCGGGCTGTTCAAGGGCAACATCGCGAGCCAGGTCGGCGAGCTCTACAAGGACGGCGACTTGCGCCGGGCGATGGCGTTCCAGATCTTCTACATCGCGATCAACGTCTCGGTGATCGTCGCGCCGCTGATCTCGGGCACGCTCGGCGAGAGGGCCGGCTGGCATTACGGCTTCGGCGCCGCGGGCGTGATGATGGTCGTCGGCCTGCTGATCTATCTCAAGGCCGGGCCGTGGCTGCCCCCGGACAACCGGCCGAATCCGTCACCGGGGCTATCGGTGGGCGGCGTGCTGCAGGCCATCGTCGCATCGCTTTCGATCGCGCTCTTCGCATCGGCGGTCCTCGGCCTGCTCTCGCTGCCGGGCACGCTGTCGATGGTCATTGCCGCGATCGTGGTCGTGGCAACGCTGTTCGCCCTGCTTCGCGGCCTCGACACGACCGATCGCCTGCGCGTCGTCGCGGTGATCGTGCTGGTGCCGGTGATGGCGGTGGCGCTGCTGACCAACCAGCAGATCTTCAACGCCTACCTCGTCTGGGCCGATCAGCAGTTCCAGCTCACGTTCTTCGGCCGGACGATTCCGACCAGCTGGATGATCACCATCGACGCCTTCTTCAGCTTCTGGATGCTGGTCGCCGTGGCCGGGTTCTGGAAGTGGGTCGAAGTCGCGCGCGGCCGCGAACCCGACGAGCTCGGCAAGATGATCATCGGCAGCCTGTTCTCGATCGCCGGCGGCCTGTGCCTGGTGATCGCCGCGGCGACGCAGGGATCGGGCAAGATCGGGCTGTTCTGGCCGGTGATGTTCCACCTGCTCAACTCGATCGGCTTCGCCCACCTGCTGCCGGTCGGCCTCGCGCTGTTCAGCCGCCTCGCGCCGCGGCGGATTACCGGCACGGTGATCGGGATCCACTACCTCTCGTTCTTCCTCGCCAACCAGATCGTCGGCCATGTCGGCGGGTGGTACTCGACCTGGGACACGACGCAGTTCTGGCTGTTCCATGTGGCCACGGCGACGGTCGGCCTGGTGGCGTTCCTCGCGTTCAAGCTGCTGCTGGCGAAGCGGCTGATGGGCGATGCGAGAGCGGAGGATGCGGCGCTGGCGTGAAAAACGGGTATCACCCAGCCGCCAGCAGGTCAGGTTCGAGATCGACCCGCTCGAAGTCCGCGAACAGCGCCTCGAACAGCAGGCTGCGGTGGCATTCCGCGGCGTCGCGTTCGTAGCATAGCAGCGCGACCTTGCGCTCCTCGGCCAGCGCGCGCAGCTCGGCCATTTGCGCGAGCGCCTCGGGCAGCTCGAGCTGACCGGCGTAGACCGCGCTCAGCGTCGCGTGATCGCCGCGGCGGGCGGCGGCGCGGCCCTCGGCGGGGGTGCCGAGCTGCTTGAAGTGGCGATAGCCGATCCCGGCTTCCTCGACCGCGGCCTTGAGCGAGCTTTTCGAGAACCCCGGCCGGCGCGACAGCGGCAGGTAGCGGATGTCCGCCAGCACCTCGACGCCGGCGTCGCGGAGGGCGGTGACGAGGGCCGCTTGGGTCGCCTGCTCGTAGCCGATGGTGAAGATCGTGGGCATCGCGCTAGCCGGCCCGCATGCCGTCGAAGTCAATGGTCGTGAGGGCAAGCACGAAGGTCATCGCGGCGATCCAAATCAGGTTTCGTTACGACAACCGCCCAGAACGTCATGGGTTGCCTG
>CBHWED010000169.1:0-7354 GCA_966112795.1 uncultured bacterium
ATCGCCGCGCACCTCGCCCGCCGCAACTTGCGCCGCGGCTACCTGTTCAGCCTGCGCTGGCGCCGTTCGTCGAACGCACGCCGCTGTGGCTCTACGTCCTCGCCGAAGCGGGCGCGAACGGCGGCCGGCTCGGCGCGGTCGGCACGACCATTCTCGCCGAGACTTTCGTCACGCTCGTGCGCCGCTCGAAGCCGTCGATCTTCGACAGCCACGGCAATCGCGTATCGGACGCGCGCCACACGCTAGCCGATATCCTCAAGCTCGCGTCGCTGCAGGACGACTGACCGCGGGGCGAGCTTCCGGCAGGAGAAGCGCGGTCAGCCGGCCGCCTTCTCCACGCGGGCGAGCAAGGCCTCGACCTGGACCTGCTGGCCTTGCGCGACATCGAGCTCGGCGACCGTGCCGTCGAACGGCGCAGTCAACGCGTGCTCCATCTTCATCGCCTCGAGCACCAGCAAGCGCTGGCCCTTGGTGACCGTCTCGCCGGCCGCGACGTCGACCGCGATCACCTTGCCCGGCATCGGCGCAAGGATCGCTCCGTCGGCGCTCGACACGCCTTCGCCGGCCCGTTTCGGACCGAACGAGGCTCTGTGCGCAAACCCGTCCTCGAAAATCAGGACCGTACCGTCGGCGTCGTCCTCGGCCCAAGGGCCGTGGGTCGCCGGGAGATTCCCGTCCACCGCGAACTCGGTCTGCCCGTCGACCTCGATGTCCCAGCACCAATCGCCGCGCATCGCGGTGGGTCGGGCAAGCACGGTGTGCGCCTCTCCGTCGAGGTTCAGCACCATCCGGGCGGGGGCGGGCGTGGCGTTGAGGCGAAAACCGAACAGACCCTGCGGCGCGATCGCGTTGTCGCCCTCCGCTTCCGCTGCGGCGAACTCCTCGAGCCGCCAGCTCACCGCGGCGAGCTTGACGGCGTCGGTGACGCGCGCACGCGTGAGCTCGTCCTCGTGCTCGGCGATGAAGCCCGTGGTCACTTGGCCGATGGCGAAGAGCTGGTGATCGAGCAGCCGCTTGAGGAACCAGGCGTTGGTCTTGACCGGGGCCACTTCGGTCTCGCCGCAGGCCTTGGCCAAGGCGCGGCGGGCGCCCTCGCGATCCGGCGCCTTGGTGACGAGCTTGGCGATCATCGGATCGTAGTACGGCGAGATCGCGTCACCCTGTTCGACACCGGTTTCGACGCGCGCCCCGGTCGGAAAGCGCAAGTGCTCGAGCTTGCCGGTGCTCGGCAGGAAGCCGGCCGCGGGATCCTCCGCGTAGAGCCGCGCTTCCATCGCCCAGCCCGTGATCGCGAGCTCGTCTTGCCGTTTCGGCAGCGGCTCGCCGCTGGCCACGCGCAATTGCCACTCGACGAGGTCGACCCCGGTGATCTCCTCGGTCACCGGATGCTCGACCTGGAGCCGCGTGTTCATTTCCATGAAGAAGATGCGGTCGGCACTAAGGCCTTCGCCCGCGTCGGCGATGAACTCGATCGTGCCCGCGCCGACGTAGTCGACGGCTTTTGCCGCACGCACCGCTGCAGCACAGATCGCCTCGCGTGTGGCAGGATCCATGCCCGGCGCCGGCGCTTCCTCGATGACCTTCTGGTGGCGCCGCTGGAGCGAGCAGTCGCGTTCGAACAAGTGCACCACGTTGCCGTGGGTGTCGCCGAAGACCTGCACCTCGATATGGCGCGGGCTGGTGATCCACTTCTCGAGCAGGACCTGGTCGTTGCCGAAGCTGGCCCGCGCTTCGCGCTGGCAGCTTTCAAGCATATCAAGGAATTGCTGCGCAGCATCGACTTTGCGCATGCCCTTGCCGCCACCGCCCGCGACGGCCTTGATCAGCACCGGCCAGCCGATCTTCTCGGCCTCGGCGAGTAGGCGCTCGGGCGACTGGTCCTCGCCGAGGTAGCCCGGGGTCACCGGGACGCCGGCGTCCTGCATCAGCTTCTTGGCGGCGTCCTTGAGACCCATCGCCCGGATGCTCGAAGGCTTCGGGCCGACCCAGATCAGACCGGCCGCGGCGACCGCCTCGGCGAACTCGGCGTTCTCGCTGAGGAACCCGTATCCGGGATGGATGGCCTCGGCCCCCGTGGCCTTCGCCGCAGCGATGATCCGGTCGCCGAGCAGGTAGCTTTCGGCCGCGGGCGAGGGTCCGATGTGCACCGCCTCGTCGGCCTCGCGGACATGCAGAGCCTTGGCATCGGCGTCCGAATGGACGGCGATCGTGCGGACACCCATGCCCCGCGCGGTACGGATGACCCGGCAGGCGATCTCGCCGCGGTTGGCGATCAGCAGCGAGCCGATCATTGCACGCCCTCGTCGGGCAGAGGGGTCATCGGCGGTGGCGGGATCGGCTGCGCCATACGCACCGCAATGAGCAGTTGCGCGCGCGAATAGGGCGGCTCGTGGTCGATCGCTTGCGGCGCGTCGAGCGATTCCATGAACCCCTTGAACACGGCGCCGAGCTTCTCGCGGCGCGAGGTCTTCACCCGGCGGTTCCACGCCGCGGCACCGCGCCGGCGAACCTTCTCGGCGATGCCCATGTAGATGTTCGCCGCGGTGAGCACGGCCCAGCGCTGGCGGAAGGCGAGCCCGGTGGTGCCGCGGCGCGCGGAGGCCTCGTAGACCTCGGCGAGCTCGATCAGGCGCGCGACGAGCCGCACGAGCGCCGCGCGATGCGCGGGCTTGAGCAGCTCGCCGGGCGGAATGTCGGCTTCGGCGAGCCATTCGCGCGGCAGGTAGCAACGGCCCGCGGCATCGTCCTCCGAGACGTCGCGGGCGATATTGGCGAGCTGGAAGGCGAGGCCGAGGTCGCAGGCGCGATCGAGCGTCTCGTCGTCGTCGTCCGCGACGCCCATCACTTGCGCCATCATCACGCCGATCGAGCCGGCGACGTGATAGCAGTAGCGCATCAGGTCGGCTTCGGTGTGCGGCTGCCAGCCCTCGGCGTCGAGCTCGAAGCCGCCGATCACGTCCTCGGCCATCTGCATCGTCAGCCCGGCTTCCTGCGCCACCTGGCCGAAGGCATCGAACGCCGGGTCGGCGGTGGGCTGGCCGTCGAGCGCCCGGCGGGTCAGCACGCGGATCGCCTGTATGCGGTTCTCGGCGTCCTCCTCGGTGGTGAGCTTGCCGCCGAACTCCTGCCCGTCGGCGATGTCGTCGCAGCGCCGGCACCAGGCGTAGAGCAGCCACGACCGCTCGCGCGTGCCGCGGTCGAACAGGCGGCTGGCAATCGAGAAGCTCCGGCTACCCTTGGCGATCGCCTTGCCCGCTTCCTCGACCAGTTCCTCGCGCTCGCGTCCGCCGCCCGTCTGGCGCACCGTCGGCCGCAGGATCCGCGACGGTGCGAGCAAGCGCGGGCGCCGGTTGCGGAAGCGTTTGACCGCCATCACCGGGTCTCCGGGGGCGAGAGCTTGGGCGAAGCGTCCTTCGACAAGCTCAGGACGGGCGGGACTTGGAAGTGAAACAGCATCCGCTCATCCTGAGCTTGTCGAAGGATCATAGCTCGTCCGCCGACATGCGGAAGATCGGCTTGTGCGGAACATAGCTCTCCATCCGGTCGAGCAGCGCGCCGAGCTCTTCCTCGACGATGAGGATCCCGCGATGCTCGGGACGGATGAAGCCGGACTCGCCCATGCGTTTGTAGAACGCGACAAGGCCGTCGTAGAACCCATACGGGTTGAGCAGGCCGACCGGCTTCTCGTGATAGCCGAGCTGCGCCCAGCTGACCGCTTCCCACAGCTCGTCCATCGTGCCGACGCCGCCGGGGAGGGTGAGGAAACCGTCGCTGAGGTCGGTGAACGCCTTCTTGCGCTCGTGCATCGTCTGCACGACGTGGAGCTCGGTGCAGGCCTTGTTGGCGACTTCGGCGGCGACGAGCGCCTCTGGGATCACGCCGATCACCTCGCCGCCCGCGAGCAGCGCGCCGGCGGCGACCGCGCCCATCAGTCCGAGCTTGCCGCCGCCGTAGACCACGCCGATCCCGCGCAGCGCGAGCGCCTCGCCGATCTCCATCGCGAGCTCCTCGTAACGCGGGTTCTCGGGGGAGGCGGAGCCGCAGTAGATGGCGACGCGCCTGATCTGCCGTGTCATCGGGAAAGCTCCTTCAGCATCAGTCCGGCGGTCGCCTTGGCGCTGGCGACCACGCCGGGAATCCCCGCGCCCGGGTGGGTGCCCGCGCCGACGAGGTAGAAGTTGTGCAGCACGTCGTCGCGGTTGTGGCCACGAAAATATGCGCTCTGGCTCAGCAGTGGCTCGAGGCTGAAGGCGCTGCCGACATAGGCGCTGAGGTCGAGCGCGAAATCGCGCGGCGCGTAATGGAACTTGGTGACGATGCGGTCGCTGAGGTCCGGAATGAGCCGGCGCTCGACCTCGGCGAGAATGCGCTGCTCGAGCAGCGGGCCGACCTGCTCCCAGTCGACCGCGAGCTTGCCGAGGTGCGCGACCGGGACCAGCGCATAGAACGTGCTCTTGCCGTCCGGCGCCAGCGACGGATCGGTCACCGTCGGGTGATGCAGGTAGATCGCGAAGTCGGCCGGCAGCACGCCGTAGTCGAAGATATCCTCGAGCAGTTCCTTATAGCGTGGTCCGAACAGGATCATGTGGTGGGGAATGCCCGGCCAGCTGCCCTCGATCCCGAAATGGACCACGAACAGCGACGGGCTGAAGCGTTTGCGCGCGAGACGCCGGGCCATCGTCTTGCCGCGCTCGGCGCGGCCGAGCAGGTCGCGGTAGGAATGCATGATGTCGGCGTTGCTGGCCACCGCGGCGAATGTGCCGCTCCAGCCGCTCTGCGTGGTGACCCCGGTGACGCGCGAACCGAGCGTGTCGATCTGCACGACCGGGTCGTGCAGTCGCACTTCGCCGCCGAGCCGCTCGAACTGGCGCAGCATGCCGGCGACGAGGCGGTTGGTGCCGCCGCGCGCCCACCACACGCCGCCGTCCTTCTCGAGCTTGTGGATCAGCGCGTAGATGCTGCTCGTGGTCATCGGATTGCCTCCGACGAGCAGCGTGTGGAACGACAGCGCCTGGCGCAGCTTGTCGTTGCGGACGTAGCCGGCGACCACGTCGTAGACCGAGCGCCACGCGCGGTGCTTGGCGAGCGCGGGCGCGGCTTTGACCATCGACGCGAAGTCGAGGAACGGTTCGGTGCCGAGCCTGACGTAGCCGTCGTCGTAGACGGCCGCGGCATATTCGAGGAACGCGTCGTAACCGGCGATATCGGCCGGATCGAGCCGGGCGATCTCGCGGCGCAGCTGGGTCTCGTCGTTCGAGTAGTCGAAGGTGGTCCCGTCGGGCCAGTTGAGCCGGTAGAACGGGGTGACCGGCATGAGCTCGACGTCGTCGGCCATATCGTGGCCGCTGAGCGCCCATAGCTCGCGCAGGCACGCGGGGTCGGTGATCACGGTCGGGCCGGCATCGAAGGTGAAGCCGTCCTTCTGCCAGTAGTAGGCGCGGCCGCCGGGCTTGTCGCGCGCCTCGATCAGCGTGGTGGCGATTCCCGCGGCTTGGAGGCGGATCGCCAGCGCGAGTCCGCCGAACCCGGCGCCGATGACGCAAGCTTGCTTGGCGGCGGTCATGCGGCTTCTCGCATGCGCGGCTGCTTCGCGGCGAGCGCGCGGAGAGGGACCGGCGGCTTGCCGCAGAGCACGCGGGCGCGATCCGGCAAGGTCGATCGCCCGGCGTAGAACCGCTCGATCAGCCGCTCGTCGAGCCGGTAGAACCGCTCGAACACGCGTCGACGCTGCGCGGGCGGAGCGCCGAACAGCATTGCGCCGAGCCGCCGGTAGAAGCGCATCGCCTTCCAGTGGCGCTGCGCGCGCGCCTCGAGCAGCGCCGCCATCCGCTCGCCGGGCAGATCGGCTTCGGCGGCGACTGCGAGCGCAGTTTCGGCAGCGAACGGCAGCGTGTAGCTGGTCAGCGGATGCGCAAAGCCACCGCGCGCGCCGGCGACGCCGACCCCCTCGATCCGTTGCGAATGCTGGAACGCAGCGAAATCGCCGCCCGTCACCACCGGCAAGACGCCCTCCTCGGAACTGACCGTCGCGCCGGCCCAGCCGTTCGCGCGGCAATAGTCGTCGAGCCGCGCCGAGAGCGCCGCACGGTCGAGTTGGGGCGTGTCCTGATAGTAAGTGTCCTCGAGAAAGAGCGTGTCGGGGCCCGTCGGCAGGACATACACGAAGCGATACCCGCCAAGCTGGTCGACGGTCGCATCCATGATCAGCGGGCGGCGGACGCCATGCGGCGCGGCCATGCGCATCAGGCGGCCAGCGAAGACCTGCCAGCCACCGGCGAGGTGGGGGGAAGGGGCGAACCCGCGGCAGTCGATCACGGCGCGGGCCGCGATGCGTTCGCCAGACCGGAGCGTCACGCCGTCCCTGTCGAGCGCCGCGACCTCGACGCCCGTACGGATCGTCCCTGCGGGCAGCAATCGCGCCAATCCCTCGGCAAACGCGCGTGAGGTCAGCGAGCGGTACGGCGTCGAGAGAGTGCGCCGCAAGCCCGGGAAGCGCACCTCGTATCCGTCGTCCCACCGCTGCAGCTCGAAGCCGTCGAGCAGCTCGCGGCCGGCTTCCGACAGGTCGCTTGCGAACCAGCTCCAGCGATGGTTCCCGCCCGCGACCGGACCGCTTTCGAGCACTCGTACGGC
Source organism: uncultured bacterium (assembly GCA_966112795.1). Taxonomy (GTDB): domain Bacteria; phylum Pseudomonadota; class Alphaproteobacteria; order Sphingomonadales; family Sphingomonadaceae; genus Croceibacterium_A. The sequence goes on from CBHWED010000169.1 coordinate 6,634, forward strand.
GAGCTCGGGCCTGCGTCGTGCGAGCGCCAGCGCGATCAGCCCTCCGGCCAGCCCGCCGCCGACGATGACGATGTCGCAGTCCCGCGCGGTCATGTGCCGAGCCTTAGCGGCTCGGCGTGACAGAGCAATGGCCGCTGCTTCCCCAGCGCGTGCGCCGCGCATCGGAACGCTTGTCAATTGCCTGATATCGAGAGACAATACGGACGAGGGAGTAAGGCCATGAAGACGTCTTTCCTCGCCGCCGGCGCCTCCGCACTCTGGGCGCTGGCCGCGCTTCCCGCCTCGGCCCAGGGCGAGCCGGCGGCGCCTGCGCCAGCCACGTCCGCCTGCTACGTCGAGGTCGCCAGCCTGATGGCCGATCCGCCCACCGGGATCGGCGAGCTCGGCGCGGCGATCCGCGAGCTCGACGTCAAGCTGCGGCCGCAGGTCGAAGAGGTCAACGCGCTCAAGTCCGAGATCGCCCGCCTCGAGGCGCGACAGGCCCAAGCGCCGGCGGTCCAGGCCGGTGGTGGCGAGGCGCCCGAAGGCTTCGGGGACGAGTCGCCGCGACCCGCGGCCGCAGCTTCCGCCTCCGATGCCGACGCCGAACGGCTCGAGCGCGCCCAGGCCGAGCTCGAAACCAAGCAGAACCAGCTCAAGCTCGACTACGCCGAGCAGCAGCGCACGCTCGTCGGCCCGGTGCAGGCGAGGGTCAGCGCGCAGGCCCAGGCGTTCGCGACCC
>CBHWED010000170.1:0-7314 GCA_966112795.1 uncultured bacterium
ATGTCGATCCGCTGGTTCTTCATCGTGTCGAGCATGTCGATGCAGCCGCCTTCGGACCCCTCGGGGGCGTCGGCGCACTTGCCGACGAGCTGCATCAGGTCCTTGTCGCTCGAGACGATCGTCACGTCCCACCCGCGCCGCGTCGCTTCGCGCGCATAGGATGCGATCAGGTCGTCGGCCTCGAGGTCGTCCTCCTCGATGCACGGCAGGCTGAACGCGCGCGTCGCATCGCGGATCAGCGGGAACTGCGGCACCAGATCTTCCGGCGGCGGCGGCCGGTTGGCCTTGTACTGGTCGTAGAGCGCGTTGCGGAAGCTGGTCGAGCCCTTGTCGAGGATCACCGCGAGGTGTGTCGGGCCTTCAGCCTTGCCGAGCTCGTCGGCGAGCTTCCACAGCATCGTCGTGTAGCCGTAAACCGCGCCGACGGGCACGCCGTGTGGGTTGGTCAGCGGCGGAAGCCGATGATAGGCGCGAAAAATATAGGCCGATCCGTCGACCAGGTAGAGATGCTGCTTGTCCGCCATGACCGCGTGCTAGCAGCGTTGCGCAGCGAGGTCAGCCGGTTTGACACGCCCGCGGTGAGGGCGGATTTGCTTGCTTCGCCACAAAGTTGCCATTATTTCAAAGGGTGGAGTTCACCGCATGGTGGGTTTCACGCCTGCTCTCGCCGGACCTTCCTGTGAGGCGCGCGTCCCGTTCCCGCTGTTGAAGGAATACGAACATGCGCAAGATCGTTCTCGTCGCCGCGATTGCCGGTGCTGCCCTCTCGCTGGCGGCCTGCTCGCAGGAAACCCAGGACGCTGCCGAGGAGACCGCTGACAACGCGATGGCCGATACCCAGGCGAACGCGGAAGCCGCCGGCGAGGCGGTCGAAGGCGCTGCCACCGACGCCGCCGATGCGGTCTCCGACGCTGCCGACGGCACCACGGACGCTGCTACCGACGCCGCCGCCGAAGCCGAAGCCACCGCGCAGGGCGAGAGCACGGACGCGGCCAAGGCCGACTAAGCGTCGAGCTCGGACGTTTTTCGGAGAGGGCGCGGCCGCGAGGTCGCGCCCTTTTCGTTTGCGGTGCTTAGTTGGCGGCGACTGACGAGGTGCCCGCAGGCCGGTAGCGGGCGTTGGCGTACTGGCGGGCGGACTCGCCGTAGCCGTCGTAGAGCACCCGTGCGAGCGTGGCGATCTTGCTGTCGCGGTTGGGCTTGCCGCCCTGGCCGGTGACGTAGATCGCGACTGCGATCGCGCGGCCGTCGGGTCCGGTGATGATGCCGACGTCGCTCGAGGTGTTGCTCAGCGTGCCGGTCTTGTGCGCGATGCGCGCCTCGGTCGGCATCAGCGCGCGGATGCGCCCGGTGCCGGTGCGGCAGCGTTCCATCGCGCCGATCAGCACGTTGCGGCTCGACGCGCTCAGCCAGCGCCCCTGGTAGAGGCCGCTCAGCAGCTTGACCATGTCGCGCGGGGTGACGCTGTCGCGCACGTCGACCTGGGTCGCCGGATTAACCTCGCCGTCGTCGCGCACGAGCGTGGCGATGTCGCGCGTGAGATTGAAGTTCTGGATGCCCGCGCGGCGGGCCCAGTCGTTGACCACCGCGGGGCCGCCGACGGCCGCGAGCAGCGCGTCGGTCGCCGAGTTGTTCGAGCGGGTGATCATCTGCTCGATCAGTTCGCGTGCGGTCAGGTACTGGCCCGGGCGGACCGGGGCGATCGCCGAGGAATGCGGCCGCGAGGCGACCGGGATCATCAGCGGGAACTCGCTGCTCAGGCTCCACCGGCCCTTGTCGACGCCTTCGAGATAGGTCGCGGCGATGGCGATCTTGCTGGTGCTGGCCATCGGGAACGGCTGGTCGCCGAGCACCGCGACTTCCTGTCCGGTCGAGAGGTCCATCGCGGCGACGCCGATGCGGCCGTTCGAGCCGTCGGCGATCTGCGCGATCTGCGCCATCAGCGGATTGCCGAAGTCCGGCGTGAAGTCACGCGGCGCGCGCACCTCGGTGCCGAGCGCATTGTCGAACGCGGCCTCGAAGCTTGTTTGCGATTGTGCCGGCGCAACCGTGGCGCCGAAATTCGTTGCGGCCAATGCGATGCCGGCAACGACCCGTCCAAGTGTCCCGAACTTCATGCCTAGATGCGTACCCTCATGAAGATTGTGGAAATCTTAACCACGCGAGGCGTTTAGGCAATTCGTTCCGCGATGAACGGACTCCTTGGGACGGCCAGCCGTGGAATCCACTCGGTTCGTCGCATCAGCCGGGCTTCCGGAGCCGCAGCACGAACTGATCGGTCTTTCCGCGAATCGCCGGGTCGAACACGTTGGCAGTGCGCGGATCGTCGGGCCTGATGTAGATTGCGCTTTCGGCTTCGAGAGCGAAACCGGCCGCCTTGAGGGCGGCGATCGCTGCATCGCGGTCCATCCGGTGGAGCGTGTTGGCCGCAGCGAGGCCGGCGCCCGCCGCGGCGCTGTGATCGACCACCAGCAGCGTGCCGCCGGGCTTGAGCGCGTCGTAGAGAGCCTTGAGCGCCTTCGGGCCGGTGCCTTGCGGCATCGCGCCGATGTAGAGGTCGTGCATGTTCTGCACCGTGATGATCGTGTCGAGCTTCTCGGGGAACGGCGGCGCGGCGACGGGGCCGCGTAGCGCGACGACGTTCGGCCGGCCGGTGACCGCGGCGTTCTGTTCGTCACCGTAGGCCGGGCGAAAAGCGATGAACTCGTTGGGCTGGAACGCGTAGACCTTGCCCGACGGGCCGACCGCGTTCGACAGCAGCCGCGTCCAGTACCCGCCGCCCATGATGTAGTCGCCGACCTTCTCGCCGGGGGCGACCTGGGCGAAGGCGAGGATCTCGGCCGGGAGCCGCGCGGCGTCGCGGTCGCGATCGGCCTGCGGGCGCTCGGGATCGGCCAGCGCGGCGGCGTAAGCGCCCGCCGCGGGCGACGGGGACGACGACGACGAGGAGGCGGTCTCGCCGGCAGGCGCGCAGGCAGCGAGCGTGGCCGCGAGGCACAGGGTCAAAGTCAGACGCATGGCAAGGGCCCTCCCGTTGTTTTTCGGGCCATTCTACCAGCGCGGCCGGGGCCGGCAAAGGGGAGTCAGACTCCGAACGGATAGGTCTCGGGCAGGCCGCGATCGGGTTCCTGCGGCCCGAGCGCCTCGAGCGCGGAGGTTTCGTCGATCCACACGAAAGCGTCGAACTGCTCGGGCAGCACGGCCTCGCTGTAATGGCTCCAGCGCTCGGTCTCGGGGCGGTAGATCACGCCGATGAAGCGCTCGAGCCGGGGTTCCGCTAGGCGGCGGCGGAGCGCTTCGTGCTTGCCGGGGGCGAGATCGAGTAGGAAGCGCTCGACGCCGCTGTCGTGACATAGGCGCTCGTAGCTGTCGCTGCGGCTCGGCAGCACGCGCTTCTGCTTGCGCGGGCTGTCCCAGTCGTCGGCCGCGGTGACCGTGCCGGCGTGCGTGCCGAAGCCGATCAGCGCCGCCTCGTCGCCCCAGCGCTGGCGCACGAGCTGGCCGATGTTGTGCTCGCCGCGGACGCGGCCCATCTCGGTCGCGCGTGCATCGCCGATGTGGCTGTTGTGCGCCCAGACCAGGGCCTTGGCGTCAGGTCCGCCCTGCTCGAGCAAGTGATCGAGCGTCTCGGCCATGTGGCTGTCGCGCAAGTTCCAGCTCTCGGCGCCGCCGTAGTACATGATCCGGTAGTAGCGCTCGGCCGAGGCGATCAGCCGCGCGTTCATCGCCGCGGCGAAGCTGCCTTCATCCTCGAGCGCGCGCTCGAGCAGCTCGCGGCATTGCGCGACGACCTCGGCCTCGCATTCGGCGTAGCCTCTGGTCAGCGCGGCGCGGCCGTACGTCGCGGGTTCGGCCTGCCACGGAGTGAGGCAGCCGTAGCGCTCGCGCGCGACCGCCGCGGCTTCGGGATCGTGCTCGTCGAGCCAGGCGAGCACCGCCTCGATCGAGCCCGACATGTTGTAGATGTCGAGCCCGTAGAAGCCGGCCATGCGCTCGGGCTCGCGACCGTGATTAAGACCACGCAAATCGTGCGCCAGCTGCTCGATCACGGTGTTGCGCCACATCCAGGTCGGGAAGCGCTGGAACGGCGGCTGCGCGCCCGCGCGGTGCGGGCGGTGGCGGATGTAGCGGTCGATCGCGGCGGCGTCGGGCCAGTCGGCCTCGACCGCGACGATAGTGAAGCCGTGCCGTTCGACGAAGCGGCGGGTGATCTCGGCGCGCGCGGCGTAGAACTCGTGCGTGCCATGGCTCGCTTCGCCGAGCAGGACCACGCGCCGATCGGCATAGCGGTCGAACCATTCGGCGAAGTGCGCGTCCCCTTCGGGATCGGGCAGCGGCTCCGCGGCCTCGGCAATGCATTCGGGTAGGCTCAGCTCGCGCGCCGGGCGGTGGTTGCTCGCCGCCTGGTTGCCGTCTTCCCAGCGCCCGTGGGCGCCGATCAGCGGAACGAAGCGCACGCCGCCGAGGTCGTGCTCGCTCCATTCGTCCTCGCCGGTGCGGGTGACGCACAGCAGCGACTGGATCGATTCGCCGCCGACCGGCACGACCAGCCGTCCGCCGATCGCGAGCTGGCGCTTGAGCGGCTCGGGAACCTTGTCGCCGCCGGCGGCGACCAGGATCGCATCGTACGGCGCGTGCGCGGGGAGGCCGAGGCTGCCGTCGCCGGCGAGCACGGTGAGGTTGTCGTAGCCGAGATCGACCACCCGCCGCCGCGCCGCCTTCGCCAGCGTCTCGTGACGCTCGATCGCGTAGACCCGGCCGGCGATGCGCGAGAGCACCGCCGCGGCGTAGCCCGAGCCGGCGCCGACCTCGAGCACGCGGTCGCCGGGGGCGACGTCAGCGGCCTCGATCATCAGCGCGACGATGTACGGCTGGCTGATCGTCTGGTCCTCGCCGATCGGCAGCGGTCCGTCCTCGTAGGCGAACTCGGCGAGCCGCTCGGGCACGAAGCGCTCGCGCGGGACCTCGGCCATCGCCGCGAGCACCTGCGGGTTGCGGATGCCGCGCTTGCGCAGCTGGCGCTCGACCATCCGCGCGCGGTGTTCGGCCGGGCCGGCCATGTGTCAGGCCTCGGCGAGCACTTGCTCGACTGTCCTGACCGGCGAGTTGACCAGGTCCTTGGCCAGCTCGCCGATGATCCGCCGCTCGAGCTCCTTGTGGCAATGCTGGCGGATCTGGCCGAGGGTCTTGGGATCGGCCGCGATCACCACTTCGCCGAGATCGCCCTGCAGCGCCCGCTCGTTGAGCCATCCGGCGATCGCCGCGCCATGGGCGAGCTCGTCGATGTCGGTGCTGCCGTTGCGCTGCCCCGCCGGGTCCTGGTGACGCACGCCGGCGCTGAAGTTGGTCAGCTCGAGGTCGAGGTCGGCGACTTGCTCGAGCCGCGGCTCGAACGCCTGCCCGACGTTGCGCATGACGAGGAACTTCTCGCCGTTGGCGAGGGCGATAAGCGCGTTGTGCGGGATCTTCATGCCAGCCTCCTTGCCCGTCCGGGGACAGAACGGGCGAGGCGCGCGCTGGTGCCGGACGGCAGCGCGCTTGACGGGTCGGCGGAGTTATATAACCTGTTATGGAATCGCGAGGTGCTAACCATGCAGGATGTTCTGGCGGATGAGGGCGGCGTCATGCTCGGGAGCCGGCTCAAGCGGCTGGCGGAGCGCTTGCAGGCGGGCGCCGAGCTGATCGCGCGCGACTGCGATCTGCCGACCCAGCCCGCGCAGATGCCGCTGCTGACCGCGCTTTGGCGGCACGGGCCGATGAGCGTGGGCGAAGCAGCGGAACGCGCCGGGGTGAGCCAACCGGCGATGACCCGCATTGCCGCGCAGCTCGCCGAGATCGGCCTGGTCGACGGCGATCCAGCCGAGAAGGACCGGCGGGTCCGGCGGCTGGCGCTGACCGAGCGCGGGCGCGCGGTCATGGCGCGCGCGGAAACGACGCTGTGGCCGCGTATCCGGGCGGCGGTGGCGGAGACCTGCGACGTCGACGCGCTGCTCGCGCATGTCACGGCGCTCGAGGCGGCCCTCGCCGAGCGGCCGCTCGACCGGCGACCGGGACCGGGCTTCGCGATCCGTCCGTTCCGCGACGAGCTGGCGCCGGTCTTTGCGCGGATCAACCGGCAATGGATCGAGGCCATGTATGCGCTCGAGCCGGTCGACGAGGCGCAGCTCGCGGATCCGGTCGGCGAGATCATCGCGCCGGGCGGAGACGTGCTGTTCGTCGAGGATCCCGAGCTCGGGATCGTCGGCACCTGCGGCCTGCTCCGGACCGGCGAGCGCGAGTTCGAGCTGATCAAGATGGCCGTCGCGCCCGAGGCGCGCGGGCGCGGGGCGGGCGAGTTCCTGCTGCGGGCGACGATCGAGCGCGCTTTCGCGATGGGCGCCGAGCGGCTGTTCCTGCTGTCGAACAGCAAGAGCGCGGCGGCGATCCGGATGTACGAGCGCAACGGCTTCGTCCACGACGCCGAGATCCTCGAGCGCGCCGGCGGCGAGTACGCGCGCTGCGGCGTGGCGATGCGCTACACTGCCTGACGGCCCATCGTCTCGCCGCGGCGGTGCGAATGCGCTAGCATGGCCGGACAACCGGGAAGGGGGCATGATGATGCGTGTCGGTTTACTGGCTGGCGGGTGGATCGTGGCTGTCTCGCTGGCGGGCGCTCCGCTCGCCGCGCAGGACAATACGGTCGACGACGTGGTCGAAGGCGCCAAGGCGCCGCTGCGTGACTTGCGGATCGAGGATCCGGAGATCCCGCCGGTGCTGCTGCTCGCCGCCTCGGCGCCCTATTCGAGCGAAGGCACCGGCAGCTGCGCGCAGATCGCCGCGGCGGTCGACGCGATCACCGCAGCCATGGGCCCCGACGCCGACACGCCCCATGCCGAGAGTGGCGAAGGCACCGCGGTCGCCACCGCCGGGGCGCGGGCGGCGATGGGGACGCTGATCCCCGGTTACGGCCTGGTGCGGGTGCTCACCGGGGCGAGCAAGAAGGAGAAGCAGGTCCAGGCGGCGATCTACGGCGGCGCGGTACGGCGGGCCTACCTTAAGGGTCTCGGTGCCGCGCGCGGCTGCCGGAACGCAGCCGCCCCGACCGCCGCGGCGCGCGAGGCGCGCATGGTGCTGCCGGCGGCCGAGAGCGCGGACTAGGCGTTCGCAGATGAGGAAAGGGCCGGGGATCGCTCCCCGGCCCTTCCTGTTTTTGGCTTTTCGGCCAGGCTCTTAGAAGCCCATGCCGCCCATGTCGGGCATCGCCGGCGCGGCCGGCTTGTCCTCGGGGATCTCGCTGATCGCCGCCTCGGTGGTGATCAGCAGGCCGGCGACCGA
>CBHWED010000171.1:0-7282 GCA_966112795.1 uncultured bacterium
CGGTCGACGAGACCGGCAACCAGATGGCGGTGTTCGGCCGGCTGGGCTCGCGCCCATTCACGCGCCCCGAGATGGAGCGCTTCTTCCTCAATCGGCGCGGCGTGCCCTATCGGGTGGTCGACTCGACGGACCTCGACGACTGGGTGCCGCCCGCGCGCACGGCGGCTAAGCCGGCGGCGGGCCGGCCAGCCGGCCGACGGTAGCGGCGGAACGGATCAGGCCACTTCTCGACTGATGTTGGCCTACGCCACTCTCCCGCAAGGACGAGGGGTCGTGGACTGTGGTAACGGAGTGCGAGCTAGCTGACGGGGGCTTCCGCCAGCACTTCTGCATGCGGAGAGTCGCGCTCCTCGAGGAATTCCCGCACCATCGGCTGCAGCTGCGGCGTGTAGCTGGCGAGCACCGGATGCACGTCGGCCACGCCGAAGTGGCTGATCAGCGTCTGGCCGTTCCACAGGTGCAGGCCATAGCCCGGCGGCTCGGCGATGATCATGGCGCGGCCGTCGGGCGACGCCGGGTCGATCTCGCGCAGGTCGAGCGCCACCTGCGGCGCGGTCGACGGGCACACCGACACGCGGGTGCCGGCCCAGGCGGCGACGATCGGCCGGTGGATATGGCCGGCGAGCACCGCGACGACATTTGTGTAGCGGCTGATGACGCCTTCGACGCGCGCCGCCCACGCCTCCTCGGCATGGATGGTCATCCAGTCGATGCCGGTCTGCACCGGCGGATGGTGCAGGAACACCACCGTCGGCCGATCGGGCGCCTCGGCGAGCCGCGCCTCGAGCCAGCGCTCGCGCGTCTCGCAGAAGCCGCCGCCGTGACGGCCTTCCTCGAGCGTGTCGAGCAGGATCAGCCGCACCGGTCCGGCATCGACCGCATACTGGACGAAGCCGTCGTGGGTCGGCACCTCGGGGAAGACCTGGCGGAAGGTCTCGCGGACGTCGTGGTTCCCCATCATCGGCAGCACCGGCACCGGGCAGGCGGCGAACAGCTCGCGCAGCGTGCGATAGTCGTCGATCACGCCGGCTTCGGTGAGGTCGCCGCTGGCGACGATGATGTCGGGCGTCGGCTTGGCGGCGCAGATCTCGCGCAGCACGGCGTCGAGGCGCGTCCGGTTCATCTCGTGCGGATTGCCGGGATCGAAGCCGAGATGGATGTCGGTGATCTGCGCGATCAGCAGCGAATCGGAGCGTCCAGCGCCGGTCCGCCTGAGCGAGCTCGATTGAATCGCCGAGTCCATGGATCCGGTAACGCCCCCTCTAGAATGCGTCTCGGCCCACATCGCCGTCATCCCTGCTACGCCCACCCAAGGCAGTTACGCCGGGATAACGTTCCTGGATGATCAGCGCGAGAACCGTACTGCTCCGGTATTCGCCGTCGTCGACGGCTTCAGTTCCTCAACACTTCCCTTCGACGGGCGATCCGCACCGACCGCCTTCAGCACGCGCGGCGCGCCCGGGCTCTCGTGATAGGTGTGGCAGCTCGAGCAGGGCGACGCGATCTTGTTGTCCTCGGGATGCGCGCCGACGTGGCAGTCGCGGCAGACGCCGATGCCCGGCAGCAGCAGGTCGGTTGCCTGATCCGATACGGCCGCCTTGTGGCAGGTGGCGCAGTCGGTGACGTCGGTGTTGTGGTCGCGATGATCGAACCAGGCGCGCGACATGAAGCGGTCGGCAAGCGTCACGGGACGGATCTTGAAGTCGAGCGAGCGCGGATTGGCCGGCGCCTCGACGAAGTGGCAGTCGTAGCAGGCGCCGCCCTCCGAGAAGACCGCACGGATGCGCTCCTCGACGCTCTGGCCGCGCGCCGCGCTCGCCAGCCGCATCGCGGCGCCCGGGCGCTGACGCTCGGTCATCGACGCGGCGGTACCGCTGCCGCCGGCGCGGTAGAAGTCGCGGAGCTCGGCCACCGTCTGCTCGGGGCTGCCGTGGCGAAGCGTACGCACGACGCTGCCGCTACGCGCGAAGTCGAGCGAATGGCAGCCGCCGCAGTCGCGCTCCATCTCGATCGGCCGGAAGCGGACGCCGGTGGCGTCGGGCGTGTGGCAATCGGCGCATTCGAGGCCCGTTCCCACCTGCGCGGTGCCGATGCGCTGCGCCATCTGCGCGACGCCGTTGACCTTCGACAGGTGCAGCTTGTGCGGGAACTTGAGGCCCGACCCTTCGCGTGGGCGGTCGCTCAGCGACACCTGCTCGATCTTCGGGCCCGACCATTCCGACGCGACGACCACGGCCGGGCGGAACTCGGGGTGCGCGTCCTTGAAGTCGTCGGCATCGAGCAGCTTGGTGTCGGCCAGCTCCTTCGACAGGTTGCGATGGCAGTCGCTGCAGAAGCTCTCGGCGGTCAGCGGCATCGCCGTCGGCCCCTCATGCTCCTTGTGGCAGCCGGTGCAGCCCCACTCGGGCAGGTTGAACGTGCCGGCGACCGCCGAACGCAGCTTCGCCTGGAGGCCGACGTCGGGGTGCGCCGCGACCAGCCGCTTCGGATCGGCATGGTCGTCGAGCTTGACGTGGCAGCCGGTGCAGGTCTCGTCGCGAACCGCGACGAACGCCTTGACGTGGCAGGCCTGGCAGTCGTCCTTGAGATCGGCATGCGCGGCCGACAGCGAGCCCGAGAGCCACGCCTCGTCGGCCTGGATCTTGCGCGCCTCGCCTTCCTTCGCGGTGATGAAGGCGGTGACCGGCCAGATCAGGAACAGCGCCAGCACCACGGCGATGAAGCCCCAGGCCATGCGCCGCTTGCCCGGCATCGCGCCGGCGAGCGAGAAGATGCGCTCCTCGTCCTCGGCCTGCGCGGCCTCGGAGAGCGGCGCCACGCGCTCGACGGTGACGACGACGTCGCCGGCGGGATCGCGCTCGATGGTCAGCCGATGGCTGCCGATCGTCACCCGCGAGGTCTTCGACGTGTCGAGCTCGGCGCGGCCGACGAACTTGCCGTCGATCTCGAGCGGCGTGCCGCCCAGCGCCTCGATGGTCACGCGGGCGTCGTCGCCGAGCTCGAGCCGCGCATGATGCGGCAGCACGGCGAGGTCGGAGAGCGGGATGCTGTTGTCGGGGGCGCGGCCGACGGTCAGCACCGGCACCTCGTGCCGGACGGGCCGGACGATCTCGCCGCCCCCGGCGCGGCGCGTAATCTCGCGGACGACGAAGCTCACGCGGTCCTCACCAGTAGAAGAAGACGCTGACGATGTGGGCGACGAGCGCTGCGATCAGCGCGAAGGTCGCCGGCACGTGGACGTAGAGCCAGATCTCCAGCAGCGTCTTGTAGCGGATGTGCCGGCGCGCCTGTGCGAGCGTCGCTTCCTTGCGTTCGAGCAGGAAGACGAGCTGCGCCAGCATGTCCTTGTCGGGCGGGTTCTTGCGCAGCTCGTCGCGAAGCTCGCGCAGCGCCGCGCGATTGCCGCAACGCGGATGAAGCCCGGTGACCCGCGACCTGAGGCTGCCGGCGACGTCGCAATTCTCGAGGCTCTGGCGGACGATCGCCGCATGCTCGGCGCCGAGCGGCTGCGCGGTTTCATGGATCTGCCGGTCGAGCCCGCGCAGGGTGTCGAGCATCTGCGCCTGCGTCGTCTCGGCGCGGTTGAGGCTCATCGCCTGCGGGATGCGCGCATAGGCGACGATGCCGAACAGCCCCGACAGGATGACGAGCATCATCAGCACATAGGCGAGCGTGTGGACGTTCCAGCCCAGCTGGAAGCCGGTGTGGAGCGTGCCGATGACGATGAGCGCGAGACCGAGATAGACGTGCGCCGAGGTCCAGCCCTTCAACGACCAGCGGCCCGGCGTGATCGCGCGCTTGCGCACGCCGAGCAGCGACAGCCAGACGATGAGGCCGGCGCCGATCGTGCCGAGCAGATAGCCGTACCAGCTGCCGCCATTGTGGCGCGGCGTCACGTCGATCAGCAGATAGGCGAGGATCGCGACGACGCAGAGCCCGCTCGCCACCTTGAGGTAGCGGCGGTTGGCGTAGTCGAGGAACCCCTCGTGATGCGCGCTGCCCGAGCGCTGGTCGGCTTGTGCCCCCCGTGCCATGGCCTAGCCGTCCCCCCGCGACATCAGCGCGACCGACAGGAACTCCTCGGGCGACACGCGGATCGCCGCCCCGGTCGGGCAGGCGCGCACGCACGACGGGCCGCCCGATATCCCGGAGCACATGTCGCACTTGATCGCCTTCTTGGGCAGCTCGACGCCCTTCTTCTTGGCCGCGGCATAGGACCAGGCCTTGCTCGGCTCGCCCGGCCCGGGGCCGGCGCCGAACATCAGCCACGACAGCAGCGCCGGCTTCTTGGGCGGCGGCTTGTCGAGCCGGATCACGCCGTAGGGGCAGTTGCGCGTGCAGTTGCCGCAGCCGATGCAGGTGTCGTCGATGAACACCTCGCCGTCGGGACCGCGGTGGATCGCGTTGGGCGGGCAGTCGGCCATGCAGTGCGGATGCTCGCAGTGCCGGCACGAGGTCGGCACGTGCAGGTGCGCATAGGTGCGCCCCGCCTCGCGGTCGAGCCGCGACAGCCCGTCATGGCTATCGGCGCAGGCCTTCTCGCAATTGTCGCAGCCGACGCAGAGGTTCTCGTCGATCAGCAGCACGTCGGTCGCCTCGCCGACGCCGTTCTCGACGAGGAAGCTCGCGACCGAGCTGTACATGTCGACGATGCCGCCGAAGCTGTCCTTCTTCGCCTCGATGTAGTTGTTGAGGTCGCGGCGCGCCGCCATGTCGGTCTGCGCCTTCTTGAACAGCTCGGGCTTGCGTTCGAGCAGGCGGCGGAAGGCATCGCCGTCCAGCCGGATGACGTCCGACTTCACCGCCGCCTTGACGGTCGCGGTGCGGCGGCCGCCGTCGATCAGCGCCATCTCGCCGACGTAGGAGCCGGCCGGCACATAGGACAGGAACACCGGCTTGCCGCCGATCTCCTTCTGCACCACCATGCTCCCTGAGCGGATGACGAAGATGTCGTAGCCGTCCTGGCCTTCCTTGATGATCGCCTCGCCGGCCTTCACCGTCTTGATCTCGGCGGTGGCGACCACCTCCTCGATGTCGGCCTTCGACAGCCCTGAGCCGAACATCTGCAGCAGCAGGCGCTCGGTGGTGATGCGGTTGATCGTGCGCTTGGCGCTCGGCACCGTCGCCATCAGCTTCAAGGCCGCGGTGCGCGAGATCTCGACAAGGATCGCATCCTCGCCGGCGCGGATGGTGGCGCCGCGCCGGCGGCCCGAGATCAGGCCGACCTCGCCGAAGATCGAGCCGGTGCCGATCGGCACGGTGACCGACGGGTCGTTCGGCTTGATCTCGACCAGCACCGAGCCCGAGGCGATGCCGAACAGCGACGAGCCCGGCGCGTTGCGCTCGAACACCACGTCGTCGGCCCAGTAGAAGCGCACGTCGGAATCGAGCAGGAACTCGCGCATCTGCAGCGGCGACAGCTCGTTCAGGATCTCGACGCGCTCGCGCAGGAACTCGAGCCACTCGGCGACCGACTTCTCGCCGGGCAGGTTGGCGAGCTTCTTCTCGAGGATCGGCTCGTCGGCGGGCTTCAGGTCGGTGTTGCCGGCGATGAACTCGACGACGTCATAGCCCTGGTTCATGCAGTGCTTGATCAGCGGATAGCCCGCCAGCGCGCCGATGACGAAGATGCCGGGGTTGGTGGTCTCGAAGGTCGGCGACAGCTTCGGGAAGGCCTCGCGGTCCTCGCTGGTGAACTCGATGCCGCACGCCTCGACGAACTTGCGCGGCGCCGCCGAGCCCATGCGCGCGATGACGCGGTCGCAGGGAATGCGCGCCTCGCCGTCGCGGGTGTCGAGCGTCATCCAGCCCGGCTCGATCTTCGCCGGCGACGATTCGGTCAGCACCGCGATACGCCCCTGGTCGCGCGCCTGCATCAGCGCCTTGACGTTGGCGTCCTTGGCGCGCGCGAAGTCGGCCGAACGGTTGACGATCGAGACGACGTTACGCTGCTCGGGATCGGCGGCGAGGCCGAGCGCATTCTCGATGCCGGCGTCGCCGGCGCCGATCACGACGATGTTCTCGTCGACATATTCGGCGGGGTCGTCGAGCTGATACTGGATGTGCGGCAGGTCACCGCCCTCGCAGCGCACCGTATTCGGATTGCCCTGGGTGCCGATCGCCAGGATCACGGTCTCGGCGCGGACCTTGTCGCCGTTGGTCAGCGTCAGCTCGAAGTCGCCCCTGGCGCCGGTGATCGCCTTGACCTCGGCATTGAGGCGTACGTTGATCGGCTTCGCCTGCTCGTCCCAGGTGCCGAGCACCGTCTCGCGCTTGCCGGCCTCGAACGACATGTCGCTGCGCAGCACCAGCTGGCTCGGTGTCGCCATGACATGCTTGCCGCGCTGGTACTTGTAGATGGTGTCCGACAGGTGGTCGGTCTTCTCGAGGAGGACATGCGGCAGGCCACGCGCCGCGGCGCGGGCAGCGGCGCTAAGCCCGGCCGGCCCGGAGCCAATAATGGCGATCCGATACAAGTCTGACACTGTAGAAAACCCCCTCAGCGCCAAACTATACACAGCCGAAATGGAATGACGAGCGCCTTTTCCGCTGCGTCGTTACGACAAATTTATCCATGAGGCCGGGTGCGGCTAGATTGGCGCCAGCATCGAGGCTATCGGAATGACGTCATGTGGGGGGAAGTTGGACATTTCGCGCTGATCCTGGCGTTCGTGCTGGCGATCGCGCAGTCGACGGTGCCGTTCGTCGGCGCCAGCCGCGCCGACCCGGCGCTGATGGCGTTCGGCCGCGCCGCGGCGCTGTGGCAGGCCTTCTTCGTCGCGATCGCGTTCGCCGCGCTGGCCGCGATCTTCGTCGGGCTCGACCTCTCCTACGCGGTCGTCGCGCAGCACACCCACTCGACGCAGCCGCTCATCTACCGGTTCGCCGGCACCTGGGGGAACCATGAGGGCTCGATGCTGCTCTGGGTGCTCATCCTCGCCATCTTCGGCGGGGCGGTCGCCTGGTTCGGCGACAATCTGCGCGAGACGCTGCAGGCGCGCGTGCTCGGCGTGCAGGGCCTGATCGGCACCGCCTTCCTCGCCTTCCTGCTGTTCACCTCGAACCCGTTCGCCCGCCTCGATCCGGCGGCGCTCGAGGGCAAGGAGCTCAACCCGCTGCTGCAGGACCCCGGGCTCGCGCTGCATCCGCCGCTGCTCTACCTCGGCTATGTCGGCTTCTCGGTCGCCTTCGCCTTCGCGGTCGCGGCGCTGATCGAAGGCCGCGTCGACGCCGCCTGGGCACGCTGGGTACGCCCTTGGGTGCTCGCCGCCTGGACCAGCCT
>CBHWED010000172.1:0-7258 GCA_966112795.1 uncultured bacterium
CGACGGACTCCGCACGCCGCGGAGCCCGCCGCTTTTCACGAGCAGGGAGACTTCCGATGAAGATGATCCAACAGGTTGCGTTCCGTTCGCTGGCGTCGCTCGCCCTCGTCGCCGGTATTGCGCTGAGTGCCGCACCGGCGCAGGCGCAGGCCGTCCGCACGTGGGTTTCGGGCGTCGGTGACGACGTCAATCCGTGCAGCCGCACTGCGCCGTGCAAGACTTTCGCCGGCGCGATCTCGAAGACCCAGGCGGGCGGCGAGATCAACTGCCTCGACCCGGCCGGCTACGGCGCGGTCACGATCACCAAGTCGATCACCATCGACTGCGGCGAGACTCACGGCAGCGTGCTCGCCTCGTCGGTCAACGGGATCAACATCAACGATTCCGCCTCGGGCTTCCCGAACACGATCCGCGTGGTCCTGCGCGGCCTGTCGATCAACGGTGCCGGGACCGGCGCGCCGCAGGCGCAGGGCAGCCCCGGGACCGGCCTCGTCGGGGTCAGCTTCACCTCGGGCGCGTCGCTCTACATGGAAGACGTCTATATCCAGAACTTCAACGCCGGCACCGCCGTGGGCGTGCGGTTCGCGCCGGCTGCGGTGGCGCGGCTGCAGATGAGCAACGTGACCATCGCCAACTGCGGCACCGGCGCGACCGGCGGCGGCATCCGCGTCCAACCGACTGGCGCCGCGGGCAACGCGCGGGTGGCGCTGTCCAACGTGCGCCTCGTCGGCAACGCGGGCGACGCGCTGCGGCTCGATTCGACCGGCAACACGCTCGCCTCGCGCAACGAGGTGACGATCGAGGGCAGCGTGATCGCGGGCGGCTCGGGCGGCATTGCCGCGGTGACCGCGGCGGGAACGGCGCAATCGTTCGTTAACGTCGTCAACACGGTGATCTTCAACAATTCGGGGACCGCGCTGCTCGCCTCGGGCACCGGCAACTCGCTGATCCGCGCGAGCGGCAACACGATCAGCCTCAATGCCTTCGCGACCTCGGCCAGCGGTGGCGCGCAGATCCAGAGCTATGGCGACAACCGGACCGACGGGAATTCGAACCCCCCGACATTCGCGGCGCCGACGCTGACGACCAACTGACGACCGGGAGGCTGCAGCGACGCGCCGGGCGTCGCTGCAGTACGGACAGGGCGGCGCCAGGCGTGCCGTCCTGTCGACGCCCAGTCCTAACGCGACGGTCACCTTGTCCGGTGACATTGCGCTGTCGGAAAACTTGACAGCGGCAAGAAAGGTTAACGGGCCGCGAACCATCGTGTGGCGCGGAATTCCGCCACTGCGCGAATTTGGCACGGGTCGTGCAATATAATCGGTACCCGACCAAGTCTTCGAACGAGGCGGGGCCGAAACCCCGATCCCCCAAGTCTCCCGGCCCCGCCTCCCCGAAGCCCTCCCCACAGCGCAAAGAAAAAGGGAGCCCGCAGGCCCCCTTCTCCCGTTCAGCGATGCCTGCGCGTCAGAAGCGGTAGCGCGCGGTCACGCCATAGGTGCGCGGATCGTTCGGGTAGCCCGAAATGCCGCGCGGCTGCGCCGGCGAATCGAAGATCACCCCGAGGTCGCGCGTGTCGAGCAGGTTGCGGCCCCACAGCGCGACGCTCACCCCGTTGTCCATGTCGTAGGAGATCGACGCGCTGAGGTCCTTGACCTCGCGGGTGAACGGCGCGGCCGCGGCGAGCGCCGGGCCGGCGTCGGTGATCGTGCCGTCGGGGCCGCGGACGAGGAAGCCGGGCAGGCCCTCGATGAGCTGGGTCTCGTCCTGCCACAGGAACGAGGCGCGCGGCACGATCGATCCGTTGCCGACCTCGATCTCGTACTGCGCGCCGATCACCACCGACCACTCGGGGATGCCCGCCGGGCGCTCGCCGGTCAGGTCGCCGACGGCGGAAATCTCGAAGCTGTCGTAGACCGGGTCGAGATAGGTCACACCGAGGTTGAGCGTGAGCGCGTCGGCGATCGTCGCGAGGCCCTCGAACTCGACGCCGAAAGTGCTCTGCTTGCCGGCGTTGAGCAGGACGAAGCCCGAGCCGGTGAAGATGTTCGACTGGAAGCCTTTGATCTCCTGGTCGAACACCGCGAGGTTGGCCGAGATATCGCCCCAGTTGCCTTTGATCCCGCCTTCGATGACCCGCGATTCCTCGGGGCCCGCGTAGCGGCTACCGGCGCTGAGGTTGGGCACCCCGTAGCCGCCGGCGATCAGCGCCGCGCGGTCCGCCGCGGTCGGGCGGCTGTCGCGCGACAGGTTGATCGAGCTCGCCTTGAAGCCGGTCGCGTAGCTCAGGTAGACGTTGATCGTGTCGTTGACGTCGTAGGCCAGCCGGATCGTGTAGCTGAAGTTGTCGTCGTTGGTCTCGTTGTCCTCGACCGCGTTGGGCACGTTGACGAACGGCGGCATGAACTGCAGCGCGGTCAGCTGCAGCAGCGGCGCGGTCGCCGCGGCGGCACCGGCCTGGATCTGCGCGAACGCCGCCGGCTGGGCGGCGGCGAAGGCTGCGATCTGCGCCGGCGAGGCCATGCCGCCGGGCACGCCGAGGATTCCGCCGACCGTCTGCGAGATGCCGACCGCGGTCAGCTGGTTGCGCTTGGCGTTGATGTCGATGCCCGAGAACACGTCGGTCGACACCGCGTCGGTGACGAAGGTCTTGCTGTCGTCGGTATAGTTGCCGCCGAGCGTCAGCACGAGGCCGTCGACGATCTCGAAATCGACCTGGCCGAACGCCGAGAACGCCTCGCTGTCGAGCGTGTAGTGCTCGGTGAAGCCCTGCCCGGTCGGGAAGAACCTGCCGATGTACTTGGTCGGATCGCCCTCGAGCGCGCCGAAGGTCACGTCGAGCGGCCGCGGCGGCGGGCCGGCGTAGCCGGGGATCGCGCACGCCGAGGTGTAGAGCGACAGCGAGCAGTTCGAGAGCTGCTGGACCAGCAGGTTGGCGTAAGGCCGGAACTGCGTGCCGTAGAGCAGCTGGTTGTCCTGGTCGATGTCCTCGCTGATGTAGAACGCGCCGAGCAGCAGGTTGATGCGGTCGTTGATCTCGCCGGTCAGGCGGAACTCCTGCGTGAACGTCCCGATGTCGAGGTCCTGGAAGTTCGGATAGATCAGGTCGGCGCTGGAGAAGTCGGAATCCTGCAGCGTGACCGCGTTGGTGCTGCGGTAGGCGGTGATCGAGGTCACCGTGAAGGCATCGTTGATGTCGTAGTCGAGCTGGCCCGAGAAGCCCCAGTTCTCGATGTCGTTGGTCGAGTTGTAGTTGTTGTAGACCACGTCGTCGAACTTGTCGGCCGGGGCGTTGACCTGGCCGCCGAGCGCGCGGATCGCCGGGACGGAAATGCCATCCTGGACATTGACCACCGCGCAGCAGTTCTCGTCGATCGAATCGTAGTCGGCGATGAACCGGGCGCGGAAGCTGCCGCCGTCGTCGTAGAGCAGCTGCCCGCGGACGAAGCCGCGGTCGCGCTCGTTGGTGCGGTCGCCGGTGCCCGCATCGCGGAAGAAGCCGTCGCGCTTGTTGTAGCCGGCGACCAGGCTCGCCGCGACGCTGTCGGTCAGCGGGCCGGTCAGGTGGCCCTTGATGATCATCTGGTCGTAGTTGCCGTAAGTCGCCTCGACCGAGCCGCCGAGCTCGAACTGCGGCTCCTCGGTGGTGATCGAGATGACGCCGGCCGAGGCGTTCTTGCCGAACAGCGTCGACTGGGGCCCGCGCAGCACCTCGATCCGCTCGACGTCGGGCAGGTCGGTGATCTGCGCCGCGGTGCGCGAGCGATAGACGTTGTCGACGAACACGCCGACCGAGGGCTCGATGCCGGCGTTGTTGGCGCCGTTGCCGAAGCCGCGGATGAAGAAGTTGGTGTTGGCCGCGCTCTGGCGCTGGCCGACGCTGAGCGAGGGAACAACCGTCTGCAGGTCGCGCAAGTCGCGGATCTGCGCGCGCTCGATCGTCTCGGCCGTGGTCACGCTGACCGCGACCGGGGTATCCTGCAGCGTCGTCTCGCGCTTGGTCGCGGTGACGAGGATCGCGTTGCCGGTGCTCGCGTCCTCTTCGGCGGAATAGGTGTCGTCGTCGGTCGCGGAGGGTGCCGGCTGGTCCTGCGCCTGGGCGATGCCGGGAGTGCAGAATGCCGCGGCAGCCGATCCGCAGAACAGGAATCCGCGCACGATACCGGCCTTGCCGGTGCCGAGAGTCCGCATAAACATTTCTCCATCTCCCTGCGCCGCGAGCGCCTGTTGGCCGTTCCTTGCGACGGTTCGCACGTCCCTCGGGCCTGAATAAACTTCGGTTCCTAATGAAACAATCGCTTGTGAATAAGTGATACCGGGGGGTTCGGCGCTGTTGCGATCGTGCCACGGTGGGCGCGCAGCACGATCGTCGGGATAGGGTATCCGCCCCCTCGCCTTCGCCGTTCGCTTCGCATAAGGGTCCGCGATGGACATCGCCGATCTGCGCGTCGCCCTGTTCAGCGGAAACTACAACTACGTCCGCGACGGCGCCAACCAAGCCCTGAACCGGCTGGTCGACTACCTGCTACGCAAGGGCGCCGCCGTGCGCGTCTATGCGCCGGTGGTCGAGCCTGCTGCCTTCCCGCCGACCGGCGACCTCGTCGGGGTCCCGGCGGTGCCGATTCCGACGCGCAGCGAGTATCGCTTCCCGCTCGGCCTCTCACGGCCGAACCGCGCGGATCTGGCCAAGTTCGAGCCCAACGTGCTGCACGTGTCGTCACCCGACGTGACCGGGCACGCGGCGCTGCGCTGGGGCGAAGAGCACGGGCTGCCGGTGCTCGCCTCGGTGCACACGCGGTTCGAGACCTATCCGCGGTACTACGGCCTCGCCTTCGCCGAGCCGTGGCTGATCAGCATCATGCAGCGCTTCTACAACCGCTGCGACGCGCTGGTGGCGCCGTCCGAGAGCATGGCCGAGGTGCTGCGCGAGCAGGGGATGAGCGAGGACATCGGCATCTGGTCGCGCGGGGTCGACCGGACCGTGTTCGATCCCGAGCGGCGCGACCTCGCCTGGCGCCGCTCGCTCGGCATCGCCGACGACGAGGTGGCGATCGGCTTCCTCGGGCGCCTGGTGATGGAGAAGGGCCTCGACGTGTTCAGCGACACGGTCGCCGCGCTGCGTGAGCGCGGCGTGCCGCACAAGGTGCTGGTGGTCGGCGAAGGGCCGGCACACGACTGGTTCGCCGAGCGCGTGCCGGGCGCGGTGTTCACCGGGATCCTGACCGGCGCGGACCTCGGCCGGGCGGTCGCCAGCATGGACATGCTGCTCAACCCCTCGATCACCGAGACCTTCGGCAACGTCACGCTCGAAGCGATGGCCTCGGGCGTACCGGTGGTCGCCGCGCGGGCGACCGGTAGCGAGAGCCTCGTCGCCGACGGCGAGACGGGCCGGCTGATCGAGCCGGGCAAGGTGGCCGACTTCGCCGACGCGATCGCCGGCTACGTCGCCGACGCAGAGCTACGGCGCGCCCACGGCGTGGCCGGCGAAGTGCGCAGCCGCGCCTATTCGTGGGACGCGATCAACCACACCGTCGCCGACAAGTACCTGCGCCTCGTCGAGGCGCGGCGGAACCGGTCAGCGTAGCACCCCGGCAGCGGCCTGGCGCCGCGCGTAGTACCACTGCGCGGCGATCAGGATCAGGATCGCCACCGGCATGACCGCCGCGGCGCCGCCTTCCATCGACGCGGGCTTGCCCGCGGCGGTGAACTGGTAGGCGAAACTGATCAGCGCGCCGACGATCGACAGCAGGAACGCGGTCACCGCGTGGCGCGAGCGCGCCAGCAGCAGCAGCGAGCCGAGCACCGAGCCCCACACGCCGACCGCCCAGGCGGCCACCGACCACGCCGGGAACGACTGCGTCCAGGCGAGCTCCTCGGGGCCGAGGCCCATCATCTCGAACCAGGCGAGGCTGCCGAGCTCGGTCATCGTGTAGTCGGCCGCGCCGAACGCGTTCCACAGCAGCGATAGCAGGCCGACGATCCACAGGTGCGTCGGCGTTGGAACAGATTGTGCTGTTGCCATAAGAAAAGTCCCCTCCCCACGGACGCGACCCTCTCGGGGAGCATACCATGAGCCCGTGGGAAGGGGTATCCTCGCAGTCCCTTAGGTCAAAGCCGCTCGATCTTCTGCGCGGCTTCGTCGAGGATCTCGGCGATGCGGTGCGGCAGGTCGCCGTCTTCGCTGCCTTCGGCCATGCGCTGGCCGACCGCGGTGAACAGGTTGACCGCGGCGCGCTCGATCGACGGTGCGCGGCCGCGCTCGGCGTTCTCGGCGAGGCCGGTGAGCCGCGCCATGGCGCGTTCAGCTTCCTCGGCTTCCTCGGCCAGCGCGCCCTCACCCGGGCCGGCGATGGCGAACTTGCGCCGCTGGTCGTCGCTCGCCTGCTCGGCGATCAGACCCTCGTCGGCGAGCATCGCCAGCGCCGGATAGACCACGCCCGGGCTCGGCGAATAGTGGCCGCCCGAAAGCTCCTCCATCGCCTTGATCAGGTCGTAGCCGTGGCGCGGCTGCTCGGCGATCAGCTTGAGCAGCAGCAGGCGCAACTCGGCGCGGCCGAACTGGCGCTCGCGCGGGCCGCCGCGACCGCGATGGCCCCAGCGCGGACCCTTGGGACCGAACGGGCCGCCGGGGCCGAAAGGCCCGCTCGGGCCGAATGGGCCGCTCGGACCGAACGGCCCGCCGGGGCCCCCGCCCCAGCCGTTCCAGCCGCCGGCCCAGGCCTTGGCCGCGCGCTTCCAGGCGCGCCCGGCGTCGTAGTTGAAACAATCATGGTGCATGTCGCAGACCTCCTTCGATAGTTTGCGATATATCTTAATTGGCCGGAGTTTCAAGAAGGCTCGCCGAGCAATCGACGAACGCCTATCTGACCGGGATGGCTGACTTGTTTGCCGACGACCTGCCCCCTCCCCCGCCTGTAGAGGAGCCGCGCGCCGACGCGCCGCTCGCCGACCGGCTGCGCCCGCGCGCGCTCGACCAGGTGATCGGCCAGGAGCACCTGACGGGCGCGGAAGGCGCGATCGGGCGGATGGTCGCGGCGGGCAAGCTGTCGAGCATGGTGCTGTGGGGCCCGCCGGGCACCGGCAAGACCTCGATCGCCCGGCTGCTGGCCGATGCGGTCGGCATGCGCTTCGTCGCGATCAGCGCGGTGTTCTCGGGCGTGGCCGACCTCAAGAAGGCCTTCGCCGAGGCCGAGACCATGCAGAAGGCCGGCCAGCGCACGCTGCTGTTCGTGGACGAGATCCACCGCTTCAACCGCGC
>CBHWED010000173.1:0-7229 GCA_966112795.1 uncultured bacterium
AGCGCCCGCGCCAGCAACTGGCGCCAGTAGCCCATCAGTTCGTTCAGTCCGACGCGCGCTTCGACCAGATCGATGAATGCGGCCGGGCTGCCGTCGCGCTCGGCGCGCAGTTCGAGCGTGCGCAGTTCGCCCAGCAGCGCCTCGCGCTGCTCGCGCAGGCCGACGAAGAGGTGGTCGACTTCTCCCGCGTCGAGCGACTCCGGCTCGGGCCAGCGCGTCGCTTGCGCCGCGGTCGCCATCACGCCGGTTCCGGCTGGCCCTCGCCGACCGTGTGCACCTGGCTCAGCGCGCGGCGCACGTTGCCCTGGTAGTTGTAGTGGCAAAGGTTGTCGTTCTTGTCGAAGCCGCCGTTGGCATAATAGGCGCCCATGCGGCAGCCGCCGGCGCAGCGCGACACGAAGGTGCACGAGCTGCAGCCGCTGATCTGGTTCGACTTGGTGCGGATGCCCCTGAGCCGGGCCTCCTCGAACAGATGCTCGAACGACGTCTCGAAGATGTTGCCGAGCATGAGCTCCGGGGTCTTGCCGAGATGGCACGGGTAGACGTCGCCGTTCCAGTCGATGTCGAGCAGCGACCAGCCGACGCCGCACAGGCCCTTGGCGTTGTGGTCGTCGACCGAGCACTTGGTGTAGCGCAGGTAGCGCGTCTTGAGCGCGAGGATCCGCTCGCGCCCGTACTTCTCCATCAGGTTGGCATCGAGGTTGCGCGCGGCCTTCATCAGGTCGCGCTCGGACAGCTCGATCTGGCGCAGGAACGCCTTGGCGGTCGGCTTCATCCGCTCGTTGTCCATCGGGAACGAGCGCAAATTGTTGGGCTTGATGTAGCCGCCGTTGGCGACTGCGAAATCGGCCATTTCGTCGATCTCGTGCAGGTTGTCGCCGTGCAGCGTCGGCGCGAGCACGAACGGCAGCTTGAACGCGATCGCCTGGTCGATGCCGGCGCGGATCTTGGCCAGCGCGCCCTTGCCGCGCGAGATCGCCGAGACTTCCTCGGTCATGCCGTCGAGGCTGATCTGGACCACGTCGAGCCGCTCGAGCCGGGTCAGTCGCTCGGCCATCTTCTCGTCGATGTACATGCCGTTGGTCAGCAGCGTCAGGCGGAAGCCCGAAGCATCGATCAGGTCGAAGATCTCGTAGATGTCGGGATGCATCAGCGGCTCGCCGCCGGTCAGGATCATGTAGCAGTTCGGGTTGACCGCAGCGATCTTGCCGAACAGGTCGCGGATCTGCTCGATCGGCATGTGCCGCCCGCGGCGCGCGGTCAGACCTTGGTAGCAGTACGGGCAAGCGAGATTGCACTCGCGGGTGATCGTCACATAGGCCGAGATCAGCGGCGGACCCTCGGCGTCGGGAAATTCGGTGCGCAGCCAGCCGTCGCGGACCACGCGGTCGCGAAACGCCTCGGCATGACCGCGCGCTTCGGGCACCCCGCAACTATCGAAATAGTCCTGCAGGACGTCGACCGATCCATCGGACATATCGAACAGATGAAGAGCCGCAAGATCGGCGTCAGTCATCGTGGTGAGCGCGCCCACGCGCGGATTGCTCACCAGAAGTAGATCGCCATGCTGTTCGATGCGGGCTTCCGAGATCGCCGACATATTCCCTCCCCGGGGTGAGGCGCTCGCCAGGCGAGCCCTCGAGGACCAACTCAAAAAAAGCACTGTCCGGGCGGGAGGAAACGCGTTCCGCCCGCCCGTCGAGTTGTCAGGACCTGCTCAGCCGACGCAGACGCAGGCACCCACGCAGACACCCGGGGCGGCGAGATCGCCCTTGGCGGCGCTGGCGCTCTTGCCGACGTGCACGCCGTGCTGCGCGAGCGTGCCGTGCGGATCCTGCAGGAACTGCTGGGCCTGGGCCGGATCGGCCCGGATCTTCTTGAGAGCTTCCACGAATCCGGTGGTGTCTGCCATGGGATTTCCTCCAGCAAGAGTGTTTCGGGAAATTACAAAAATATTACGCGTCTTACCGCCTAAGGCACTATCCGCTTCCGGAGTCGTGCAACTGATTCTTATCGGTTTGTCTTGAAGTGAGTCAAGGCGAGCCGTAGTACTAGGCCATCACGACCACGAATACCGCTCATCACCTGGGAGAGTTCGGTGGAGGACTCCGAGTCGTTAAGAATTCCGTTAATCTGGAGTTGGGATTATCATGAGTCCGACGGGAGGATTCGCGGTCTCTACGACAAGGCCGTGTCCGACCAGTGGTCGGCGGCCGAAGCGCTCGACTGGTCCGTAGCGGTCGATCCGGTCCGTGCCGGTCGCGCCATCGGCGGGTCGCTGGTGTCTCCGGGACTGGTCGCCCAGCTGTCCCCCGCCCAGCGTGACCGGCTCACGGCCGGCATGGGCGCGATGTCGCTCAGCCAGCTGCTCCACGGCGAGCAGGGCGCCCTGATGGTCTCGGCCAATCTCGTGCGCCTGCTGCCCGGCGTCGAGATGAAGGAGGCGGCGGCTGCGCAGACCGGCGACGAGGCGCGTCACCTCGACGTGTTCTCGCGCTACATCCGCCGGATCGGCACGATCTATCCGCCGTCGCCGCCGCTGCGCCGGGTGCTCGACAAGATCGTCAGCCACCCGCTGTGGCTGGCGCAGCTGATCGGCATGCAGATCGTCGTCGAAGGTGTCGCGCTCGCGACGTTCCTCGACATGCGCAGCACCTGCGCGTGCCCGCTGCTGCATGGCATCCTCGACCTGGTCATCAAGGACGAGGCGCGCCACGTCGCCTTCGGCAAGATCGCGCTGCGCCGGCAGATCGACGAGACCGGCCCCGAGGAGCGGGCGATGCTCGACGCATTCACGCTCGACATCGTCCAGACCTTCCGCAACTGGGGCACCGAACCCGAGGACCTGGTCAACAACACCTGCGTGATGATCGAGGCCGGGATCGACCCGACCGACGTGATCGCCGCGCTGCGCCAAGGCAGCAGCGAGGGCCGTCCGTTGGATCTGTCGCGCGGCATGCGCTACGCCTTCGCCGCGTTCATCCTGCCCAACCTCGAGCAGCTCGGCCTGATCGCGCCCGGCGCGGCTGCGTCGCTGCGCGCGGGCATGCAATCGCCGGGCGAGGACCTCGCGGCGCTCGACCGCCTGAGGGACGAGCTCGTCCGGTGAGCCTGACCGGGTGCCCGCCGGCCGCGGCGGCGAGCCCGCCGCAACTGGCCGCCGAACGTACCGAGTTGCTCGCGCTGCTATGGCAGGTGCTCGACGGCGACAGCGCCTACTGCGCCAACCCGCGCCTGCTGATGATCACCCGGCTGGTGCCCGAGCTGCGCAATGCGCCGGCAACGGCTGCCCTGCTCGCCCTGCGTGAGACGACCAGCCGCGACCGGCTGATCAAGGGCCTGGTCTGCGAGGCGCATGGCCTGTCCGTGGCGTCAGACATAGCCGCGCTTGCCGCCGCGCTCGACGCGCTGTCCGATGCCTGGGACGGCCTGCTCGAAGCTCTCGCGCCGCCGCTGACCACAGCCTACCGCCAGATGCGCGAGCGCGCCGATCCGCTCGCGGACAAGCTGGACGCAGCCGCCGATCTCGCTGCGGTCACCGGCGAGCACGAAGCGCTCGACGTGATCGTGCTGCCGAGCCTGTTCCTGCCGCCGCCGCAGAACGGCCGCCACAGCGCGCTGATCGAGCCGCCGGGCGAGCGCCCGGTGGCCTATCTCCACTACGGCTTCCCGCTCGACGACGACCCCGCGCAGTTCGGCATCACCTCCTACTGGCTGCTTGGCGGAGCTTGGCACTACCCGGTGAACCGCTTCATCCGCCGACACTGGCCGGCGATCGCGGAGGACTTGCGCGGGATGCCCGGGCTCGAAGCTTCGCTGACCGCCGCGCTGGCCGATCACCGGGCCGAGATCGCCTGGCCGCAAGTGATCGCCGAGCACGTCGACGTCGCGCTCAAGTGCATTCTCTGCGCGCACGTGCGGATGCCCGAGGTCGTGCATCGCAGCTTCGCGCGCACCCAGGGGCTGGCGATGTTCGGCTGGTTCAGGGAATGGATGGCCGAGCTGGCGCGTGATCCGCACACGTTCGTCGCCGGCTTCCGTGACCTCGCGCAAGTCATGGCGGCACGAAGCGACGAGCTCGTTGCGACGGCGAAAGCCACGCGCAGCGGACCCGCGGCGATCAATTTCGCGCTCGCCTCGCGCGAGAACCGCCCGGTGATCGTCCTGCCCGACCATTGGGACGACGGCTTGCGCGAACGGATCGGCCGGCGCTGGTCGCTGGTCACGGGCTCGCTGCTGCGCGAGCGCGAATGGCGTGCGGCAGAGGCGCGACCCTCGGCGATCGTGTTCGGCCAGATCGGGCACGACGGGCTCGTCGACGAGTTGCTCACGCGCCGCGCGCTGACGCTCGACAAGTCGGCCGAGGGCGGCGAAGTCCTCGTCTCGCTGTTCACCGGCGAAAGCGTGCGCACGCCGTGGCAGATCGCCATCGCGGTGCACGAGCCCGAGGTCGCCGGCAATTTCGCCGCCGAGAACCTCATGGGCCTGTTCCACGGCACCGCGCGCTTTGCCGGCTACCGCTTCGTCGAAGGCAACGGCATGGCTCTGTAGCGCCGCCTGGCGAGCGACGCCTTTCGCTGGACGCGGGGATTGCGCCGTGCATACTCGCCCGTTCGGGCATGCCGCAGCTCCGGCCGCCTTGTGCCTGAACGCGAGGGGGGCGGCGCATGGCGAATATCACTGGCACTCCGGGGAACGATGTCCTGAACGGGACGCCCGATCCGGATACGATCAACGGCTTCGGTGGAAACGACACTCTCGACGGCGCCGCGGGTGACGACGTCCTGTTCGGCGACGGTGACAACGACACGCTCATCGGCGGGGCGGACAACGACCAGCTCAACGGCGGCGACGGCGACGATTCGCTCGATGGCGGGACCGGCGCGGACCAGCTCCTCGGGGGGATCGGCAGCGACAACCTGTATGCCTACGGCGGCGACACGGCCGACGGCGGCGACGGAAACGACGTGCTCGTGGTCCGCGACGGGCTCGGCCTGATCTACGACGGCGGCGCCCAGACCGACAACCTGACGCTCGATTTCGCGCTTGCGGCGAGCGGAGTGGCGGCCAACCTCAACCTGCTGTGGATCGGCAACACCGGATCGATCGGCAGCGCGACGGTGTCGAACTTCGAGGGGATCAGCGGGCCGATCACCGGGAGCGGCTTCGCCGACACCATCGTCGTCGGCCAGTTCTATCTCGGCAACGTGACGATGAACCTCGGCGCCGACGCCGATGCGGGCACCGGCGGCGCGGGACACGACAGCCTGTCGGGCGAGGCCGGCAACGACACGCTCACCGGACTTGACGGCAACGACACGCTGGTCGGCGGTCTCGGCAACGACACGCTCTACGGCGGCAGCGGCAACGACGACTTGTCCGACAGCGACGGCATCGTCGTCCTCAACGGTGACGGCGGCGACGACGTGGTCACGCTTGGCGGCCTGATGAACGGCTCGGCCGACGGCGGCAGCGGGACCGACACCCTACACATCGATCTCGCGACGGCCGCGTCGGGCGCCGCGATATCGCTCAACGCGTCGGGCGGGATCGTCAGCGGATCGGTGGGCGGCGTCGGCGTCGCCGGCTTCGAGAACCTGTCCAGCCATATCCACCAGGCCACCGAGCACAACGACACGGTCATGATCGGCGCGGGCGTGGCCACCGCGGTGACCATGCGGCTGCTCGGGGGTAACGACACTTATAGCGGCGGTTCGGGCAACGACTGGGTCTATGGCGGATCCGGCGACGACGCGCTCGGCGGCGGGGCCGGCACCAACACGCTGATCGGCGAAACCGGCAACGACACCTACACGGTCGAGAACCTCACGACCACGCTGGTCGAGGCGGCCGGCGGGGGCACCGATACGGTCCTCGCGTCGATCAGCTGGTCGCTCGTCGACGAATTCGAGAACCTGACCCTGACCGGCACCGCCGACATCAACGGCCTCGGCACGATCGGGGCGAACGTCATCACCGGCAACAGCGGCGCGAACCGGATCGAGGCCGGCAACGGCAACGACACGCTCTCGGGCGGCAACGGCAACGACACGCTTTACGGGATGGACGGCAACGACACCGTCAACGGCGACGGCGGCAACGACACGATCGACGACGGCGCCGGCACCAACACGCTCAACGGCGGCATCGGCGACGACCAGATCCATTTCAGCGGCGATGCCGTCAACACGGCCGACGGCGGGATCGGCACCGATCTGCTCTATATCGAGAGGTTCAACCGTACGACGGGCTTCGCGATCGACCTGACGGCGATGTGGACCGGCGGCAGCGGCAGCGTCAACGGGGGCACCGCCAAGGGGTTCGAGGCGGTGGTCGGCATCGACGGTACCCAATGGGCCGACATCATCAACCTCGGCGCGGGCAGCGTGGTCGATGCCGCGGTCAACGACGGCGGCGCCGGAGACGACGTGCTGACCGGAACCGACGGTTCGGTCTATCTCGACGGCGGCGAGGGCAACGACACGATCGTCGGCGGCGCCGGGTTGAACGACCTGCGCGGCAGCGCGGGCAACGATGCGATCACCATCCGCACCGGCTCGACCGGTACCGTCGACGGCGGCACCGGCACCGATAGCCTCCGCGTCGCGGCCACCGGGGCGGCGCTCAATGCCGATCTCACGCTGCTGTGGAGCGGCGGCACCGGCACGGTGAACGGCGTGGCGGTGACCGGGATCGAGCAAGTGCAGTTCGACCCGATGGAGGAGTTCGGCGTCAGCGGGGCCGACATGATCGTGATCGGCGCCGGCTACACCGGCAGCGTCAACCTGTACCTCGGCCGCGGGGCGGACAACGCCAGCGGCGGTTCGGGCAACGACATCATCAACGGCGGCTACGACGACGACACGCTGCGCGGTGGCGCGGGCAACGATGCCATCGGCGGCTCGTATGGCTCCGACACGGTCTATGGCGAGGCCGGCGACGACAGCCTCGGCGGCGACACGCTCGATGTCGAGGGGACCTGGGGCAGCGACCACCTCTACGGCGGCGACGGCGACGACACGATCGACGCCGGCGCCTACCAGGACTGGCTCTACGGCGAGGCCGGCAACGACATCCTGCGCGGCGACTCGCTGCCGCTCGACCCGGCCGACCACGGCAACGACTTGCTCGACGGCGGTGCGGGCATCGACCAGCTGTTCGGCTATGGCGGCAACGACGTCCTCAACGGCGGCACGGGCGCGGACACGATGACGGGCGGGGTGGGCGAC
>CBHWED010000174.1:0-7220 GCA_966112795.1 uncultured bacterium
ACGGCGTTGGCGGCATCGTCGAAGCTGTCGGAAACCACCCGCACGTCCGCGCCGAGGCGTATGCGCCGATGCGTCCAGTCGCCCGACAGCGTCAGCGCGTGCTTGGGACGGCGCGCGAGGTCATTGCCGTAAGTCGCTGATCCCCGGGTGCGATCCTCGGCATCGAGCAGCGTGTAGGCCGCGCCCAGGCTCAGCGAATAGCCGATCTGCACATCGGCTTCGGCCTCGAGCCCTTGCGCCCGCGCACGCCCGATGTTGTCGTAGGTGCCGAACGGGCGCCCGGCGCAGATGCCGGTGGTTACTCCGAAACAGCTGTCGAACCCGATCAGGTCCTCGGTATCGCGGCGAAACACCGTCACCCCGAAATCGCCGACGAAGCCGTCGTAGCTGATGCCCACGTCGTAGCTTCGGCCGCGCTCGGGCCGCAGCGCGGCGTTGCCGTAATCCGAATGAAGCTGGAACAGCGTCGGCGCCTTGAAACCCTCGCCGTAAGACGCGGTCAGGCGCACGCGGTCGAGATTCCACGCTGCATCGGCACCGAAGCTCCACGCGCCGCCGAAGTCGCGATGGTCGTCGCGCCGCAGCCCCGCGGCGAGGTGAACCGGGCCGCGGTCGTAGTCGAGCTGCAGATAGCCGCCTGCCGCCGCCGACTTGCGCTCGGGATCGAACAGCGTCGCGAAGCGCAGCCATTCCTTCTCGGCACCGAAGTTGAGCGCCAGCGTGCGGTTGGCGCGCCAGCGGCCGCGCAGCTCGACCCGCTCGCTCTCGCCGTCCGTCGTATACCCGGGCCCCGCGCCGAGGGCCGGATCGAAGCTGTCGCGCTCGGTGTCGGCGAGCGACGCCGCAGCCCGCACGTCGAAATCGCGATCCTCGTAGCGCAAGCCGGCCACGCCCGAGCGCTGCCGCGTGACCTGGTATTCCGCGGTATCGGCGAGCGTGAATGCCGGCGCCGGGAAGCCGTCGATCTCGAGCCGCCCGTCCGCCAGGCGCCCGGTGGCGAAAGCGCTCAGGCCCTGTGCCAGTTCGATCTCGGCGCGGCCGCCGAGCTCGGTCTGGCGGAAGCCGTCGGCCTCGGTCCCGCCGGCCGCCGACGAGAAGCCCTCGGTGGTATAGTGCCCGACCTGCAACCCGAGCTTTGCCGGGCCGGCCTCGAGGCGCGTGCCGGCGGTCGCGTAGAGGCTCTCGTTGGCACCGTACTCGAGCGACGCGGACAGGGTCTCGCTCGTCCCGGTCGTCGCCGCGAGCACGCCGCCGAGCGCCTGGCTGCCCCAGATTGTGCTGTTCGAGCTCCGCTGCAGCTCGACCTTGGCCAGACCGCCCATCAGCAGGTTGCCGAAATCGAACCCGCCGCCGGGCGCCGCCGGGTCGGCGACGCGGACGCCGTCGATCAGCACCAACAGCTGCTCGCCTTCGGCCCCGCGCACGCGGACTCCGGTGAAGCTGCCCGGCGAGCCGTTGCGGCTGACGGTCACCCCGGGCGCGCGCTCGAGCAAGCGGGTCAGATCCGGACCCTGCAGCCTTTCGATATCGCGACGCTCGAATGCGGTGATCGCCTGACCGCTGTTGAGCAGCGACTCGCGCGTGCCCGTCGCGAGCACGGTGATGGCGCTCTCGCGCATCTCCATCAGCAGCGAGATCGGGCGCTCCTCGCTGGCCGTCTCGGCAGCGTCATCCTGGGCCCGCGCCGCCTGGGACACCGCAGCTACACTCAGAAAAATCAGATATTTGTATTTCACACTTCCCTCCACGAACGAACACGCCGTTCACGGCGGGAGGAAGCGCGAGTCGCGCTTCTCCGCTGGCTTTCCGGTACACCCCGCCCGGCGCCGAACGACTGTCGCGGACAGGTCTCCTGGCTCCCGGATCGTCGCCGCCGCCCCGCCTTCCCGGTTGCCCAGTGGCGTCGTGGGACGCAGCTCCCCGGTCACAGTTGCGGGGGCAGCGCGGGCCTTGCACCCGCTTCCCTCGGCACGCTCGCGCTTGCCGGCCCGGCCTCCCGGGCGATCCGTGACGTCGGGTCGCGTTTTAACCTTTGCCGAGTCCGTGTCCAGCTTTGGCACGGCGCCCGCGCGGCGGGTGCGACGCGCGTGCACCCGGGCTAGGCGCGACATGCGCCATGACCGAGCCCTCGCTCCCCTGCCCCGACTTGCGTCCCCGCGATTTCAGCGCGCGCCTGTCGCGCCGCGCGGGCCCGATCGGCGCGCGCCGCCAGCGCCGCCATGCCGGGCGGCGGCTGGCGGTGCTTGCCGCGGCGATCGCGGTGCCGGCCGTCGCCGCGCCGGTGGAATGGCAGCCGGCCGCGCTCGTCGCGCCCGCACCGCCGGCGGCGCCGCTCGGCTTCGAAGTGCCCGGCGAGAGCTTCCCGGGCTCGGCTTTCTATTACCTCGACGACCTGCCGAACGTGCGCAATCCGGCAGCTCCAGGGTCGGCGGACGCGGCGGAACTTGCCCTTCCAAGCCCGTCCGCCGGCCTGCTCGAGGCGGGCCCCGCAGCGCGCGCGCTGCGCCTCGCCGGCACCCTCGGCGACCGCTCGCGCGCGCAGTACTGCCTGACGCTGGCCGTGTATTACGAGGCCGCCAGCGAGCCCGACGCGGGGCAGCGCGCAGTCGCCCAGGTCGTGCTCAACCGCGTTGCCCACCCGGCCTATCCCGACACCGTCTGCGGGGTCGTGTTCCAGGGGTCGGAGCGCGTAACCGGGTGCCAGTTCAGCTTCACCTGCGACGGTTCGCTCGCGCGCAAGCCGGCGCGGATGTGGTGGGACCGCGCGGCCGGTGTCGCCCGCGCGGCGCTCGCGGGCGCGGTCTATGCCCCGGTCGGCCTCGCCACGCATTACCACACCGTGCAGGTCCACCCGTACTGGGCCGACAGCCTCGACAGCATCGGCACGATCGGCGCGCACCGCTTCTATCGCTGGCGCGGCGCCGCCGGGCGCGCCGCGGCATTCAGCGACGTCTATCTCGGCGGCGAGCCGGTCGCCGCGCCGCACGCCCGCCTGGCCGAGCCGGCGCCGGCGGTCGAGACCGACCCGCTCGCGCTCGCCCAGGCGTATGAAGCGCGGGTCGGCACCGCCGCTGCCGTCGCCGCCCTTTCGCCCGCGCCTGCCTACACGCCCGAGATCGAGGCGCGCGGGGGCGATGCGCTGTACCAGGCGCAGGCCGCGCCCGCCGTGGGCCAGGTCCGCGAGGAGTATGCCCGCAGCGGCCAGTGGCTGCGCCAGCCCTAGGCCGAGAGGCAAATGGTAAACCCCGGGCAACATTCGGGAAACCATTCGTCCCAACGATAACTTAGCCGGCCGCCGATAGGACGGGATGCCGCCGACGAGGCGTCACCGTTCGAGATCAAGGCGTCCATGACCATCCGTTTCGCAGCCCCGCCGAGCGCCATCGCCCCCCGCATGAGCGCACGCAGGATCCGCGAGAGCAGCGGGCCGCCGGCCAACGACAACGGCGGCGCGCGCGCCACCGACGCGATGCTCCACGCGGCCTTGCGCCATTTCGCCGAGCACGGCCTCGCAGCCGCCCAGCGCGCGCGCAAGCAGGCCGAGGCGGCGTTCTTCGCCAACGACCGGCAAGGCTATTTGTGGTGGCTCGAGATCTGCCGCGCGCTCGATCGGCGCATGGCCCGCGAGCTCGCGGCCGGGACCGGCGGACAGGGCTGAATCCGGCCCGGAAAACCGCGGATTGCGGTTAGGGCCGACTTAACCACTCGGTGACCACTTGCGGGTACAGCCGGCCACGGTCGTGGAGAAAAATCGGTTGCGTCTGGGCGACATCATCAGGGGCTATCTCGGCGGCGATGACCGCGACGAGCGCGTGCGCCGCAAGCTCGTGGAGACGCTCTATACCCAGCCGACCAGCCTCGCGGCCGGCGCGGTCGCCGGCATCGCCTGCGCCGCAACCGCGATCGCGGTGTCCGGCGACCTCGCGATCACGATCGCCGGGACGCTGCTGATCGTCACCGCGGTGCTGCGCGTGGGCATGGCGTTCTGGATCGCCCGCGACACCGTCAAGCGCGACGCGCGCTCGCTCGAGGCGCTCTACGAGGTCGGCGCGTTCACTTACGCGCTGCTCTCGGGCGTGGTCGCTGCGCTGACCGTCTACGACCCGCGCGGCGGGCACATCCAGACGCTGATGGTGACCTATGCCCTCGTCTACGGCGTCGGCATCTCGGCGCGCAACGCCGGGCGCCCGATGATCGCGGTCGGCCAGCTGCTGCTGTCGGCGCTGCCGATCATGATCGTCGGCGTGATCGTCGGCGGGCCGGTGTTCTACGTGCTCGCCGGGACCATGGTGTTCGTGATCCTCGGGGTCATGTCGATCACCTTCAACGTGTTCCGCACCTTGCGCGAGCAGATCATCGCCGCCGAGGCGAGCGCGCAGATGGCCGAGCGCATGCGCGACCTCGCGCGGACCGACGTCGTCACCGGGCTCGCCAACCGCGCCGGGCTCAACCACGACATGGCCGAGATGCTGATGGCGCTGCCGCAGGGCGGCAAGCTGGCGATGTTCTGGCTCGACCTCGACCGGTTCAAGGAAATCAACGACACGCTCGGCCACCCGATCGGCGACAAGGTGCTCGCCGAAGTCGGCAGCCGGCTGCGCACGATCGCGCCCGAAGGCGCCTGCCTCGCGCGCTTCGGCGGCGACGAGTTCATCGTCGTCTCGCGCGTGGCCGACCGCACCGAAAGCGAGCGGCTGGCGCGCGCGGTCAACGACGCGATCGGCCGGCCGACACGGATCGACGGGCAGCGGATCGACACGTCGGCCTCGATGGGCGTCGCGCTGCTGCCCGACGACGGGCCCGACATCGACACGCTGATGCAGGGCGCCGACCTCGCGCTGTACCATGCCAAGATCGGCGGCCGGGCGCAGATCTGCTTCTTCGACAACGCCATGACCCGCGAGCTCGTGCGCAAGAAGCAGATCGAGGCCGAGCTGCGCGCGGCGATCCAGCGCGACGAGCTGTCGATCTTCTTCCAGCCGATCGTCGACCTCGACTCGGGCAAGATCCGCACGTTCGAAGCGCTGGTCCGCTGGTTCCACCCGGAGAAGGGCGAGCTGCGCCCCGACGAGTTCATTCCGGTCGCCGAGGAAACCGGGGTCATCATCACGCTCGGCAACTGGATCACCGCGCAGGCGGCCAAGGCCGCCGCCGGCTGGCCCGAGGACGTGACCATCGCGGTCAACCTCTCGCCGGTGCAGATCCGCGCGCCGGGCGCCGCGCTCGGCATCCTCAATGCGCTCAAGGAAGCCGGGCTCGACCCGCACCGGCTCGAGCTCGAGGTCACCGAGAGCCTGTTCCTCGACGACGACGCCAACACCGCGCGCTTCATCGAGGGCCTCGCCGCCGAAGGCGTGCGCTTCGCGCTCGACGACTTCGGCACCGGCTACTCGTCGCTCGGCTACATCAACAAGTTCCCGTTCAAGAAGATCAAGGTCGACCGCAGCTTCGTCTCGGGGCCCCAGGTCGGCAAGAAGAGCGACGCGATCATCCGCGCGGTCGCCGAGATGGGCGCGACGCTCGACATGGACATCGTCGCCGAGGGCCTCGAGACGATCGAGCAGGTCACCGCGGTCCGCGCCGCCGGCTGCACGCTCGGCCAGGGCTACTACTTCAGCCGCGCGGTGCCCGACTACCTCGCCGCCATGCTGCTGTCGCAGGAGCGCGACCGCGACACGCGGACGCGGCTCGCGGGCTGAGCCATCGAAGCATAGGAACGTTTAGGCCGGTTCGGACGTGTCGGCCGCAGCCTCGGCCAGCCGCCGCCCGCGGTCGGTCAGCGCATAGACGGCCACCGGCGGGAAGCTGTCGTGCAGCTCGCGCGTCACGAGCGCTTCGGCGAGCGCGGCCTTCAGCGTCAGCGACAGCGCGCGCGGACTGACCGGCGCGAGCCTTTCGGCAAGAGTGCCGAAACGCGCTTCGCCTTCTGCCAGCACGGCCAGCAGCGGCAGGCTCCAGCGGGTCAGCGCGTCGGGCGCGAGCCCGAGCGCGTCGCGCGTCCGCATCACCGCCTCGCACCACGGCCCCGTCGCGCGTCCCTCGGGCGTCAGCACGTACTCGGGCCGCAGCGGGTGCCCGTGCCCGGGATTCCGCACGAGCCAGCCGCCCTCGATCAGCGCATCGAAGCTGGCCCGCGCGACGCCCCGCGCCAGCCCGAGCCGGCGCACCGCCTCGGCAAAGCGCAGCCCGTCACCGGCGCTCGCCAGCGCGAGCAGCGGGATCTGCCAGCGGCCCGCGCAGAGGCGGATCAGCTCGTCGTGCGTCGGCATCGCCTCAGTCTAGCAGCTAATTTTATATGTGCTATAAAAACAGTACATACCGATTCGCAGAGGAGGCATGGAAGATGGCGATTGCATACGATGGCGGATTGACCTGCTCGCTCGGGGTGACGGACCTCGACCGCTCGACCGCGTGGTACTCCGAGGTGCTCGGGTTCACCCTGCTCTACCGCGTGGACGAGATCGCCTGGGCCGAGCTGTCGACCGGCGTGGAGCGCGTGAACCTCGGGCTCGGCCAGGTCGAGACCGTGCCGCAGGGCGGCGGCGCGGCGCCGACTTTCGGCGTGACCGACATCGAAGCGGCCAAGGCTGCGCTCGATGCCGCCGACGTGCGCCAGGACGGGCCGATCCGCGACATTCCGGGCATGGTCCGCCTGCTCACCTTCTTCGATCCCGACGGTAACACGCTGATGTTCTACGAGGTCGATCCGACGTTCAGCGAGGACGCCGGCTGAGCCGGGGCCGCGATACGCGCATTCCCCTTCCCCCTTGATGGGGGAAGGATAGCGTAGCTTGCTCGCGCAGCGAGCTAGCGGAGCTTGGATGGGGGTGAGCCCACGGTTTACGCCAACGCTTGCGGCGCCGTCACCCCCATCCAACTCCGGCTAGGCAGCAAGCTGCCAAGCCTTCGTATCCTTCCCCCATCAAGGGGGAAGAAGATCATGCCGGCCTTCATTATCGCTATTGCGAACTGATAGCAAAGAAACCCGCCTGATGCGGGTTTTTCCCCGTTGCATTGCACCATCGCCAAGCCTAGTGCGGCGCATCACCGGAGGCGCCCTCCCCCTTTCGCGGGACGCGGGATCGCGCCGATAACGCCGTTTGGATGCGCCCGCGCAGCTCGAAGGACACGGCAGACTCCATGGCTCGCAAGAAGATCGCGCTCGTCGGCGCCGGCATGATCGGCGGCACTCTCGCCCACCTCGCGGCGAAGAAGGAACT
>CBHWED010000175.1:0-7144 GCA_966112795.1 uncultured bacterium
GATGGGGGAAGGATAGCGTAGCTTACTCGCGCAGCGAGTTAGCGAAGCTTGGATGGGGGTGATCCCGCGGTCCGCGCCACGCTTGCGCTCTCGGCGCGATCACCCCCATCCAACTCCGGCTAGGCAGCAAGCTGCCAAGCCCTCGTATCCTTCCCCGATCTAGGAGGAAGGGCCGCTCTGAATGACGGTTCGCTCAGCCGTTGCGTGAGCTCGGCCGCCGCCGCGGCGCGGCGTCGGATTGGCGGCGGATCAGCTCGAAATCGGCGAGCATGTGCGGCTCGCGGGTCGGCCGGTTGTCGCTCTTGCGCGACCGGATCTCCTTGACCAGCAGCTCGACCGCGCTGCGCGACATCTCGAACACCGGCTGGCGGATCGTGGTCAGCTCGGGCCAGATCGTCGTCGCCAGCGCGGTATCGTCGAAGCCGCAGACGGTCAGGTCGCTCGGCACCTCGAGCCCGCGCCGATGGGCGATGGCGACGGTCGCCGCGGCCATGTCGTCGTTCGACGCGAAGATCGCCGACGGCGGCTCCTTCAGGTCGAGCAGCTTCTCGGCCGCGTCGAGACCCGAGCGGTAGGTAAACAGGCCCTGCACGACCAGCTCGGGCGCATCGGCGATCCCGGCGTCGCGCAGCGCTTCCTTGTAGCCCTCGAGCCGCTCTTCGCTCGCCGTTTGTCGCGGATGGCCCTTGATGAAGCCGATCCGGGCGTGGCCGAGTGTCAGCAGGTGCCGGGTCATCTCGTAGGCCGCGGCATGGTCGTCGATGCTGACCGAAAGCGCCCAGTCGGGCGCGCGGCCCGTCGCGACCGCGACCACCGGAATGTTGCGGCTGTGGATCGCCTCGAGCACCGGCAGCGATTCGCTCAGCGGCGGCGTCAGGATGATACCGTCGGGGCGCGCCCGGATCAGGTGGTCGACCGCGCTCTGCTCCTCGGCCTCGTCGTCGCACTTCTCGACGATGAGCTGAACGTTGAGCCGGCTCGCCTGGTCGAGGCTGCCGACCAGCAGCTGGCTCAGGTAGTTGAAGCTCGGGTTCGAATGCAGCAGGCCGATGCGCACTTCCTCGCCGCCGGCGAGCGTGCGCGCCGCGAGGCTCGGCGTGTAGTTGAGCGCCTTGATCGCCGCCTCGACCCGCTCGCGGGTTTCCGGCCGGACGTTCGCTTCGCCGTTGAGCACCCGGCTGACCGTCATCGGCGAAACGCCCGCGCTCGCAGCGACGTCGCTGATTTTCGGCGCGTTGCGCTGCCGTCTCGATCCTCGGCCTTCAGCCATTCAATACCCCTGTCGGGCCGCGGTTATGGCAACACGCGGCCATCGGGCAAGCCCGAATGTTACATCCCATAGCAAGTCAGGCCCCGCCGCGGTCATGGATTGCCCGGCGCGTAAGGGTAGGCCTGGGCCTTGTACCATTCCAGATCGTGCTCGGGCGGCGCTTCGCCGGCGGGCAAGGCGAGGTGGTTGAGGCTCATCCAGTACGCCAGGCTCGCGTCGCGCCAGCGGCGCGCGTCGCGCTCCTGGATGGCGAGGAAATCGGCGGTCTTCTGCCACCGCTCGGCATCGATCCGCGGGCGCAACCCGTCCCACTCGCGGCGCATCCAGACGACATAACCGACCCCAGCGCTGTAGCGGTGGACCAGCTCGTCCCACAGCGTGCGGCCGCTCCGCGTCTGGTAGGACCACGGCAGATGGTGGAACCACAGCAGCTCGGCCTCGGGCGTGGTTGCCGGATCGGCGAGCTTGCCGGCAAGCTCGGGCGCGTACTGGGCGATCGCGTCGCTGCCGCTCGCGGTGCGGTCGAAGCCGATGCCCTCGGCGTCGGCGCGGTGGTAATAGGCCGGGTTCCATTCGGGCCGCGCGAGATCGTCGACCCACGGGCCTGGCCCGTAGTGGTGCCCCGTCGCCATCAGGTGCGCGAGCCCGAGCGCCCCCGTGTAATCGACCACCGCCTCGCGCGAGCCCATCATCATCCGCGTGATCGGCTCGACCACTTGCGGATCGGGCGAGAAGGTCTGCGCCGCCCACTCGCGGGCGATCGCCTCGGGCGACAGCGCGGGGTCCCAGGCGAGGCGACCGAACGCGTACCAGTTGGCCTGGTTGAACGTCGATCCCGACCAGTCGCGCGACCGGCCGACGTTGGCGACCCCGGCGATGCCGGTCAGCTCGTGCCCTTCGGCGCTGCCGTCGATCACTTGCGCCACGGTCGGCCCGCCGTCGCTCGCGCGGTAGGTCCTGGCGTCGAGCACTTCGGAGAACAGCGGACCGAGATAGGCGAAGTTGGTGCCCTGGCCGAGGTATTCCTTGGTGATCTGTAGCTCGAGCATCAGCGGCGTCTGCGGCATGGCGCCGAACAGCGGGTGGAACGGCTCGCGCGGCTGGAAGTCGATCGCCCCGTTCTTGACCTGCACCAGCACGTTGTCGGCGAACTGGCCGTCGAGCGGCTTGAACTCCGAGTAGGCCTGCTTGGCGCGGTCCTCGGGGTTTGTGTCCGAATAGACGAACGCGCGCCACATCACCACGCCGCCGTGCGGCGCGACGGCCGCGGCGAGCATGTTGGCGCCGTCGGCTTGTGTGCGGCCGTAGTCGCCGGGGCCCGGCTGGCCCTCGCTGTTGGCCTTGACCAGGAATCCGCCGAAGTCGGGGATCGCCTGGTAGATCTCGTCGGCCTTGGCCGCCCACCACGCGCGCACCGCCGGGTCGAGCGGGTCCCCGGTCGTCAGCCCGCCGAGGTCGTGCGGAGCGCTGAAGCGCGCCGAGAGATAGACCTTGATCCCGTAGGGCCGGAACACCTCGGCGAGCGCCGCCGCCTTGGCGATGTACTCGGCCGTCAGGCTCTCGGCCTTCGCGTTGACGTTGTTGAGGACGATCCCGTTGATGCCGAGCGAGGCATTGGCGCGCGCGTAGTCGGTGTAGCGCGGGTCGCGGTAGTCGGGCAGCGTCCACCAGTCCCACAGCGAGGCGCCGGCGTAACCGCGCTCGACGAAGCCGTCGAGGTTGTCCCAGTGGTTGATTACGCGCAGCCCGATGCGCGGCGCGGACCGAAGGTCGATCGCGTCCGCCGAGCCGCCGGTATCGAGATGGCGCAGCAGGGCGAACGCGCCGTAAAGCAGGCCGCGCTCGTCCTCGGCCGCGATCACCACCGTCGGCCGGCCCGCGACTGGCGCGGAACGGATGGCATACCCCTCGTCGCCGAGCGGCTGCGCGAGGCGCAACGCGGCGACCCGGGGATCGGCGGTCGTCGCCAGCAGCACGTACGCGATCCGGCCGCCGAGCCCGCGGCGCAGCTCGGCCGCCGCGGCATCGATCATCGGCGTGCTCTTCTCGACCTCGATCGTCGAGCCCGTCGCAGCCTCGGCGGGATAGCGCAGCCAGAGCAGGTAGCCGTCTTCCGCGCGTGCCGGCGAAGCCGCCGCGAGCAGGCCCGCGGCGATGCCCAGACAGAGGCACAAAACTCGCTTCATCGACCCGTTTTCCTCGCCCGCGCGCATTGACAAGTCTCTGCATGGTCGCGCATGTTACCGCTATCACAGCCAAGGCATGCGGAGCAATGCCGGGCGTGCGGGGACGAGGAGGAAAGGCGCCATGGCCGCGGAGATGACGAGCGCCGTGCCGTCGGAGATGGCACGACGGGATGTCCTTCGGCTGAGCGCGGGCGTCTCGCTGCTCGCCATGCTGCCCGCCTCGGCACGCGCCGCGGCCGGCGTGGCCGCTCCGCTGTACAAGGATCCGCGCGCGCCGATCGACTTGCGCGTGCGCGACCTGCTGTCGCGCATGACGCTCGAGGAGAAGGCGGCCCAGCTGATCACGCTGTCGCGCACGAAGCGCGACGTGATGGACGACGCGCTGCAGTTCGACCCGGCGAAGGCCAGCGCAGCCTATCCCAACGGCTTCGGCCAGGTCGCCCGGCCATCCGACCGCGGCGGCGCGGCGACCGCCAACAACACCAGCCAGGCGCCGAGCCCGACCGGGCGCTGGCGTGCGCCGGCCGACACGATCGCCTTCGTCAATGCCGTCCAGGCCTGGACCCGCTCGAGCACCCGGCTCGGCATCCCCGTGCTGTTCCACGAGGAAGCATTGCACGGGTTCATGGCACCCGAGGCAACGAGCTTCCCGCAGGCGATCGCGATGGCCGGCACGTTCGACGCCGGCTTGGCCGAACGCGTCGGCGCAGTGATCGGCCGCGAGGTCCGCGCGCATGGCACCGTGCTCGCGCTCTCCCCGGTCGTCGACATCGCCCGCGACCCGCGCTGGGGCCGCATCGAGGAGACGTTCGGCGAGGACCCGTTCCTCTGCGCCGAGATGGGAGTCGCCTCGGTCAAGGGCCTGCAAGGGCCGGGCAAGGAACTCGCTCCGGGCAAGGTCTTCGCCACGCTCAAGCACATGACCGGCCACGGCCAGCCGCAGGCGGGCAACAACGTCGCTCCGGCGCTGCTCGGCGAGCGCGAGCTTCGCGAAGCGTTCTTCCCGCCGTTCCGCGCGGTGGTCGAGCGCACCGGCGTCGGCGCGGTGATGCCGTCGTACAATGAGATCGACGGTGTCCCGAGCCATGCCAACACCTGGCTGCTCAGCCAGGTCCTGCGCGGCGAATGGCGCTTCGACGGCGCGATCGTCTCGGACTATGCCGGGGTCGAGGAGCTCGCGACGTTCCACAAGGTCGCGCCCGATCTCGGCGGCGCGGCGCTGCTCGCGTTGCGCGCGGGGGTCGATTGCGATCTTCCCGACGGGAATGCCTATCGCAAGATCGCCGAGGAAGTGCAGGCAGGTCGCATGCCGATGGCGCTGGTCGACACGGCGTGCGCGCACATGCTGCGCCTCAAGTTCCGCGCGGGGCTGTTCGAAGCCCCGCCGACCGACGCGGCCGCCGCGGCGCGGCTCACCGCCAATCCCGAGGCGCGCGCGCTCGCGCTCGAGGCCGCGCGCAAGGCGATCACGCTGCTGACCAACGACGGCACGCTGCCGCTCACCGCAGGCGCGCATCCGCGCGTCGCGGTGATCGGACCCAACGCCGCGATCACCCGTCTCGGTGGTTACTCGTCGATCCCGCGGACAACGGTCTCGCTGCTCGACGGGATCAAGGCGCGGCTCGCCGGCAAGGCCGAAGTGCTCCACGCGCAAGGCGTGTTCATCACCCGCGACGAGGATCGCGGGACCAACGACGTCCAGCTGGCCGATCCGGCGCGCAACTTCGCGCTCATCGCCGAGGCGGTCGAGGTGGCCAGGACCGCCGACGTGGTGATCCTCGCGATCGGCGACACCGAGCAGACCAGCCGCGAAGGCTACGCCCGCAACCACCTGGGCGACCGCACCCAGATCGACATCGTCGGCGAGCAGAACGCATTGTTCGATGCGATCAAGGCGGTCGGCAAGCCGGTCGTCGTGGTCGCGCTCAACGGCCGCCCGCCGAGCTGGCCGAACGTGACGGCCAACGCCAACGCGATGCTCGAATGCTGGTACCTCGGCCAGGAAGGCGGCACGGCGATGGCCGAGGCGCTGTTCGGCGACATCAATCCGGGCGGCAAGCTGCCGGTCACCGTGGTCCGCGAGGAAGGGCAGATCCCGTTCTTCTACAACCACAAGCCGTCGGCCCGGCGCGGCTACCTGTTCGCCGATATCGAGCCGCTGTTCCCGTTCGGCTTCGGGCTGTCGTACACCACGTTCGAGATCTCCGCGCCGCGGCTCTCGGCGGCGAAGATCGGGCTTGCCGGCACCGTCACGGTCGAAGTCGACGTCGCCAACACCGGCAATCGTGCGGGCGACGAGGTGGTCCAGGTCTATGTCCACGACCAGGTCGCGTCGGTCACCCGGCCGATCAAGGAATTGAAGGCGTTCGAGCGCGTCTCGCTCCAGCCGGGCGAGCGCAAGACCGTGCGCTTCACGCTCGGCCCCGAAGCGTTCCGCATGTGGAACATCGACATGAACGAGGTCGTCGAGCCGGGCCTGTTCGACGTGCTTGCCGGTCCCAACAGCCGTGACCTAAAATCCGCCACTCTCGAAATCGCCTGAGGACACCCCCGTGGCCCGCATCGTTTCTGCTCGCGTCATCGTCACTTGTCCGGGACGCAATTTCGTCACTCTCAAGATCGAGACCGACGACGGCTTCACCGGCGTCGGCGACGCCACGCTCAACGGTCGCGAGCTCGCCGTGGCGAGCTATCTGACCGACCACGTCGTACCGATGCTGATCGGCCGCGACCCGGCGCGGATCGAGGACACGTGGCAGTTCCTCTACCGCGGCGCCTACTGGCGGCGCGGCCCGGTCACGATGAGCGCGATCGCCGCAGTCGACATGGCACTGTGGGACATCAAGGGGAAGGTCGCCGGACTGCCGGTCTACCAGCTGCTCGGCGGGGCGTGTCGCGAGGGCTGCATGGTCTACGGCCATGCCAACGGCAACGACATCGACGAGACGATCGCCAACGCGCGCATCTACAAGGACCAGGGCTACAAGGCGATCCGGCTGCAATCGGGCGTGCCCGGGCTCGCCTCGACCTACGGCGTCTCGAAGGACCGCTACTTCTACGAGCCCGCCGATGCCGACCTGCCGACCGAGAACGTCTGGTCGACCGAGAAGTACATGCGCTCGGTTCCGCCGCTGTTCGAAGCGGCGCGCGAGGCGCTCGGGTGGGATGTCCACCTGCTGCACGACATCCACCACCGGTTGACCCCGATCGAAGCCGGCCGGCTCGGCAAGGATCTCGAGCCGTATCGTCCGTTCTGGCTCGAGGACGCGGTCCCGGCGGAGAACCAGGCCAACTTCCGCCTGGTCCGCCAGCACACCACCACGCCGCTCGCGGTCGGCGAGATCTTCAACACGATCTGGGACTGCAAGCAGCTCATCGAAGAGCAACTGATCGACTACATCCGCGCGACCGTGGTCCACGCTGGTGGGATCACCCACTTGCGGCGGATCGCCTCGTTTGCCGACCTCTACAACGTCCGCACAGGGTGCCACGGCGCGACCGACCTTTCGCCCATAAGCATGGCCGCGGCGCTCCACTTCGGGTTGTCGATCCCGAACTTCGGGATCCAGGAGTACATGCGCCACACCGCGGAGACCGACGCGGTCTTCCCGCACGCCTACGGCTTCGCCGACGGCCTCATGCATCCCGGCGAAAGCCCCGGGCTCGGCGTCGACATCGACGAGGAGCT
>CBHWED010000176.1:0-7058 GCA_966112795.1 uncultured bacterium
TCAACGCCGGCGACGGCCAGCACGAGCACCCGACCCAGGCGCTGCTCGACGCGCTCGCGCTGCGCCACGCGCTGCGCGCGCGCGGCGAGCCGGTTGCCGACGGGATGTTCAACGGGCTCAAGGTGACGATCTGCGGCGACATCCTGCACAGCCGCGTGGCACGCTCGAACGTGCTCTGCCTGCAGGCGCTCGGCGCGGTGGTGCGCGTGTGCGCCCCGC
Organism: uncultured bacterium; assembly: GCA_966112795.1. GTDB lineage: Bacteria > Pseudomonadota > Alphaproteobacteria > Sphingomonadales > Sphingomonadaceae > Croceibacterium_A. The sequence continues at coordinate 220 of CBHWED010000176.1, forward strand.
CCGCGCTGATGCCGGCGCGCATCGAGATGCTCGGTGTCGAGCCGTTCCATGATTTCGACGCCGCGCTCGCCGGGGCCGACGTGGTCATGATGCTGCGGCTGCAGAACGAGCGGATGGACGGGCAGTTCATCCCCTCGCCGCGAGAGTACCGGCATCTCTACGGCCTGACCCCCGAGCGCCTGACGCGCGCGGCGCCCGAGGCGATCGTCATGCACCCGGGGCCGATGAACCGCGGTGTCGAGATCGACAGCACCGTAGCCGACCTCGAGGGCCGCTCGATCATCACCGACCAGGTCGAGATGGGCGTAGCCATCCGCATGGCCTGCCTCGACGTGCTCACGCGACGAGCGCGCGGCGTGGAGGGCTGGGCATGAAGCAGCTGCGCCCTCTGACCGTGACCGGCGGCAGGATCGTCACTCCCGCGGGCGTGGTACCCGGCGCGATCCGCTGCCTCGACGGCCGGATCGCCGCGGTCGGCGACGCCGGACCGCAGGACGGCGACGAGGTGGTCGACGCGCACGGGTTGCTGGTCGCCCCTGGCCTCGTCGACTTCGGTGTGTTCGCGATCGACAAGCCGGCGTTCCACTTCGGCGGGATCACGCGTGCGGCGCTGATGCCCGACCAGTCGCCGCCGCTCGACCATCCGGCGCGCGTGCGCTTCGCCGCCTCGAGCGGCAAGCCCGACTTCTGGGTCCACCCGCTCGCTGCGGCCACGGTCGGCCTCGAAGGCGCGCAGCTCGCCGAGATCGCGCTGATGCGCGATGCCGGTGCGCGCGCGGTGGCCACGGGGCGCCGGTGGATCGCCGACAGCGGCGTCATGCACCGGCTGCTGCAGTACGCGGCGATGCTCGACCTCGTGGTCGTGACCCATGCCGAAGACGCCGGGCTTGCCGGGCAGGCCGCGGCGACCGCGAGCGAGATGGCCACCCGCCTTGGCCTGCCGAGCGCACCGGCCGAGGCCGAGGCGCTCGCGGTCGCGCGCGACGTGGCGCTGGCCGAGATGACCGGCGCGCGGCTGCACTTGCGCCAGGTCACCACCGGCGCGGCGCTCGAGCTCGTGCGCGCGGCCAAGGCGCGCGGCGTGGCGGTGACCGCGGGGGTGACCCCGGCGCACTTCATGCTGTCGGATCTCGCGTTGCAGGACTTCCGCACGTTCGCGCGGCTTTCGCCGCCGTTGCGCGAGGAGGCCGACCGGCAGGCGGTCATCGCGGCGATCGCCGACGGCACGATCGACGTCGTCGCATCGGGCCACGACCCGCGTGGGCCCGAGGACAAGCGCCTGCCGTTCGCCGACGCGGCACCGGGCATGGCCGGGGCCGAGACTTTGCTGGCAATGGTCCTGACCCTGGTCCGCGACGAGGTGATCGGCATCGAGCGCGCGTTCGATCTCGTCGCGCGCAATCCCGCGAGCCTGCTCGGGGTCGAGGCCGGCGAGCTGCGCGCAGGCGCCGAGGCCGACCTCGCGCTGGTCGATCCCGAGAAGCCGTGGGTGGTCGATTCGCGCAAGATGGCCGCGAGCGCGGGCAACACGCCGTTCGACCGGCAGCCGGTGCAGGGACGCGTCGTCGGGCTGTGGAAGGGCGGCGCCGCGGTCGGCTAGACCCGGCCCCGCTTGTTCTCGGCGATGATGTCCGGGTCGAACGGGCCGACCTCCTTGCGCCAGTTGCGCACGCCGACGAACCCGGCGCCCAGTGCAGCCGGCACCAGCAGCAGCTGCAGGTTCTGCAACAGCCCGCCGCCGGGCTCGTAGGCGTCCCACCAGAGCAGGACGCCGACCACCAGGCCCAGGACCGTTCCGACCTTTATGCTCCAAGGCTTGGGCTTGGCCACACTCACTCCCATGACGGATGGCCCTCGATCATGGCCGAGCGGCCCCTGGCTCGCAATGCGCCATCGACGACCCGCCCCAACGAAAAACCCCTCCCGGTGAGGGGAGGGGTTCCGTTCTTGCCGCTGCAAGTGAACTTGGGTGTGGCTCAGTCGCGCCGCGCCATCTGTACGGCGCCGCCGGCGACCGCACCCGGCAGCGGGCGGCCTTCGGCGTAGGCGAAGCAGCCCTGGCCACCGGCGCGCACGCGGCCGCACATCGAGCTCGCGCTCGAGCGGGCGAAGCCGGCGGCCGAGACGCGCCAGTAGCGCTTGCCCTTCACCACCGCCTCGGTGATGACCATCTGGTGGCCGGCGAGCTCGGGGTAGCGGTTGGCGTAGATGCCCCAGGCGCGGCGGGCGCCCTGCTCGCTCGCGAAGCTGCCGAGCTGGACGAGGTGGCTGCCGTCGGCGCGCTGCGCCACGGCCGGCGTGGTGCTCGGCAGCGGCTGGACGAAGGGCGACGATTCCTGCGCCACCGCGGCCGGGACCGGATTGGCGAAGGCCGACTGGAAGCTCGCCGCAGGTGCGGGCGCGGCCTCGGCCGAGGGATCGATCGCCTGCACCGGCGGCAGCTCGGCCACGGGCGTGGCTTCGGCGAGCGGCGGCAGCTCGCTGCTGGCGCTGGCGTCAGCGCTCGCCTCGGAGGCGAGCTGGTCGAGGCTCGGGGTGTTGGCGAGCGCGAGCTGGCGCGGCTGGCCGGCGTCGTAGGCGTTCACGGGCACGTCGAGCAGCTTGGCGAGGCGCGCCTGCGAGGCTTCGGGCGCCGACGTGTCGGCCCACTCGGCGATCCGGTCGCCGACCTGGTCCGCGGGAACGTCCTGCGCCGCCATCAGGCGCGCTTCGCGCCAGTGACCCGCAAGCGCATAGGCATAGGCGAGGTTCTGGCGCATCTTCGGCGTGTTGTCGCCGGTGCGGATCGCGTTGCCCATCAGGTAGACGCCGCGTTCCGGCTGGCCGGCGAGCGCCAGCGCGAGGCCGACGTCGGCTGTGGCGATCTCGCTCTCCCAGTCGTTGAGCAGCGCGGCGGCTTCGGCGTTCTTGCCTTCGCCGGTCAGCGCCAGCGCGAGGCTCAGCGCGGTGCGCGCCGAGTTGTCGCCGAGCTGCATCGCATCGTCGAACGATGTCGCGGCCGAGGAGAAGCGGCCGGCATCCATGTAGGCGGAGCCGAGCACCGCACGGTAGGCGGGATTGCGCGGATCGGCCAGCACAGCGGCCTCGGCGGCGGAGATCGCTTGCTCGTGGTGGCCGGCGGCGAGCGCGGCTTCGGCGCGGCTCGCGGCGAGGCTGGCCGGTTCGGCGGCGCTCGAGGTGGTGCAGCCGGAGAGCAGCGCCCCGGCCATCGCGGTGGTCACGGCCCAGGCGACCTTCGGGCCGATCAGACGGTTGCTGTTCGCGCTGCGATTCATGGCTGACCCCTTATGTCCCCTGTCAGTTGCGCTTCACTTGCGCGGCGAGCGCCTCGACCTCGGGGATCTCGGCGAGATACTTGTCGAGCGCCGCGGTCACGAGCTGCTGCGCGCTGCGGTTCTTGACCGTGCTCGCGAGACGCAGCTTGAGGTGGCGCTTGGCGTCGAGCCGGAGCGTGAACGCGGCCCGGCGGTGGTCCTTCTTGGCCGACGATTCGCGCGGCTTGGCGCGTGCCACCGCCGGCTCCGCCTTGGGTGCCGCCTTCGGCTGCGGCTTAGGCTTGGGCAGCGGCAGCGCCGTCTCGCCCTTCTCGAGCATCTCGGCGAGCTCCTCGTGGATGCTGCGCACGAGCGGCTTGGGCGAACCGGCGTCGGTCTTGGCCTCGGACTCGGGATTATGCGGGGCCGGCGTCAGCGCGACGACCTCGGCGGTCTTGTCCGCCGGAGCGTCGTCCTCGCCCATGTCGTTCCAGCCGAGGTCCTCGAGCGCGTCGAAGTCCTGCTTCAGCGCAGTGGCCTGCGCGCCGCCGGCGCCGCCCATCCCCATCGGGGTGGCCACCTGGGGCCGCATGGCGGGCTTGGCACCGCCCTTGCGGGCGAGGAGTGTGGGACCGAGGGAAGCAAAGGTCTTGGGCTCGTTCATCGCGCCGGGCCCTCGCGTTACTGCGCGACGCGGCGGCCGAAGCCGCCTTGCGGACGGTGGGCGCCGGGGATCTGCGAGACCGAGCCGGGCGCGGCAAAGACGGTGCGGCGGAAGTTCTTCTCGAGCCGGTCGGCGATGTAGTGCCACAGCGCGATCACTTCCTGCGCGCTGCGCCCGTCGGGCTCGACTTCCATCACCGTGCGGCCGTCGATCATCGAGGCCGCGTAGTCGGTGCGGTGGTGCAGCGTGATCGGCGCGACGGTGCCGTGCTGCGACAGCGCGACCGCGGCTTCCGAGGTGATCTTGGCCTTGGGCGTAGCGGCGTTGACCACGAAGATCAGCGGCTTGCCGGCGCGCTCGCAGAGGTCGACGGTGGCGCCGACGGCACGCAAGTCGTGCGGGCTCGGACGAGTCGGGACGACGATCAGCTCGGCGACGCCGATGACCGACTGGATCGCCATGGTGATCGCCGGGGGCGTGTCGATTACGGCGAGCTTGAAGCCCTGCTGGCGGAGGATGGCGAGGTCGTTCGCGAGGCGCGCCACGGTGGTCTGGGCGAACGCCGGATATTCGGCCTCGCGCTCGTTCCACCAGTCGGCCAGCGAGCCCTGCGGATCGATATCGATCAAGACGACCGGGCCGGCGCCGGCGCGCTGCGCCTGGACCGCCAGATGCCCCGATAGCGTGGTCTTTCCGGACCCGCCCTTCTGCGAAGCCAATGCCAATACGCGCAAGGCTAATCCCCCTGATTCACGACCGGAGACACGCTCTTTCCGGCTTTCCTGCGAGGGGGATCGCAGATCACCCTAAATTTTGGGTTAACAGCGAACGACTTAGAGCGTCCGAAAAGTGCGCCACCGGGCGCTTGCGCAGATCACTTGCCAGCGGCGCGCCCGCGTGGCAAAGGCGCGCCCCTGCCGCCGGGGCTCCCGACCGATCGGGACTCCGCCGCGCGGGCGCGTAGCTCAGTGGTAGAGCACACCCTTCACACGGGTGGGGTCGCAGGTTCAATCCCTGCCGCGCCCACCATCAAGTCGCCGACTTGGTGGGCCGCTACCGAACTTTTTCGTAGAACGAGCTCGAAAGAAGCCGGCGAACGCGTACGTCGAACGCGCTTGCGGGAGGGCCGTGTCTCCACGACCCTCCGTCTCCAAAACCCTAGAATCCGATGCGGACGGTGCCTCGCATCGACAGCCCGGTGTTGCCGTTGCGCTGCTCCGCGCCGAATTCGCCGCCGAGCTCGAACATCGAACCGCCGCCGACCGCGCGCATTTGCGCGTACCAGCCGCTCTCGACCTCGTCGGCCGCGAGCGTGAACGGCGTGCCGCCCTCGAAATGCGCCGTGGTCGCGCCGATCGAGCCGCCGAGGATCTCGCGCCAGCCGCCTTCGGCCTCGACGCGGAACCAGCGGTTGGCCGGCCCGCCGCGCAGCCACGAGCCCCGTCCGCCGCGGCCGAGGAAGTCCAGGCCCACCGCGAGGCCGGCGTTGCCGGCGAACTCGTCGCTCTTGCGCTTGTCGACCGTCAGATCGAGCGCGTCGCCGCCACCGGTCTCGGCATACCCGTCCTCGTCGAGCGTCAGGTAGTCGACGCTCACCGAGGGCCGCAGGAAGGCGGAGCCGCTGCGCATCTCGTAGGCCACGCCGGCGCTGAGGCTCATCAGCGTGCCGTCCCACGCGCCCTTCACCTGCTTGCTCACGGCCTCGCCGTTCGCGCTGCCCTGGAACGTGCGACGGCCTTCGAAGTCGACCTTGCCGAGCGACCCGCGCGCGAACAGGTTCCAGTGATCCCACTGCCCGCGCCAATAGGCCGCGAGCTCGTAAGTGTCGGACTCGACGTTGGTCAGCTTGGTACCCTGGTCGTAGTCGTTCCAGAACAGCGATGCCGAGACGCCGAACGCGCCGATCCCGGTGTCGACCTCACCTGCGGCCGAGACACCGAAGCCGCCGAGGTCGTAGGCCGCGGTCTGCCCGGCATCCTTGCTGCTCGACCAGCCGGCCGCGGAGACCAGCACGTCGATGCCGCCGAACGTGTAGACCGGGCTCGCCGGGTCGGCGACCTGGCGGCCGAAGGTCCTGACCCCGCGGCTGACGCCCTCGAAGGCGCCGCCGGCGTGGTCGGGCAGCATCTGCCCCATCGTGCCGCGCAGCTGGTCGCCGTCGCGAATGCCGAGGAACACGTCCTCGACGTCCTCGTCCGCGTCGAGCGCCGCGAAGATCGCGTCGTAGGCCGCGCCTTGCGACCGGTTGAGGTTGAGCTCCTGCGCGGTCTTGCGGCTCACGTCGACGGCGATCGTGTTCGCCGGGGCATTGTTCGCCAGGGTCGCCTTGAACAGGAAGGGCAGCAGCGCCGAATTGGTCTTCAGCGTGCCGAGACCGGTGATCGACCCAGCCTGCAGGATCGTGTGGCGGCCCACCGCATCGTCGATGTCCCCGAGCGTGAGCGCGAGCGTCGCGCCGTCGGCGAAGCTCGCGGCACCGGCGACGGTGTAGAACGAGCCTTCGCCGGCGGTCTTGTCGAGCGTTGCCATGAGCATGCCGCTGGCGCCGACGCTGAGCGAGGCGAGCGAGGCGGCGTTGGTCGCGTGGAGCACGCCGCCGTTGACCGCGACCGCGACGCCGCCGGTGTTGAGCAGGGCGCCGCTGAACACCGAGGTGCCGCCGAGCGTCAGCGTTCCCGCGCCGCCGCCGAAGTCGGCGTCGCCGATGAACTTCGCCGAGCCGGCGAGCGTGAGCACGTCGGTGCCCGCGCCGAAGGTCACCTTGCCGGTGTGGACGGCGTTCGCGAGCGCATAAGTGTTGTTGCCGGCGCCGAACGACACGTCGCCGGTCAGCGAGCCCGCGGCGACGTCGAGCGTGTCGTTGCCGCTGCCGAACAGGACCTTGCCGACGATCGTCGACGCGCCGCCGGCCTTCTGCCGGA
>CBHWED010000177.1:0-7049 GCA_966112795.1 uncultured bacterium
GCCGGCACCCATCACGCGATCGACTACGCCGGCGACGACGCGCCGAGCGTCGAGGTCCGCGTCCAGGCCGTGTTCGGCCTCGAGCGCCATCCGATGATCGGCGACACGCCATTGCTGCTCAAGCTGACCAGCCCGGCCGGTCGGCCGATCCAGGCCACCCGTGACCTACCCGGCTTCTGGCGCGGCTCGTGGGCCGACGTGAAGAAGGACATGAAGGGCCGCTACCCCAAGCACCGCTGGCCCGACGAACCGTGGGCCGAAAAGCCGAGCCTCAAGACCAGGAACGCGTTCGAGAGGTCTTGATTCCCCGGCCGTTCCGAACGAAAGGCGCAGGCATGCAGGCTCGTATCTTCCAGCGTCCCAAGAACGCCATGCAGTCGGGCAAGGCGCTCACCAGCCAGTGGGTGCTCGACTTCGTCCCCGCCGAGGCCAAGAAGCCCGACCCGCTGATGGGCTGGGCCGGCAGCGGCGACACCCGCCAGCAGCTCCAGCTTCGCTTTCCGTCGAAGGAAGCCGCGGTCGCCTATGCCGAGAAGTACGGCATCGACGCGGTGGTCCACGACACGCCGCCGCGGCGGCTCAAGCTGCAGGCTTACGCGGACAACTTCCGCTAACCTACCCCCGAAGGGGGAGGGGACCCATGCGAAGCATCGGGGAGGGGCGCCTTCGGTTTGCCGCTCCCTCGCGGTCAGAGATCCTCGTATGTGCCCCGACACCAGCCTTCGGCTGGTCCCCCTCCCCGTTTCGGGGAGGATGAGCTTGCCAACCCCTGCCGCAATCGCCATATGCCCGCCCGGGAGTCGGGTGGACGTTCGCGTCCGCCAACCTGGTCAGGTCCGGAAGGAAGCAGCCACAACGGATGGCAGCGGGTCGCCCGGCTCCTTTTTCACCATCATTCGTCGGGATCGATCCCGTACTTCGGCGCTTCGCGGCGGTACGCCGCCTCGAGCGCGCGGGTCTGCACGGTCCCGTTGGCCGCCATCCGCGCGTAGATCTCGGTCACACTGACGAGCGCCCGGCAGACGCCGTCGCGGTCCCCGGCACGTTGCGCGTCGTCGAGGGCTGTAATCAGCGGGAGCAAGCCCATGAACGCGTCGAGCGAGGCCTCGAAGCCTTCGGGCTCCCCATCCAGCATCGCCGCGTTCATCGCCAGCTCGAGCAATTCGTCGTCGCTCGCGCCCGCTTCCCCGAGGCGCCACATCATCCACTGCGACAGGCGCTCCTCGTGGTTGGCGCGAGCGAACAGCGAGCGTGCGAAGGAACCGGGGTTACCGTCGGCAAGAAAGGCGTCGATTTCGGCGGCAATTTCGGGGCTGGCGCAATCGGCCACGGTCGGCACCGGCACGATCGGGATCGCCGGTTCGACCGGCCGCGGCGTTCCGGGCGGAAGCTCGCCGAGCGCTTCCTGCACATGGGCGAGCATGAGATCCGAGCGGCCGCAGGCGAGCACCAGCTCGGCGAACCCGTTGGTCAGTCCGAGCACGAGTTCGGCCGCCCCGGCAGTAGTCGGGTCGGGCCGGGTCCAGGTGCGCTCGCCGGTCACGGTCAACATGTAGAACGGCGGGTCGTAGTCGGCGGGCTTCGACTGCCAGCCGGCCTGGGTCAGGACGGCGTCGAGCCCCTTGGCGAACGCGGTGAAGGCGTCCTCCTCGAGCACCGGCGCAATGTATTCCATGGCGAACAGGCGGTCGGTCCACTCGGTCGACCAGGGCTTGGCATTCTCGAACGGCGCTGCGCTCGCCGGCAGCGGGGAGCCTCGCGAGATGGTCCGCATCAGCTTACTGCCGCCCGGCACCCCGGTCTCGCCGAAGGCAAATTGGTAGGTTCCGGCAGGCGAGCACATCCGCTCGATCGTCTCGCCGGCGGGGATCGGGATATCGCTTTGGCCTCGCGCGGGCGACGCGGCAAGCGCGGCAAGCAGGCACAACCACGTCCGGCGCATCGACCGCCCCCTCCCGTGTCACCGCAGCAGATATCGGTTTGCCCGCAACCGCGAAAGGCCAATCATTCGACATGCGCCGCGACGGTCCCTAGATTGCCGGCATGAGCGATTCAGGCGACATGTTTGGCGACCAGCCGTCCGAGGACGAAGGCGAGATCGAGGAAGCCAAGCCGACCACCGCCGAGCTCGAAGCGGCCGGGCAATCCTCGATGTTCGGCGGACCCGCTCCGGCCGCGTCTGCGCCCGCGGCCCCGTCGGACCCTGTTCCGGAGGCAAGGCCGGCCCCTCCGCCACCGGCCAAGCCGGCCGCGAGCGACACCGCGCAGCCCTACCGCGTCCTCGCGCGCAAGTACCGTCCGCAGACCTTCGCCGAACTGATCGGCCAGGAGCCGATGGTGCGCACGCTCGCCAACGCGATCGAGCGCGAGCGGCTCGCGCACGCCTTCCTGATGACCGGCGTGCGCGGGGTCGGCAAGACTTCGACCGCGCGGCTGATCGCCAAGGCCCTGAACTGCGTCGGCCCCGACGGGCAGGGCGGGCCGACGATCCAGCCGTGTGGCGTCTGCGAACCCTGTGTCGCGATCGCCGAAGGCCGCCACATCGACGTGATCGAGATGGATGCCGCGAGCCACACCGGCGTCGACGACGTGCGCGAGATCATCGAGGCGGTCCGCTACGCCGCGGTCTCGGCGCGCTACAAGATCTACATCATCGACGAAGTCCACATGCTGTCGCGCAATGCGTTCAATGCCTTGCTCAAGACACTTGAGGAACCGCCGGCGCACGTGAAGTTCCTGTTCGCGACCACCGAGGTCGACAAGCTGCCGGTCACCGTGCTGAGCCGGTGCCAGCGCTTCGACTTGCGCCGCATCCCCAAGGAGCTGCTCGAGCGGCAGTTCGCCGCGATCTGCGCGGCCGAAGGCGTCGAGGCCGAGCCCGAGGCGCTGGCGATCATCGCCTCGGCCGCCGAAGGCTCGAGCCGCGACGGGCTGTCGATCCTCGACCAGGCGATCGCTCATGCCGACCTGGACGCCAATGGTCCGGGGGGCGGAAAGGTCACAGCCGAGCGCGTGCGCGACATGCTCGGCCTCGCCGACAAGACCGCGCTGCGCCGGCTCTACGGCGCGCTGCTCGAAGGCGACCCGCCGGCGATGCTCGCCGAAGTCGAGCGCCACTATTCGCTCGGCGTCGAGCCGCTCGCCTTGATCCGCTCGCTGATGGAGCTCACCCACCGCATCGCCGTGACCCAGATCGGCCGCTCGGGCGCCGACGCGCCGACCGCCGAGGAACGCGAGGCGATCGAGGAATGGGCGGCGCGCCTCTCGGCAGGCCAGGTCCACCGGCTGTGGCAGCTCCTCCTCAAGGGCCACGAGGAAGTGCGCGCAGCGCCCGACCCGCTGGTCGCGGCGCAGATGGCGCTGCTGCGCGTGCTCCACGCCTCCGACCTGCCCGATCCGGGCAAGCTCGCCGAGCAGCTCGGCCAGCTCGCCGCGAACGGCATCGCCGCCGCACCCGCAGCCGCTGGCGAGCCCGCGCCGGCTCCGGTCGCGCGGGTCGACTGGCGCGAGCTCGTCGAGCAGGTCGACCGCGCGGGCATGCTCCGCGTCGCCGGGACCATGCGCGACTGGCTGCGGGTGATCGACCTCGCGCCGGGCAAGCTCGTCTACACCCCCGTCCCGGGTTTCGCCGACGACCCCGCCGCCGAACTGCGCGACGCGCTGCTCAAGGCCACCGGCGAGCGCTGGCTGGTCGAGCGCGGCCAGGGCGAGGGCACCCCGTCACTGCGCGAGCAGGCCGAGGCCGCCAAGGCCGCCGAGGCCGACCGCATCCGCAGCAATCCGCTCGTCGAAGCGGCCTTCGCCGCTTTTCCCGAGGCCGAGATGGTCGAGGACGACGACACCCCCAAAGGCGACCGCAACTGGAGCCGCCGAGCGTAAGGACCTGAGCGATGGACATGGAAGAGATGATGAAGAAGGCCCAGGAAGCGGCCGAGATCATCCAGAAGCAGATGGGCGAGGCCCAGGCCAAGCTCGATTCGCTCGAGGTCGAAGGCGTCTCGGGCGGCGGTCTGGTCAAGATCCGCTGCACCGCCAAAGGCCGCATCCTCGGCGTGTCGATCGACGACAGCCTGATCGTCCCCGAGGACAAGCAGATCCTCGAGGACCTGGTCACCGCCGCGTTCAACGACGCGCGGACCAAGGCCGACCAGGCCGCGGCGCGCGAGATGCAGTCGATCCAGCAAGGCATGGGCCTGCCGCCGGGGCTCAACCTCCCGGGCCTCGGCTGAGCTCGGGCGGAGGGGATGGCACGCCGCAACGGCTCCGACGCGCCGGCTCGGAGCACTCTCGTCTCGCGTCGCGGCACGCTGGCGATGCTGTCGTCGACCGCCGCGCTGGTCGCCTGCGGCGGGGGCGGTGGCGGATCGCCCGCCCCGTCTCCGAGCCCGACGCCGACGCCAACCCCGACACCCACGCCGCCGCCGGTCACCGGCCCGGCCTGGTACGGCTACGGCCACGACGCGCAGCACACCGCCGTCAGCACGATCGCCTCGCAGGACCTGACGCGCGTCGCGTGGTCGTCCGCTGTCGACCTCGCGCCGCAGTACACCGCGGGCGGCGCGCTGCTCACGCACTACGGCTCGCCGGTGGTGACCACGCACAACACCGTGGTGATCCCGGTCAAGACTACCGCCGCCGGCGGCTACCGCATCGAGGGGCGCAACGGCGCGAACGGCGCGCTCATCTGGTCGGCGACGACCGATTATGTCACCCCGCCGCACAACTGGCTGCCGCCGTATAACCTGCTGCTGACCCCGCAGGGCCGCCTCTACGCCCCGGGCGCCGGCGGCAGGCTGATGCTGCGCACCGATGCCGATGCGGCGAGCGGCGCGCTGACGCCGCAGGTGTTCTACGGTGCCGCCGCCTACAACGCCGATCCGGCGGCCTTCAACGCCAGCGTGTTCATCAACACGCCGCTGACCGCCGATACGCAGGGCAACGTGTTCTTCGGCTTCCAGGTCACCGGCGCCAACCCCGCAGGACTGGTCAGCGGCATTGCCCGCGTCGCGCCCGACGGCACCGGCACCTGGGTCAGCGTGGTTACCGCGGCCAACGACGCAGGGATGCAGAAGCCGGCCCAGAACTGCGCCCCCGCGCTCTCGCCCGACGGCACCACGCTCTACATCGCGGTCAATACCGACACCAACGTCACGCCGCAGCACGGCTACCTTCTCGCGCTCGACAGCAGCACGCTGGCGACGCGCGCCAAAGTGAGCCTGATCGACCCGTACCTCAACGCGTTTGCCCGGATCAGCGACGACGGTACCGCGGCGCCGGTGGTGGGGCCCGACGGGCGCGTGTTCTATGGCGTGCTCGAAACGGTGTTCCCGTCGCACAACGCGCGCGGCTGGCTGCTCCAGTTCGATGCCAATCTGGCACCGGTGGGCGTGCCCGGCAGCTTCGGCTGGGACGTGTCGCCGAGCGTGATTCCAGCCTCGATGGTCCCGTCCTACACCGGATCCTCGACTTACCTGCTTGCGCTCAAGTACAACAACTATGCCGGCGTCGGCAGCGGCGACGGGCTCAATCGCCTCGCCGTGCTCGATCCGCGCGCGAGCCAGGCGGATCCGATCACGCCGACGGTGCAGGTCATGCGCGAGGTGCTGACGATCATCGGGCCGACGCTCGATGCCGGCTCGACCGTCGCGCGCCGCGAGTGGTGCATCAACACGATGGCCGCCGATCCGCTGCGCGGGTCGATCCTCGCCAACAACGAGGACGGCATCCTCTACCGCTGGGATCTCGCCACCAACACGCTGTCGCAAAGCGTGCGGCTCACCGGCGGCCTCGGCCAGGCCTATACCCCGACCCTGGTCGGCGCCGACGGCGCGGTCTACGCGATCAGCAATGCGACGCTCTACGCGGTCCGCGGCAGCTAGGGGGAATGGGGAACCGGGCTCGGCGGCGGGATATAGAACCGTTCCCGTCCGTTTGAGCGCATGTCGAAGCGCGCCGGAGGAGGTTTGGCAATGGCTCTCGAAATCGTGGCGACGAAAAACGGCCCCTACCTGGTAACCGGCGATCTCAGCCAGCTCGAGCTGCGCGACGGCGATGGCAATCTCCACGACGTCGCTGGCAAGAAACGCGTGTTCCTGTGCCGCTGCGGCGCCTCGGTGACCAAGCCGTTCTGCGACGGCACGCACAGCAAGATCGGGTTCCAGGCCGCCGAGGCGGCAGTGGCCGCCGAAACCTGAGCTCGCGTCAGACGGGGTAGGGCCCGTCGGCGAAGACCTGCGCGTGATAGCCCTTCGCGCCGACCGCCAGCGCCAGCTCGCTGCGGAAGTCGCGGCCTCCCGCGAGGCAATCGAGCACGTGTCGGAAGTCGTATTTCGGCTCCCAGCCGAGCGCCTCGCGGGCGCGCCGGTTGGAATAGACCCGGTCGATCACCTGAAAGAAGCGCCAGCCACGCGCCCCGAACAGGGCCTCGCTCTCGGGATAGCGTTCGCGCACGACCGCGCCGGCGTCGACACCTAGGGCGGGGAGGTCCGCCGGGACGAACGGCGTCGTCGCCGAAACGATGAACGGGCCGATCCCCGCTTCGGCCGCGCGCTCGATCGCCAGCAGGTGCGCGCTCGCCATGTCGGCGATGTCGGCGCGGCGGTAGAGCAGCTCGAGCGCCTGGAGGTTGTCCTGCGCGAAACGGTCGCGCGCCGCCGCGCTGTCGTCGTCCTCGGGGAAGAAGCGCGAGGTGCGCAGGATTGTCACCGGCAGCCCGGTGTTGCGCCGGACGTCGTGGCACAAATGCTCGGCGGCGAGCTTGGTCGCGCCGTAGATGTTCTTCGGGATCGGCGTAACGGCCTCGTCGATCCAGTGCGCCGCCTCACCCGGGACGTGCGCCATGGCATCGCCGAAAGTGCTGGTGGTGCTCGTCTGGACGAAGGCGTCGACCCCGGCGCGCAGGGCTTCCTCGAGCAGCACGAGCGTGCCGCTCACGTTGGTATCGACGAAGTCCTGCCGGCTGTGGGTGACCACGTGCGGCTTGTGCAGCGTCGCGGTGTGCAGCACCGCGCGCACGCCCGCCATGGCCTCGCGCACGAAGGCGCGATCGC
>CBHWED010000178.1:0-7046 GCA_966112795.1 uncultured bacterium
CGCTACTGGGCGATCGCCGCGATCAGCTTCGGCACCGCGCTGCTCGTGCTCGACGGCGCGATCGCGAATGTCGCGCTGCCGACGATCGCACGCGATCTCGACGTGACCAACGCGGCGGTGACCAACGTCGTCGCGGTCTACCAGCTCGTGCTGGTCATGGCCCTGCTGCCGTTCTCGAGCATGGGCGACCGGATCGGCCATCGCCGGTTCTACCAGGCCGGCCAGCTCGTGTTCCTCGTCGCCTCGGCGCTGTGCCTGTTCGCCAACGGGTTTATCGTGCTGCTGGTGCTGCGCGCGCTGCAGGGGCTTGGCGCGGCGATGGCGCTGTCGGTCTCGGCGGCGATGCTGCGGCAGATCTACCCGGCCAAGCAGCTCGGCAGCGGGATGGGGATCAACAGCGTGATCGTCGCCTCGGCCTCGGCGCTGGCGCCGACCGCGGGTGGCTTCATCGTCGGCCATGCGCCGTGGCAATGGGTGTTCGTCGCCGCGGCGCCGCTCGCATTCGTCTCGCTGCTGCTCGGCCGTGCGCTGCCCGAGCCGGTGCGCAAGGACCTGCCGGCGCAATGGCTCAGCGGCGCGTGGAGCGCGCTGACGATGCTGCTGCTGATCGGCGGGCTGCAGCTCGCGACGCACGAGAACCTCGCGATCGGCAGCGCGCTCGCGATGGCGGGGCTGGTTTCGGTGGTGCTGCTGGTGCGCCGCGAGCGCGCGCGGCATGCGCCGGTGCTGCCGGTCGACCTGCTGGCGAAGCCGGTGCTCGGCCTGTCCGCGCTCGGCGCGGTGATGTGCTTCGTCGCCGCCGGCTCGCTGATGCTGTCGCTGCCGTTCCGCTTCGAGGAAGCGATGGGCTATGCGCCGCAGCAGGTCGGCATGCTGCTGCTGCCGTTCCCGCTGACGATGCTCGTGGTCGCGCCGCTCGCCGGGTGGATGAGCGACCGCATCGCGCCGACCAAGCTCGGCGTCACCGGCATGGCCGTCGCCATCGTCGGCCTCCTGCTGCTCGCCTTCCTGCCCGACAGCGCCAGCGAGATCGCCATCGCCTGGCGGCTGAGCCTGACCGCGGTCGGCTTCGGCCTGTTCTTCGCCCCCAACTCGCGCCTGCTGATCGGCCAGGCTCCGCGCGAGCGCGCCGCGGCGGCCGGCGGGCTGCTGTCGACCTCGCGCCTGCTCGGACAGACGATGGCCGCGGTCGTCGTCGGCATCCTGCTGGCGAGCGGCGCGGGGATCGGACCGACGCCGCTGTTCGTCGCCGTCGCGCTGGCGGTGATCGCTGCGCTGTGCAGCATGGCGCGGTTCTGGAGCGTGACCCGCGCCGGCGGGACGATGGCGACGCTACGCGGCGGCTGAGCCTTCGGTGAAGGCGACCGCCTCGACGCTGCGCTCGCGCGCCTCAGGGCGAATGCGGGCGAGCACCTTTTCAAGGAATGCCCGCTCCTGCGCCTCATCCGCGAAAGCGCGCTTGGCCAGCAGCAAGGTGGTCAGGTCGACCTGCACCAGCCAGGCATCGGGCGAGGGCACGATCTCGAGGATCGCGTCCCAGGCGACCAGGTAGCTGATGCGCGGCGTGCTCACCTGCAGGCCGCTCGCCTCGACCGCGTAGTGCGCGACGATGCTCTCGGGCGCGCCGCGGGCCCTGATACCGGCGAGGAACTTGGCGCGGTGGCGCTTCTGGGCAAGGCTCAGGCCGGTGGCCCAGCCAAACACTCCACCGAGCACGATCAACGCCTGCATTGGCAGGACCATCGGCACGAGCCAGTCCTGCACGATCATCGCGATCGGCACCTTGAAGGCCAGCAGTGTGCCGGCGACGAGGCCGACTACGAGACCGAGCCCCTGGTAGAGCCAGACGAACGCCTGCGATCCGACCATCCGCGCCTGCGCGATCGGCGCGCGGTCGATGCCTTCGTCGAGCTGCAGCTCGGCCTGCGGGGTATCGGAGGCGGTTGCTGCCACGGTCCGTGGCATACGCGACCGAGCCCTATTTCTTCGTAAAGTCCGGTGGCTCGGATCAAGGCGCGTCAGCTGATCCAGGTCGGGCTCTTGGACTTGACCCGCCACTCGCCCGACGGCGTGCGCTCCATGGTGATTTCGAAGCCCTGGCCTGCCAAGGGCCCGACGACCTCCGACGCTTCGAAGATCGCCACGCCGCGTTCCGAGTCCACTGCTGGCATGCTCAGTCCGATGAGCTCGAATCCCCCTAGGCCGTTGGGAGCGAACGGATCGCGATCGCCGAGCTCGCCATAGGCGATGTGCTTCCCGGCAAGGAATGTCCGGAGATTGCCGCAGTCTCGCACCGGGCGTTGGCCCTGCAGCCCCTCCCGCTGCCGGCTGAGCGGGACCGACGGGTCGTCTCTGAAAGCTCGACCTTCGGGCGAGGCCAGGAATTTGTCGAGGGTCCCGGGCGGCGCGACGTCGGGTTCGAAGTCGACAACGAAGAACAGGGGCATTCGACCGTGCTCGTCGGCCAGCTGTGCTGCGTAAGCGAGAGCCACATCGCAGCGCTCTTGCGAGCGCTGCTCGATGCGGTGGCGATTGAACCCGAGCGCGACCAGGGCGAGGGCGACAGACGCTCCTACCGCGATCGGCGGATTGATCCTCACCGCACCCAGTCCAGCCCGATCTCCTCGAAGATCTCGCGGCTGTCGGACCAGTTCTCGTCGACCTTGACGTGCAGGAACAAGTGCACCTTCACGCCGAGCATCTCGCTGAGCTCCTTGCGCGCGGCTTCGCCGATCGCCTTGATCTTGGCGCCGCGCTTGCCGAGCACGATCGGGCGCTGGCTCTCGCGGCCGACGACGATCTGCTGGTGGATCTCGACACTGCCGTCCTTGCGCACCTGGTAGGCCTCGGGGCGCACCGCGCTGTCGTAGGGCAGCTCCTCGTGGAGCTGGCGGTAGAGCTGCTCGCGCGTGACCTCGGCGGCGAGCAGCCGCTCGCTCGCGTCGGACACCTGGTCTTCGGGGTAGTGCCACGGGCCTTCGGGCATCAGGCCCGCGAGGTGCGCCTTGAGCGCGGGCACGCCGTCGCCGGTCAGCGCCGAGACGAAGAACACTTCGGCGAAATCGACCCGCGCGCCGAGCTCCTGCGCCAGCGCCAGCAGCGGCTCCTTGGCGCTCGCGTCGACCTTGTTGAGCACCAGCAGCTTGCGTTCGGGGCGATCCTTGAGCGCCTCGAGCAGCGGGATCAGCTCATGCTTGCGCTGCTTGATCGGGTCGACCACGAGCAGCACCGCGTCGGCCGCGACAGTGCCTTCCCACGCGGCGCTGACCATCGCCCGGTCGAGCCGCCGCTTGGGCGCGAAGATGCCCGGGGTGTCGGCGAGGATGATCTGCGCGTCATCCTCGAGCGCGATCCCGAGCAGCCGGGCGCGCGTGGTCTGGGCCTTGGCGCTGGTGATCGCGACCTTTTGCCCGACCAGCTGATTGACCAGGGTCGACTTGCCCGCGTTGGGCGCACCGATCACCGCGACGACACCGCAACGGGTCATCCGAACCTCTCCATGAACATCCTCGCCGCCTCGGTCTCGGCGTCCTGCTTGCTGCTCGCCGTGGCCTCGACCTCGCCGACGTTGCGCACGCTCACGCGCACGGTGAAGCGGGCCGCGTGATCGGGACCCGAACGGTCGACGACCGCGTACTCGGGCGGCTTGCGGCGGCTGCCCGCGGCCCATTCCTGGAGCGCGCTCTTGGGATGCTTGGCGCTGCCGCCGCGGCCCTCGAGCGCCGGTTGCCACAGCCGGTGGACGACCGCGCGGGTCGGCGCGAAGCCGCTCTCGACCATGCCCGCGCCGAGCAGCGCCTCGAGGATGTCGCCGAGCACGTTGTCGCTGTCGGCGGCGCCGTCGTCGCGCGCCTGCTTGCCGAGGCGCACGTGCTCGGGGACGCCGATCGTGCGCGCAACGCCCGCGCAAGCCTGGCGGCTGACCAGCGCGTTGAGCCGCAACGCGAGCTCGCCTTCGCTGCCCTGGTCGTTGCGGTAGAGCCATTCGGCGATCGACAGCCCGAGCACGCGGTCGCCGAGGAACTCGAGCCGCTCGTACTTGCGCGCCGCGCCGGTGCTGCCGTGCGTCAGCGCCTCGAGCCACAGCGCCTCGTCGGAGACCGTGAAGCCGAGGTCTTCGATCCAGGTGCGGGTGTCGGGTTCGAGCCCGCTCAAATCGCGTGCCCGATGCGGTCCCAGCGCGCGGCGGTGAACCAGGTCCACGGCTTGATCCATTCGGCGCTGCCGTCGGTCGAGAAGAACATGAAACTCGCGCGGCCGACGAGGTTCTCCACGGGCACGAGCCCGACGCCCTGGCCGGCGACCGGCGGGAAGCGGCTGTCGAGCGAGTTGTCGCGGTTGTCGCCCATCATGAACACGTGGCCTTCGGGCACGATCACCGGCTCGGTCGTGTCCTGCGGCTCGAGCCCGAAGTCGAGCACGCGGTAGGTCACTCCGCTCGGCAGCGTCTCGCGGTACTGCGGATAGCGGCAGGCGAAGCTGCCGTCGGCCTGGCGCTCGGTGAAGCGTTCGTAGCGGCAGTGCCCGTCGGGCCCGATCGGGAAAAGGAAGTCGGCCACGCGCACCTTGGGCACCGGCTGGCCGTTCAGGTGCAGCACGCCGTTGACCATCTGCACGGTATCGCCGGGCAGCCCGATCACGCGCTTGACGTAGTCGGTGCGGTCGACCGGGTGCTTGAAGATGACCACGTCGCCGCGATCGGGCAGGCGGCCGAAGATGCGCCCTTCGCCCGAGTTCCAGTCGATCGGCAACGAGGCGCCCGAGTAGCCGTAGGACCACTTCGAGGCGAACAGGTAGTCGCCGACCAGCAGCCGCGGCATCATCGACTCGCTCGGGATCGAGAAGCTGGTGAACAGCAGCGTGCGGAACAGCACGACCGCGATGACCAGCTTGACGAGGAAGGCGAGGAAGCTGCCTTCCTCCTTCTTGGTCTTCTCGACCGGCTTCTCTTCGCTCGAGTCGGCGGGAACAGCGGACGCGGTTTCGTTCATCTTGCGGACCTGCATCGTGAATGGTGTGACACTTGTTACAGTGTCCAGGGGGCAAATTTTCCGGGGGCGGATTTTGGCGTTCGATTAGCCGGAAATCCCCGCAATTTGCCGTTTGCAATCATCGCACGAGGCCTTAGCCCGTGGCCCGCCATGTAGGAAAGGGGAAAGACGTTGGGTCAGGCACGCGAGCAGGCTTGGAAAGCCCTCGATCCCGGGAAGGACACGCTGGCAGACCTGTTCGCCGCCGATCCCGACCGCGTCGCCCGGCTGTCGGCCCGGCTCGAGCTGCCGCATGGCGCGGGCGTGCTGTTCGACTGGTCGAAGACGCACCTGACCGGCGACCTGCTGTCCGGGTTCGAAGCGCTCGCCGGAGCCGCCGGGTTCGCCGAGCAGCGGCGCAAGCTGTTCGCCGGCGAGGTGGTCAACCCGAGCGAGAACCGCGCGGCCGAGCATTCGGCGCTGCGCGGCGTCGGCAACGAGGCGAGCGTCGAGGAGGCCGCGGCGCTGCGCGAGCGGATGAAGCTGCTGGTCGAGGCGATCCACGAGGGCGCGCTCGGCGAAGTGCGCCACCTGATCCACATCGGCATCGGCGGCTCGGCGCTCGGCCCGGCGCTCGCGGTCGACGCGCTCGCGCGCGACCTCGCGCTGGTCGACGTGCACGTGGTCTCGAACATCGACGGGCTCGCGCTCGAGCAGGCCTTCGCCGCCTGCGATCCGGCGACCACGCTGGTCGCGGTGGCGTCGAAGACCTTCACCACCACCGAGACGATGACCAACGCCCAGAGCGCGCTCAAGTGGCTTGCCGAGAATGGGGTCGCCGATCCCAGCGGCCGGGTGATCGCGCTCACCGCCGCGCCCGAGAAGGCGGTCGAATGGGGCGTCGACGAGACGCGTATCCTGCCGTTCGCCGAGAGTGTCGGCGGGCGCTACTCGCTGTGGTCGTCGATCGGCTTCCCGATCGCGCTCGCGGTCGGGTGGGACGACTTCCAGGCCATGCTCGACGGTGCCGCGGCGGTCGATGACCATTTCCGCGACACCGACGGCCGCGCCAACCTGCCGCTGCGCGCGGCCTTCGCCGACCAGCTCTACGCGCGCCTCAGGGGCTGCGAGACCCGCGCGGTGTTCGCCTACGACGAGCGCCTGCGGCTGTTTCCCGACTACCTGCAGCAGCTCGAGATGGAATCGAACGGCAAGTCGGTCACCGCCGACGGCGCGCCGGTCGACGGCCATACTGCGCCGATCACCTGGGGCGGGGTCGGGACCGACGCGCAGCACGCGGTGTTCCAGCTGCTCCACCAGGGAACGCATCTGGTGCCGATCGACTTCATCGCCAGCGTGGCGCCCGGTGACGCGCTCGATCCGGCGCACCACCGGATCCTGCTGATGAACTGCTTCGCGCAGGGTGCGGCGCTGATGGCGGGCAAGGGCAGCGACGATCCCGCGCGCGCCTACCCCGGCGACCGGCCGAGCGCGACGATCCTCGTCGACGACCTCGACGCCGCCACCCTCGGCGCGCTGATCGCGTTCCACGAGCACCGGACTTTCGCCAACGCGGTGCTGATGGGGATCAACCCGTTCGACCAGTTCGGCGTCGAGCTGGGCAAGGCGATCGCCAGGAAGATCGACAAGGGTGGCGAAGGGTTCGACGCGAGCACCGAAGCGCTGCTGGCGGCGGCGGGGTTGGCATGAGCGGGCGAAGCACGATGCGCATGGGGCTGTTGCCGGCGATGGTCCTGCTCCTCTCGGCGTGCGGCGGACCCGACGCGGCCGCGCCTGCGTCCGGCGACGACCCGAGCCTGGCCGAGTTCGCCGACCAGTTCGACCGCGCGCAGCTCGCGAAGGACCGTACGGCGCTGGAGCGGATGGTCGCCGACGACCTCGTCTTCATCACCAGTGCGGGCGAGCGGCAGGGCAAGCAGGCGTTCATCGACGGGTGGACCGCGGCGGGCGACAGCTTCGATCCGATCACGCTCGTCGACCGCAGGATCAGGCTGCTCGGCGGCGATGCCGGCGTAGTCAGCGCCGAGACGACGCTGACCGGCACTTCCGGCGGGC
>CBHWED010000179.1:0-7003 GCA_966112795.1 uncultured bacterium
CGGCGCGATCACCCCCATCCAACTCCGACTAAGCCACTGCGTGGCTAAGTCTTCGTGTCCTTCCCCCATCAAGGGGGAAAGGAGACAGGGCAGAAGGGGTTTGCTGGCCCGCCACGTTTGGTAAGGCCCGCCGGTGACCCGCTTCGCCTTGACCCTCGAATTCGACGGCGGCCCCTACATGGGCCTGCAACGGCAGGACCACGGGCCCTCGGTGCAGGAATCGGTCGAGCGCGCCGCGTTCGAGGTCACCGGCGAGAAGGTGACGATGCACAGCGCCGGGCGCACCGACAGCGGGGTCCACGCGCTGGCGATGGTCAGCCACGTCGACGTCGACAAGGACATCGCTCCGTTCCGGCTGATGGAAGCGCTCAATGCGCGGTTGCGGCCCGAGCCGATCGCGGTGCTCGGCTGCGAGGCCAAGCCCGACGACTGGCACGCGCGGTTCTCGTGCATCGGGCGCAGCTATCTCTACCGCATCCGCAACCGCCGCGCGCCGCTGACGCTCGAGCGCGGCAAGGCCTGGCAGGTCACGCGGCCGCTCGACGCCGAAGCGATGCAGCGCGCAGCACAGGCGCTCGTCGGGCGCCACGACTTCACCACCTTCCGGTCCGCGCACTGCCAGGCCGAGAGCCCGCTCAAGACGCTCGACCGGCTCGCGGTTCGCCGCGAGGGCGAGCAGGTGCTGGTCGAGGCCGAGGCACGCAGCTTCCTGCACCACCAGGTGCGCTCGATGGTCGGCACGCTGGCGCTGGTCGGGCTCGGCCAGTGGCGCGAGGAACAGGTGGCGGAGGCGCTCGAGGCCCGCGACCGCAGCGCGCTCGGGCTCAATGCGCCGGCGGAAGGCCTGTACTTCGTCGCGGCGCGGTACCCGGACGGCGAATAGCGCTCACCCCGCCGTACTCGTCATCCCGAACTTGTTTCGGGACCCATCTTTCGGTTCGCACGGAATTCTCGGTTCGGAAGCAGCCGTGCCGCAAGGTTGCGCAGATTCCGCAGAACTCCGCGTGGGCGGCGAAATGGGTCCTGAAACAAGTTCAGGATGACGGGCTTTGGGAAATGGCGGGGGTTACTGCGGCGGCAGCGGTGTCGGCTCGGCCGTCACCTCGCGCTCGCGATTGCGCGCGCCCGGCTGGACCTGCACCCCGTTGCGGTCGATGCGCAAGTCGATCGGCACGCCCTCGATCTCGCTCTGGATCGTCGCCCCGCCCTCGCCGATCTGCACGCTGGTGTTCTCGCCGATCGGAACGTCGCCGAGGTCGGGCACGTCGAGCGGCTGCACCGGGCCTTGCGGGTCGGGGCTCGTCGTCGGCCGCGGTCGCGCCGGGGAGCTGCGCACGCCGAGCGCCTGGCTCATGAAGTCCTTCCAGATCCGCGCCGGCAGCGCGCCGCCGGTGACGCCGGGCATCGGCGTGTTGTCGTCGTTGCCGACCCACACCCCGACCACCAGCCCGCCGGCATAGCCGACGAACAGCGCGTCGCGGTGGTCCTGCGTGGTGCCGGTCTTGCCGAAGTTGGGCACCGAGAGCATCGCCGCGCGCCCGGTGCCGCGGTTGACCGCGCCGCGCAGCATCTGCTCGAGCTCGTCGTGCTCGCTGCCGCTCAGGCTGTCCTTGCCGTCGAACAGGCGCTCGAGCCAGCCGGGCTCCTCGGCGGTGAACGCGGTCGGCACGACCGGGAATTCGTTGGCGGCGACGCCGGCGTAAGCGGCGGTCAGCTCCATCAGCGTCATCGTCGAGGTGCCGAGCGCGACGCTCGGGTCGCCTTCCTCGATCGGCGAGGTCACGCCGAGCTCGCGCGCGGCCTCGATCACGTTGTCGCCGCCGACTTCGCCGAACAGCCGCACCGCGGCGACGTTGCTCGACTGGGCGAAAGCGTCCTCGAGCGTGATCGTCTCCGAGTAATGCTCGGCGTAGTTCTTCGGCCGGTACGAGCCCTGCTCGATCGGCATGTTCGAAATCACATCCTCGGGCTCCCAGCCGTGCTCGAGCGCGGCGAGGTAGACGAACAGCTTGAAGGTCGAGCCCGGCTGGCGCCGCGCCTGGGTCGCGCGGTTGAACGGCGAGGTCGCGTAGTCGGTGCCGCCGATCATCGCCACGACTTCGCCGTTGGGGCGCATCGCCACGAGCGCGACTTGCGCACCGCGCAGCGAGGCGCGCTCGACCGCGCGGCGGGCGGCGGCCTGGAGGCGGGAATCGAGCGTCGTGCGGACCGTCTGACTCGCGTAGCCCATGCCGGTCAGCTGGCGCGCTTCGGGCAGCGCCCAGTCGGCGAAGTAGGTTCCCGTCGGCAGGTCGTTCTTGGTGCGCACGTCGACCCGCGGGGTCGGCAGCGCGTCGGCTTCGGGCCTCGTCAGGTAGCCGACGTCGACCATCGCCCGCAGCACCAGCCGCATGCGCCGCTCGGCGAGATCGGGGTTGTTGGTCGGAGCGAGCCGTGATGGCGCCTGGAGCAGCCCGGCGAGCATCGCCGCCTGCTCGGGCTTGAGGTTCTCCGGCTTGCGGTAGAAATAGTGCAGCGAAGCCGCGCGCAAGCCGTAGACGTTGTCGCCGAAATAGGCGTTCGACAGGTAGCGCTCGAGGATCTCGTCCTTGCTCAGCCAGGCTTCGAGCCAGAACGCGATCAGCGCCTCGCGCGCCTTGCGCGTCAGGCTCTGCTCGGGGGTCAGGAAGGTGAACTTGGCGAGCTGCTGGGTGATCGTGCTGCCGCCCTGCGTGCGCCCGGTGGTCAGGTTCGACCAGAACGCGCGCGCCATGCCGCGCGGGTCGACGCCCCAGTGGCTGTAGAACCGGCGGTCCTCGATGGCGATGAACGGCTCGACCACGTGCGGCGGCAGCTCGGAGACCTTGACCGGCGCATCGACGATCGCGCCGTTGCGCGCGATCGGCGTGCCGTCGGCGGCGAGCAGGGTCAGCTGCGGCGGGGCGATCGGCTGGAGCGACTTCGACAGCGGTGCAGTGATCGCGAGCCAGCCGACCAGCACGATGAAGGTCAGCGCGACACCCGCGAGCCCGCGCTTGATCCACCACCAGCGGGTGCGTGGCTGCGGGCCGGCCTCGGGCGGCTGCTGCGGGCCGTAGCGGCGCTCGATCTCCTCGTCGAGCCAGGCGCCGAACTCGGGATCGCCGGGGCCCCCGAGATCATGGGCCTCCTCGTCGTAATGCGGGCCGTACGACAGGTATTCGGGCTCGTCGGCAGGCGCGTCCCTGCGCGACCATGGCCACATGCCGCCCCGCCTGACTTGCGCTCGCCCCGACTGCATCTGCATCGCCATGCTGTATTAGGTGTTCAACACAGTAATTGCGAGTGCTTTAGCATCGAATGCGCGATAGATGCGCGGGCGCGCAGAGGCTTGCACACAGCTGCGAGGCACGTTAGTTAGCAAGCTAATCATAACATCAGAGATGAAGGCGCTGTAAATGGGAATCGAGGTCAACAGGCTGCACCCGCTGTTCGCCGCCGAGCTGGTCGGCGCCGACTGTGCGCGGCCCGATGCCGCGCTGGTCGACCTGGTCGAGGACCTGATGCGCGAGCATGCGGTTCTGTGCATCCGCGGCCAAAGCCACATCGACGATGAACAGCAGCTTGCCTTCGCGCGGTCGTTCGGCCCGCTCGAGCTGCCGGGCTCGGGGCCGCACAACGGCGGGCGCGTGGCCTACGGGCTCTACGACGTCTCCAACCTCTCTCCGACCGGCGAGATCATCGACCCGGATTCGCCGCGCGCGAAGATCTCCAAGGGCAACGAGCTGTTCCACGCCGACAGCTCGTTCAACGACCTGCCGAGCAAGTGGTCGATGCTGCGCGGGGTGATCGTGACGCCCGAGCGCGGCGAGACCGAGACGATCGACATGCGCGCGGTGTGGGATGCCCTGCCGCAAGCGACCAAGGACCGGCTCGACGGGCTCGAGGCGCAGCACAACTACTTCCACAGCCGGCGCAAGGCCGGGGCCACGGTCGACGAGAGCAACAACCCGCTCGCGCCCTACATGCGCTCGGTCCATCCGGTGGTGCGAACGAGTGCATCGGGCCGCAAGGCGCTGTTCGTCGGTGCGCACACCCAGCGGATCCTCGGGATGGACGAAGCCGAGAGCCAGGCCCTGCTCGAGGAGCTGATCGCCTTCGCCACGCAGCGGCACTTCGTCTACGCGCACACCTGGCGCCAGGGCGACATCCTGTTTTGGGACAACCGCTGCACGCTGCACCGCGGCACCGAATACGACTACCGCAACCACAAGCGCGACATGCGCCGGGCGACGATCAACGAGGCCGGCGAGGACCGCAGCGCGATCCCGGCGGGGCTGAGCCTGCAGATGCTGAGCGAGGCGAAGACCCCGGCGCGCCCCTAGTCTCGACGTAGCACCGCGCCGCGTCGGACCGCAGCCGAGCGATTTGCCCGGACCTAGCCGGCGTGCCCCGAGCCGTCGCCGTCGCCACGCTTGCCGACGACGCCGAAGCTCTGCGACTTCTCGCCGGCTTCGGCGGCGAGGAAGCCCTCGGCGGCGAGGCCGCGCTTGAGCAGCTCGCGCACCGCGGCGGCACGTGTCGGCATGCGCCGCTCGAAGCGCCAGTCGTCGATTGCGGCAAGCTCCTCTTCGGTGAGCATGATTTGCAGGCGCTGCTCGCGCGTCAGATCGCTCATGGACTCAACCCCCTGGTAGTTCCGCCGAGAGCATGGACCAAAGCGCAATCGGCGTCGCTAACATGAATGATGCCAAGTTACGCTTTTACTCATTCGCGGTTCCCGGCGCCTTTTGCGTGACTGGCCGCGCGGACGCACTCTCCGCTCGATCCACCTCCTCCGACAAAATCTCATATGCCTGCAATAACTATCAGTCCGGATTGAGTTTTCCGCGAATCGGCCTACCACACCCGGCGCCATGTCGGACCATGCAGCCTTCCACTCGGACGTGAGTGAGGCGACAGGAGCCCAGCCGGTTCTTGCCTTCTCTGATCGGTACGACTCGCTCTCCGACATCAACCACCGCATCTCGAACAACCTCGCGCTGCTCGCGAGCACGGTGAGCATGCGCGCAGCGAGCTTCTCGCGGCGCAAGGGGCCGCTCGGCGGGCGCGAAGTCGCCGCGGCGCTGCACGAGATCACCGCGCGCATCGCCGTCGTCGGGCACATGCATCGGCTGATCGCCACGCGGCCCGGCGCCGACCACGCCGAGTTCGGCCCGCACTTGCGCGAGCTGTGCCGGCTGTTCATCTCGGCCCTCGCCGAGCCCGGCCAGTGGGACATGGTCGACGCCGGCACGAGCGAGTGCCTGGTCGGCGCCGACGAGTTCCTGCCGCTGTCGCTGATCGTCACCGAGGTGGTCACCAACGCGCTCAAGTACGCGCACCCGGCCGGTGTGCCCGGCCTGCTGACGATCGGCTGCCGCTGCGAGCCGGGCGGCGCGGTGGTGGTCGAGGTGGCCGACGACGGCGTCGGCTTCCCCGAAGGCTTCGAGTTCGCCGCCGGCGGCGGGATCGGCTCGCGCACGATCCACGTGCTCGCGCAGCAGATCGACGCCGAGATCGGCTTCGACAGCCGGCCCACCGGGCTGCGCTTCGAGCTGCGGCTGCCCGCGACCCGCTAGGCCTTGGTCGCCCCGGCCTCCTCGATCGTGTGATGCGCCTGGAGCCGCTTGGCCCACAGCGAGCACGCCGCCGCCCACAGCCCGCCGACGATCCACCCGGCAGCGACGTCGGTCGGCCAGTGCACGCCGAGGTAGAGCCGCGAGAAGCCGATCACCAGCGTCAGCACGATCGCCGCCGAGATCAGGAAGCGGCGCACCGCGACCGACTTCTCGGCCCGCGCGAGCAGCACCGCGAGCGTCAGGTAGGTCACCGCCGAGTTCATCGCATGCCCGCTCGGAAAGCTCGCCGAATCCGTGCCGACGAGGTGCGCGACGATGTCGGGCCGGGTGCGCGCGTAGACCAGCTTGAGCAGCGTGCTGATCAGCGCCCCGCCGATGACCGCGCCGGCCATGAACGCGGCGAGCGCCGGCTTGCGCGCCGCGACCAGGTAGCCGACGGCGAGCGTGGTGATGATCGTCAGCACCGCGACACTGCCGAGCGCGGTCACGTCGATCATCACCTGGCGCAGCCACACCGGGCCGACCGGGATCGCCGGGTCGCCGGTCTGGCGCAGGAACAAGAGCACTGCCCGGTCGAACGCGAGCGTGTCGCCCTCGATCACCTCGGACGCGGCCTTGCCGAGCAGCAGCAGGCCGCCGGCAACGGAGAGGAAGGCCAGAAGGATGCGGCTTTCGACGCGATGCTTCGAAAGGAGGCCAGACTTAAACGACGACCAGCGATGCTTGTGCTCGAGAGGGCTCATGGTCATGCAATAACGGCAATCAAGCCGAAACGCCCCCACTCCTCCGCCTTCGTCGCCGCTGCGAAGGCGATCACGCGCTAGTCCCTTCCTGGGGTGACGTCTTTCTCGTTACCGACAAAGCCGAGCTTGGTAACATTCGCGTCCTTGATGATGTTGAGCACCTCAGCCGAAACGTCATAGCTCGCCTGCATATCGGGCACGAATTGCAATTCAGGCTCGACCGGCAGAGCCCGGGTTTGCTCCAAGTTCGCCTTGAGCTGATCCAGTGTCACCGGGTGGCTGTTCCACAGAACTTCGTTGCGGCGATTGATCGCGATCAGGTTTCTGACCGGGCTCACCTCAGGCTGTGCATTGCCAGCCCGATCGGAATCGACAGCGTGGTCTGCGTTGCAGGCGGTAACGACCGTGCCGAGAGCAATTACCGTCAGAATGCCGAATTTCATTGGCATCAGCGGCCCCTCGACAACGGCTGGGTCAAGCCTTCCCGACCACGCTCTCCGGCAGGTCGACCCCGAACACGCGCTGGTAGTACTCGGCCACGAGCATCCGCTCGGCCTCGTCGCACTTGTTGAGGAAGGTCAACCGGAAGGCGAAGCCCGGGTCGCCGAAAATCTCGGTGTTCTGCGCCCAGGTGATCACCGTGCGCGGGCTCATCACGGTCGAGATGTCGCCGCCGATGAA
>CBHWED010000180.1:0-6985 GCA_966112795.1 uncultured bacterium
AGACTTTCTACAGCTTCTCGAGCTTCAACCGGCCGGCGACGATCTTCCGGCTCGACACCGCGACCGGGATTTCGACGATCTTCGCCGCACCCGAGATCAAGTTCGACCCCGAGCGGTTTGCGGTCGAGCAGCGGTTCTACGCCTCGAAGGACGGCACGCGGGTGCCGGTGTTCATCGTCCGGCGCAAGGACGTGACCGGGCCGGCGCCGACGCTGCTCTACGGCTATGGCGGGTTCGACGTCTCGGTGACGCCGTCCTTTTCGGCCGCGCGGCTGGCGTGGATCGAGGCGGGCGGGGTGTTCGCGCTGGCCAACATCCGCGGCGGCGGGGAGTACGGCAAGGCGTGGCACGACGGCGGGCGCCTCAACAACAAGCAGAACGTGTTCGACGACTTCATCGGCGCGGCCGAGTTCCTCAAGGCCGAGGGCGTGGCGAGCGAGATCGCGGTGCAGGGCGGCTCGAACGGCGGGCTGCTGGTCGGCGCGGTGGTCAACCAGCGGCCGGAGCTGTTCGCGGCGGGCAACGCCCAGGTCGGCGTGATGGACATGCTCCGCTTCGACCGCTGGACCGCGGGGCGGTACTGGGTCGACGACTACGGCTATCCGGATCGCGAGGCCGACTTCAAGGTGCTGCGCGCCTATTCGCCATTGCACAACATCAAGCCGGGCACGCCGTATCCTGCGCTGATCGTGACCACGGCAGACACCGACGACCGCGTGGTGCCGGGGCACAGCTTCAAGTACACGGCCGCGCTGCAGGCGGCGGATCTCGGCCCCAAGCCGCAGATCATCCGCATCGAGACCCGCGCCGGACACGGCTCGGGCAAGCCGACCGACAAGGCGATCGAGGAGGCGGCCGACGTGCTGTCGTTCATGGCCTATTGGACGGGGCTCAAGGCGCCGGAGTAGGGCGGGGCGGCGAAGCCGCTTTTTGAATTGGTTCGCACAAAGACGCGAAGACACGAAAATGCAGGGCGATGCCGCCAGCGGCGCGGCCTCTTCGCGGCTTTGCGCCTTTGTGCGAAATTTTACGGTGCCTTCGCCACTGCGCGCCCCCTCTGCCGCGCGACGTTCAGAAAATCGTTCATTATCCTGAACGTCAGCTAACGGCGGTATTCAGTAACGCCACATCGCCAATGGTTTAGCACGTCTCTCGGAAGGGCGTTTTCGCCCCGAGTCCGAGAGGAGCAGACCATGAAGACCATTACCAAGGCCCTGGTCGGAACCGTCGCGGCTGGCGCGATGGCGATGACGTCGGCTGTTCCGGCGCAGGCCCAGTCGCGCTACCGCGACCGCAATGACGGCATCGACGTCGGCGACGTCATCGCCGGTGCGCTGATCATCGGCGGCATCGCCGCGGTGGCGAGCGCGGTCGGCGGACGCAACCGCGGCTACAACGGCGGCTATGTCTACGAAGGCAACGGCGGTTACTACAACGGCAACTATCGCGGCTACGACAACCGCTACTACGACGCCGGCGACCCGCGCCAGGCGGTCGAGCAGTGCGTCAATGCGGCCGAGCGCAACGCCAACCGCTACTCGTACGGCGGCCGTTCGCAGGTGACCGATATCCGCAACATCGATCGCAAGCGCGACGGCTACACGGTCAAGGGCCGCATCGCGGTCAACACCCGCAACAACAACTGGCGCAGCGGTTGGGGCGGCGACTATCGCGGCTACAACAACGCCTACCAGGGCTACGACTCCGGCAGCTTCACCTGCAAGGTGCGGTACGGCCAGGTCGTCGACCTCGACTACAGCGGGGTTCGCGGCCTCGGGTGACCCCTTCCCGAGCGTGAAAACCCGCGACGGGCGGTTCAGGCTGTCGCAAGCCTGGACCGCCTAGTCGCATGAGGCACGAGGGCCGCGTGTGAAGGGGAACGCCGTCATGAGCCTGATCAAGCACAAGCTGGCCGTAGCGACTGCCGTCGCCGCGGCCTTATCCTTGGCTGCCACGCCGGCCTCGGCCGGCGGGCGCGGCGGTCACCACGGCGGGCATCACGGCGGCTGGGGCCATCACGACGACGACTGGGACATCGACGGCGACGACGTGCTCGCCGGCGTGCTGATCCTCGGCGGGCTCGCCGCGATCGCGGGCATCGCCAACAGCGGCAAGCATCGCGAGCAGGCGCCTCCGCCGCGCGAGCCATACCCCGACGATGCCGGCTACCAGACGCCCGCGGCCGATTACCGCGGCGGCGGGATGGGCGAGGCCGTCGACACCTGCGTCGCCGAAGTCGAGGCCGGCCACGGCGCGGTCGGCAGCGTCGATCGCGCGTCGCGCGCGGGCGAGGGGTGGTACGTCGCGGGCGAGCTCGACGGCGGCACGCCGTATGCCTGCTGGACCGACGGTGCCGGACGGGTGACCGAGATCGAAGCCGGCGACGGCAACGCGCGCTACGACGCACCGGCGGACGATGCGGCTTACAACACCGTGCAGAAGCAGGCGGTCGAGGAAGGCGTGGCGCTGGCGCAGGCCGGCGACACGCCGGACTAGTCCGGGTCCCGCGAGTAGGCGGGCAGCTCGATCTTCCAGTGCAGCGCCGCGCCGCGCAGGACGAAGCCGGCGATCGCCGCGACCGACCATACGGCCGCGTGCGGCAGGCCTGCGAGCGTCCCCAGCGCGCAGAGCGTCGCGGCAAGCGAGGCCGCGGTTACATAGAGCTCGGGCCGCATGAGGATCGACGGGCGCCCGGCGAGCACGTCGCGGATGATGCCGCCGACGCAGCCGGTGATGATCCCCATCATGATCGCGGGGACGATCTCGACGCCGTAGAACAGCGCCTTGGCGGTGCCGAGCACCGAATAGACCGCGAGCCCGACCGCATCGGCCCAGTCGAGCATCGCGCCTTCCCACCAGCGGCTCGGGGTGAACCAGGCGACGAGCGCGGTCAGCACCACGACCGGCGCCACCCACGGGTCGTGCACCCAGAACACCGGCGCGTCGATCAGGAGGTCGCGCACCGAGCCGCCGCCGACGCCGGTGACCAGCGCGAAGAACACGACGGTGACCATGGTCATGCGCAGCTTGGTCGCGAGCAGCGCTCCGCTGAGCGCGAACACGGCGATGCCGGCGAGGTCGAGCCACGGCGGCAGCGTGAGCAGCTCGCTTTGCACCGTCATCGGCGGATCCCCGCCTTGCGCCGGCGGAACAGCAGGATGCAGCCGAGCGTCGCGCCGATCGCGGCGAGCGTGGCAAACACGATCGCGAACGGGTTGTTCGCGTCCTCGTGCGTGACCGGGTCCATCACGTGCAGGCCGTAGAGGAAGTCGTATAGCCGCCAGCCCGTGGTGCGCAGCGCGAGCACTTCGCCGGTCGCGTCATCGATATAGACCTGCGTGCCGTCGGCGAAGCGCACCTGCCAGGCCGCGCCGGCGGTGCGCGCCGCGACCGGGGCCTCGCCGGCCGGGAAGTAGGTCGTGCCCTCGAGCCGCGCCGTGCCCGCATAGGCGGCCGCGGCGATGCGTCCGGCTTCGGCCGCGACCACCGGCGCGGCGGCGGTGCCGGTGCGGGCAGAATAGCGCCAGCGCTGGCCGTCGGCGGCGGTGACGATCCACGCGGGGCCACTGGGCTGGGCGACGAGCCGGGCCTCGCGGATGGGCTCGCCGACCGTCGTGGGCCAGCGCAGCGCGACGGGATCGATCGCGGCGGGCGGGGCGCGGAGCCGGTCGCCGCGCACGTCCTCGAGCGGGCGCGCGACCATGACCAGCCCGGTCACGGCCCACATCAGGATCGGCAGGCCGACGACCCAGCCGAGCCAGATGTGCCAGCGCGCGAAGCGCTGCATCATGCGTTGCCGTGCCATCGCGCGGGGTTAGCCCGCGACGAGCCCCGGCGCCAGCGGCGGATAGGGCAGCGGGGCCAGATCGGGCTCGAGCCAGCCGCGGCGCGCTTCGAGGCTCATCAGCCGCGGCTCGCTCCAGTGCGCGAGCAGCCAGCGCGACTGGCCGAGCGGCGAGGCGAGCAGGGCGGCGAGGAGCGGGGCGAGCGGGGCGCCGGGACCCGCGTCGGCGAGCGCCTGCGCGGTCGCGCGAAGCGAGGCTTCGGTGATCGTCGCGTGGTAGCCGCGGGTGTCGCTGTTGGGCACGCCGACCGCGAGGTTGTAGCCGCGGATCACGGGCTCCATGCCGCCGTGCTGGCGGAGGATCTCCGGATGGCGCAGCAGCCACAGCGCCGCGGCGAAGTGCGCCGCGTGGGTCCATTCGGCGTAAGGATGCGTGCGGGCGAGCACGCCTTTGGCGATGCGCTCGATATCGGCTTCGGTCAGGGTCATTGCGGTCGTTCCTGTGCGGGAGAGGTCCGACCGATGCACCGTCCGGCCGGAATGGCCGGGTGCGGCGGAGGCGTGAGGCGGGTGCTACCCGCGAACCGTCCGCGCGCGCACCCGCGCTGCCGCCTGTTGGCGGGTCGCGGCTTGGGTGCGGAGGGCGATCTTGCTCACGGCGCGCGCCTTTAGGCGCATTGCCGGCGCGGTCAAGCTCTTGCGGCGAAGCCGCTCTGATCAATTTGTTCGCGCCTTTGTGCGAAATCTTTGCAAGCGGCTTCGCCGCGGGAGAAATCTCAATCCTTGGCGAACAGCTGGCAGAGGGCGGCGAAGGCCTTCATCTCGATCGCGTTGCCCGAGGGGTCGCGGAAGAACATCGTCGCCTGCTCGCCCGGCTGGCCCCTGAAGCGGACGTAGGGCTCGATGACGAACTCGGTGCCCGCGGCGGTGAGCCGGTCGGCGAGATCCTGCCAGTCCTCGAGCGTGAGCACGATGCCGAAGTGCGGCACCGGCACGTCGTGGCCGTCGACCGGGTTGCTTGCCGCCGGTGCTGCCTGCGGCGCGAGGTGGGCGACGATCTGGTGGCCGTAGAAGTCGAAATCGATCCACTCGTCGGAGCTGCGGCCTTCGGGGCAACCGATCGTGCCGCCCCAGAACGCGCGCGCGGCGGCGAGGTCGTGGACCGGAAAGGCGAGGTGGAACGGGCGCAGGGTCATGGGTTCGGGCTCCGGCAGCGCTCGGCCGGTGTGCCGGGCGTCTCGGGTATCGAGGCGACAAGCGCCTTCACGGCGGCCGCATGGCCGGCGAGCAGGTTCGTGGCGGGGAACAGCTCGAGCCGCCGGCACGGTGCGAAACCGTTCGGTTCCGCCCAGTATCCGTTGGCGTCGAGAAAGATCTCGGCGGCGAGGCCGAGCGTCCAGCCGTTGGGCAAAGGCTTGACGATCTGGTCCGAAAGCGCGCCGCGGGTGGCCGTCCCGAAGTGGGCGACGTTCGGCAGGGCGCGCATCGCGGCCGTGAACGTCTCCCCCGCGCTGACCGTGATGTCGCTGGTCAGCAGGTAGACCGGACCGAGGTAGCGTGCCCGCGGCGAGGGCTGGAGCACGAATGCCTGGGGCGGGGCATCGCTGCCCACGGCCGTCTTGGTGTAGATCACCCGCGGACGATCGGCGAACCGCGCGGCGAGCGCGCGTCCGACGAGGTCATAGCCGCCGCGATTGTTGCCGACATCGACGATGACGGCGCGCGCAGTCGCGAAATCGGCCATCGCCTGGTCGAGCGCGGTGTCGAGGAGGGCAGCGTCCTCGCGTTCGCTGTCGCCGCCGAAGCCGCCCATGGTGACGAGGTTGAGATAGCCGACCCCGTCGACGACACCCCAGAAAAGCCGGTCGTTGAGCGCGGTGTGACCCGCGCCGCGCAGGAGCGTATCGGTCACGCCAGCCCGATAGGCGGCAAGCCAGGCGCGTTCGGCGTCGCGCGCCGATTGGCCGTCGCTCGCCGTCGCGCGGATCGCCGCGATGGTCGGCGCCTCGCCGGAGGCCAGCGATCGCTCCACGCCGTCGACCACCGCGCTCAGCTCCGCGTGCGGATCGTTCACGCCTTCGAGCATCGCCGCGAGCGCGTCGAACAAGTCTGCCTCGCTCGCGGGTTCGGGCCAGCGCTGTTGCACCGAGGCGAGCCGCGCCTCGGCATCGATGCCGCGCCGCTCGTAGGGGTAGTAGGCCGCGAGCGTCGCGGTCGCGAACCGCATGATGTCCCTGCGCGTCCATGGCGCGGTGCGCGTGCAGGCTTCGGGCAGGGACGCGAGACGCCGGAATTCGTAGTGTGTCGCGTCGCGCGCTCCGGCAAACAGCGCCCGGCCGTCTTCGCCGATGGCGACGACACGGAATTGCTCGTCGGGGTCGCGGCCGCGCGGGTCGCGCAGGCACAGGCCGGCGGCTTCATGGTAGAGCTGGAGACCGTCTTCGCCGACGGCCAGCAAGTAACCGTAGCCGTTCGAGCGCCACACGCCGCGCGCGTCCGGGGCCTCGGCCACCGGGGTAAACGAGGCCGCCTGGCCCGCAGCCGAGGCAGGCGCGGCAAGCAGCAGCAAGCCCGCAAGCACGCGCATGCGTCGGCTCAGATGTGGATCGGCTTGCCCTGCACCGCCATCGCCGCTTCCTTGAGCGCTTCGGAATGCGTCGGGTGGGCGTGGCAGGTGTAGGCGATGTCCTCGCTGGTGGCGCCGAACTCCATCGCCTGCGCGGCCTGGGCGATCATCGTGCCGGCGACCGAGGCGACGATCCACACGCCGAGCACGCGGTCGGTCGCGGCGTCGGCGACGACCTTCACGAAGCCGTCGGGCTCGTGGTTGGTCTTGGCGCGGCTGTTGGCGAGCATCGGGAACTTGCCGACCTTGACCTCGCCCTTCTCCTTCGCCTGCTCCTCGGTGAGGCCGACGCCGGCGATCTCGGGCATCGTGTAGACCACGCTCGGGATCACCGCGTGGTTCACGATGCCGGTCTGGCCGGCGATGTTCTCGGCCACCGCGATGCCTTCGTCCTCGGCCTTGTGTGCGAGCATTGGGCCGGGGATCACGTCGCCGATCGCCCACACGCCGTCGACCTTGGTGCGGAAGTCGTGGTCGGTCTCGATCTGGCCGCGCTTGTTGAGCTCGAGGCCGATCGCCTCAAGGCCGAGGCCCGCGGTGTTCGGGCGGCGGCCGATCGAGACCCGCACGCAGTC
>CBHWED010000181.1:0-6957 GCA_966112795.1 uncultured bacterium
CCGGCCGAAGCCCACGGCACCGGCATTGCCGGGGTCATCGCCGCCAAGCCCGGCAACGGCGTCGGCATCGTCGGCATCGCCCCGGGCGCCCGGCTGATGGCCTTGCGGGCCTGCTCCGAGCGGCACGCCGCAGGCCACGCCGACGTTTCCACGTGCGACACGCTGACTTTGGCCAAGGCGTTGCACTACGCCGTCGACCAGGGGGCTGACGTGATCAACATGAGCCTCAGCGGACCGCCGGACCCGCTGCTCGCCTCGCTCATCCGCGTCGGACTCGAGCGCCGGATCGCCTTCGTCGCGGCCTTTGATCCCAACCTCCCATCGGGCGGCTTTCCGGCCTCGCAGCCGGGGGTGATCTCGGCAGCCGAAGAATCTTTGCCTTCGCTGCCGGGGCGGGTTTACCGTGCGCCGGGCCGCGATGTACCGACGACCCAGCCCGGTGGGAGATGGTACCTCGTCAACGGAAACTCCTTCGCCGCTGCCCATGTCGCCGGTCTTCTCGCCCTGCTTCGGGAAGAGCGCGGGGCCGCGGCCGCCCGCGTGCAGCTCGCGCGCTCGGCGGACGGAGCGGTCGATGCCTGCGCGACGCTCGTCAGGGTTACCAGCGATTGCCGCTGCTCCTGCGCGGTGGCGAGGGTGGCGAGCGCCGGCGACCACTAGCACGCCGCGCCTGCTTCGCTGGATTGCCGCGGCTGCGCTCGCCGGGCCGGCGGTGCCGGCGATGGCGCAAGTCGCAGCCGAGATCGGCGTGCAGACCGACTACCGCTACCGCGGCTATTCGCTGACCGACAACTATCCGGTGGCCACCGTGTCGCTGAGCTACGACGACCCGTCGGGTGTGTACCTCGGCGGCAATCTCGTCGGCACGTTCGACGACGGCGAGCCCGAGCTGGTCGCGGTGCAGGGGACCGTCGGCTATGCGGCGCGCGTGTCGCCGGACCTGTCGGTCGATGCCGGCGTCTCGCGCACCGAGTACGGCGACTACGTGTTCGGCGACGACGTGCATTACACCGAGGTCTACCTCGGCCTGGCGACGCGCAACGTGACCACCAGGGTGCGCTACTCGCCGGACTACTACCGCAGCGACTGGGAGACGCTCTACGTCGAGATGGATGGCGGCCTCGAGCCGGCGCCGAACTGGTTTCTCAGCGCCCATGTCGGGCAGCTGACCTACCTCGGCGACATCAGTCCCTACCTCGCGCGGCACACCTACGACTGGCGCCTCGGCGGGTCGCGCAAGCTCGGTCCCTACGGGATCCACGTCGAGCTCTCGGGCCACGTCGGCAAGCGGCCGCCGGCAGCGGTCGCCCCGGGCGAAGGCAACCCGCTGCGGACTGGCGGCACCGCGGTCGTGTTCGGCCTCACGCGCGCGTTCTGACGCCCTGCCGACGCGGCGAGCCGGTTGAACCGGCCGAGCGTCTCCAGGCACTTAGTCAGGACCGCAGCTGGAGTAGGCACGCATGGCACGGACGATCGCAAGGAGACTGACGGCGCTGGCTTTTCTGGCGGGACTGGGCGCGCTGCCGGCGGGCGCGCAGGGCCAGGGCGGGCCGCGCGAATTCACCGTGACGATGGACAACATGGTCTTCGGCCAGATGCCCGCCGGGGCCAAG
The DNA here is from genome assembly GCA_966112795.1 of uncultured bacterium. Taxonomy (GTDB): domain Bacteria; phylum Pseudomonadota; class Alphaproteobacteria; order Sphingomonadales; family Sphingomonadaceae; genus Croceibacterium_A. The sequence goes on from CBHWED010000181.1 coordinate 1,614, forward strand.
GTCGGCGACACGATCATCTGGGTCAACAACGACACCGTCCAGCACACGGCGACTGCGCGCGACGGCAGCTTCGACGTCCGCCTCCAGCCGGGCAAGCGCGGCAAGACGGTGCTGTCGAAAGCCGGCAACCTCGCGATCTACTGCATCTATCACCCGATGATGCGCACCACGCTGCGGGTCGCCGACGGCTGACCCGCTACCAGCGGAACCTGAGCGCCGCCTGCAGCACCGTCTGCGTTTCCTTGGGCGGGATCCCGAGCCGCTCGCGCGTGCCGCGCGTGCTCTGCATGTGCAGCGCCTCGACGAACAGCGTGAACATGTCCGCCACCGGCCAGCGGCCGGCCACGGTCGCCGCCCAGCCGTCCTCGTTCTCGTCCGCGGGGACCATGCGGCTGCCGCGCTCGTTGGTGTCGAACACCTCGAACCGGCCGGTCAGCGCGCCGCCGGGGCCGATCTGGTGCGTCAGCAGGGCGAAGGCCGAGCGGTAGCGCGTGTCGACCCAGTAGCGCGTCTCGCCCCGCGGGATCAGGCCCATCAGCGTCGTGCCGGTCATCCCCTGGGCGATGAAGCGGGTCTTCGGTCCGAGATCGGCGACGAGGCCGACGTTCCAGAACCGCGTGCGCCAGCCCCATTGCAGGCTCTCGGTGAACGCCTCGGGATCGCCACGGTTGTCGTAGTAGAACGCGTTGAGCACGATCGCCGGCGAGGGCCGCCACTCGAGCCGGCCATAGAACCCCACGCGATCGTCGATCTCGGCCACCGAGCGCGTCACGTCCTCCTGCGAGCGTTCCATGAACGGGCTGCGCGGCGGCAGCGGAAACTGTCCGAACAGCGTCGACTTGATGTCGTGCAGCGCCCAGCCGCGGAACGACAGCAGCGTGCCCGAAGTGTCGTTGAAGCCGAATGCGCCGGCGGTCAGCGAGAAGTCCTGGCTGCCGATGGTCTGGTACAGCGTCGCCTCGGCGCCGATCACCTTGACCTCCTCGCCGACCCACGAATTGATCGCCGACGGCGTCAATGTGTACACCGTGCTCCACGCGCCGCCCGTCGCATGCTCGAGCGAGATCTCGGGCCAGTAGTAGCCGGCCTTGGCCGAGAAGTTGGTGTTGCCCTTGCGGCTCGGGTTGAAGGTGACGAAGCCTTCCATCACGTCGAACACCTCGTCGTCGAAGCCGTGCTGGTAAGCCGCCGAGACGTTGGCGTTGAGCGAGCGGGTGAACTGCGGTTGCCAGATCAGCGACAGCTCGGTGAGCTGCGAGTGGAGCTGCATGTCGCCTTCGTCGTTGGTCCCGTCGAAGCGGGTCTTGCCGAAGCCGCCCTCGATCCACGAGCGGTGCCCGTCGGCGAGGACCACGCGCACGTCGGCGATCAGCGACAGCGTGTTCGCCGAGAGGATGTCGGTCGCCGGCGGCGCTTCGTCCTCGGTGGCCTCGTCGGGCGTCACCGCCGCTTCGCCGACCAGGGTCTCGTCGACCGTCTGATCGCCCGGTTGATCGGCGGGTTGCTGGGCCGGTTGCCCGTCCTGCGCCAGCGCCGGCATCGGCGCCGCGAGCGCGGCGATTGCCAGCGCCGAAGGCCGGCACCAAAGCTGCACCCTGTCGAAGGAAACCATCCCCTACTCCCTGTTGGCCTGCCCTGTTCGCTCCTGCGGTAGGTCCGGCAGGGCGGTGCTTCGGTTCATCGTTTCGCCGCTTTTTCAGGGGTTCCGGTCGATCCAGCGCGGCACGCCGGCCACGGTCGCGAGCGATCCGTGGCGGGGCAGTGCGAAATCCGGGTGCGGTGCCGCGACGCGCACGACACCGCCGACGACGACCAGTTTGACGTCGCGCGCCGAGGCTTCGAGCAGCGGCCGCGACAGCACCACGAGGTCGGCCGGTTCACCCGGGTCGAGCCGGGCGGGCGCCAGTCCCAGCCGCCGCGCCGCGACCTCGCCGACCGCCGCTTCGAGCCGCCCATCGTCGAGCAGGCCGGTCGCGCGCGCGCAACGCAGCTCGTCGAGCAGGTTACCCTCGCCGGTCAGGAGCGAGTCGCTGCCGAGCAGCACGTCGATGCCTTCGGCGAGCAATCCCGCGGGAGCAGTGCGGCCGAACAGGAACAGGTTCGAGCTCGGGCACCAGGCAAGCGCCGCGCCCGAACTGCGGAACAGCGCGATTCCCGCCTCGTCGAGCCCGACAGCGTGCGCGGCAATGAGATTGGGCCCGAGCAGTCCGCGCGCGTGCAGCGCCCGGATTTCGTCGGCGGCCTCTCGTCCGATGCCTTCGGCAAGATGAAGGCAGTAGCGCGTGCCCGGATCCAGGCCGGGAAGGTCCGGGGTCATCCCGAGCGAGTCCGCGCAGGCGACCGGCACCACACGCAGCGGGAATCCGTGATCGAAATCCGCCTCCCACGGATCGTGATGGACCACAGTGGTGACCCCCGCGAGCAGGTTTTTCCATGCGCCGTCGAGCAGCGCCTCGCGCCGCGGCCGCGCTCGCCCGCGCGCGATCGTTTGCCGGTGTCTTAGCTGGATGTCGCGCGCCCAGGCGTAGGCATCGGCGTAGGGCGGGGTGCCGAGCCTGCCGTAGTGGTTGCGGTGGAGGTGATCGTGCGCGTTGATCAGTCCGGGTCGGACATCGGCCTCGGGAAAACGCAGGATTAGGTCGAAGCGACCCTCGGGCCTGACGATCAGGCCTTCCGCCACGCCGATCGTCCGGTTGCGCGCCTCGATCAGCAGTCGCGGCGGCTCAGGCATCGCGCTCATCCGGCGCATCAAGGGTCACGGGATTTCGGCAACCCACACGTCGAACCGCGACGGCGCGCGCCGCCGCTGCCAGCGCGCGACGAGCGGGCGCAGCTCGTACCACAGCGGATAACGCACCGGCAGCCGTCGCCACGCGAGGCTCGAAGCCTGCTCGAGCCGCTCGCGCGTGAGGAACTCGACGAACGGCAGGGCCATGAGACTCGGCGCACGCGATCCGAACGCGGTCTCGGCCGAGGCGTGCTTCTCGCGCACCATCGCATCGCCCTCCGCTTCGCTCGCGTAGAACGGCGAATCCAGGATCGCGATGCACCCGCCCGGAACGAGGGTCCGTGCCGCGCCGGCGAGAGCCGGCGCGAGCGCGGTGGCGTAGTGCAACGAGGCGTTGAACACTGCCAGATCGGCCGAATGGTCGGGCAGCGGCAACCGTTCGAACGAGGCGACCAGGCGTTCGAACGGCGCGATCGCGGCCAGCTCGGCCGCCGCGCCGAGCCCGTCGACCTCGTCGTCGCGTATGTCGAGCGCGGTGCAGCTGTGACCCTCGAGCGCGAGGCGGTACGACAGCCAGCCATTGCCCGCGCCGAGGTCGAGCACCTCGAGCGGCCGCCGTCGCCGGCGCGCCAAAGGCCGAACCACCTGCATGAGGAACACGTCGAACGTGCGTGCGCGGACCCGCCATTGCCGCGCGAGCGGGCCGCTCGCGAGGTACGGCAGGCTCGCCAGCTCGGCTCCGCGGTGCGCGCGCCCCTCGCTCGCGCGCTGCTGCGCGTAATCGACACGGAAGCGCTCCAGCGCGCCGGGCATTGCCGCCGTCACGGGAGGCGCTCGAAGCTGTAGAGCACATGGTCACCGAGCGCGGCGATCCGCCGCGCGGCCAGCCGGTCGGCCGCCGCGAGCGCGCCGAGCAGCCGCGGATGGCGCGAGATCCACGGCTCGGCGGCGCTCGGCGGGACGAACAGGCCGATCGCCTTCATCGCAGTCAGCCGGAAGCCCGGCGCCATCGCGCGCTCGAGATCGCTGCGTCGGTGATAGCGGACCGTAAACGGCCGCCCGCGCAAGGAGGCCGCGACGTCGCCGCGCGCCGATCGGCGCAGGCAGTTGCGCCAACGCCCGCGCACCGCCTCGGTGATCATCTCGCCCGGGCAGAAACAGCCGAACACCACGAGCATGGCATGCCCCCCGGGGCGGACGAGTTGTGCGAGCGCTTGCCCAACCAGGGCGAGGTCGCTCACGCAATTGAGCGCGGCGAAGTTCGAGTAGGCCCCGTCGAAGGCCTCGCCGCGCGCCGCGAGGGTGGCGAGGCTTTCGGCCGCGATCGCCTCCGCGCGGTCCGCACCGATCTTGAGCGCCGCCGCGCCGACCATCGCCGGTGAGGCATCGGTCAGCAGCACCTCGCGCCCGCGGGCGATCATCCACGCCGCGTCGGTGCCCGTGCCGCCGCCGATCTCAAGCAGGCGCGAGCCCGGCGCGTACGCCGCGCACAGCTCCTCGCGCACGGCGGCGCGTTGCGCAGCCACACTTCGCCAGGGATCGAACAATGCATCGAAGCTCTCGGCGACCGCGTCGAACGCCGCGCCGGCGGGAAGGAGCGTGGCCCCGGCCATGTCAGGCCGAGAGCCGCAGCGGCGCGGTCCGATGTGCCGGCGCGCGCCGGGCGAGGTCGCGCCAGCGTTCGCGGTCGGGCTGCCGTGCCGACACGTCGGCGTGGAGCGCGTCGCGCACGAGGCGGTAGAACGCGGTGTCGAACGTGCCGTGGAACAGCATCGCCAGCTCGGCGGTGTCGCGCCAGTTGCGCCGTGGGCCGAGCTCGGCGGCGAGGCGGTCGTGGAACACGGTCCCCGGCAGCGGGTAGGCGACCGACACACCGACGTCGTCGGGCATCTCCTCGTGGACCAGGTCGCGGGTGAGCACGATGTCGTCCCAGTCCTCGGGCGGATAGCCGAGCTGGAGGAACCACGCGGCGCGCACCCCGGCACGGCGCAGGTTGCGCGTCGCGGTGCGCACGGCGTGGACTTGCGAGCCCTTGTCCATCGCGTCGAGGACCCGCTGCGAGCCGGATTCGACGCCGAGCCAGACTTCCTCGGCGCCTGCCGCGCGCAGTGCCTGGGCGACCGGTTCGGTGATCAGGTTGACCCGCGACTGCATCGTGAACGGCATCGCCGCATCGCGCTTCGTCACTTCCTCGGCGAAAGCGGCGACCCACTCGGCGGTCATCCCGAAGATGTCGTCGGCAAACCAGATGTGGTCGGGCCCGATCTCGGCCTTGAGCCGGCGCATCTCCTCGGCGACCGAGACCGGCGAACGCTGGCTGTAGCGGCGGCCGAAGGTCGGCTTGGCGCACCAGTTGCAGGCGTAGGGGCAGCCGCGCGACGCGGCGACGTTCCACGACAGGTGGCCGTGCGCATCATGCCAGGCGCTGCGGTAGGCGGACGCGTCGACGAGGTCCCAGGCCGGCAGGGGCAGGGCGTCGAGATCGGGGCGCTCGCGCCGCGGCGCGGTCCGCAGCAGCGCGCCATGGTCGTCGGGCAGGATCAGCCCGGCGATCCGGTCGAGCGCGTCGCCGCCGGCCTGCACGGCCTCGATGAACTCCGCCGCGGTGAACTCGCC
>CBHWED010000182.1:0-6956 GCA_966112795.1 uncultured bacterium
GCGACCCCCACACCCCCAGTGTGATGCGCTACCAGGCTGCGCTACGTCCCGATCCAGTGGAGGCCGGGCCTATAGGCAAGCGTCTTGGCGAACGCAAGCGCATGCCGGGCCTGCGATGCGGCGTGCCGCAAGCGCGGCTGATTGCACCCCCCCGGCTTTGCTGCTAGCGGGTCCGCCACACCGGGGAGGAGAGGTTGCAATCGGGGCTCCCCCGCATCATCTCCCCGCCGTCTTGCCGATCGGATAGGCCAAACGATGCTCGATTTCCTCGCCGCCGGAACCGCCACGGGTGGCGCGCCCGGTTGGGTCAATTTCCTGCCGATCATCGGCATGGTGCTGATCTTCTGGTTCCTGATCATCCGCCCGCAGATGAAGCAGCAGAAGGCCCACCGCGAGAAGGTCGCCGGGGTCAAGAAGGGCGACCAGGTGATCACCGCGGGCGGGCTGCTCGGCAAGGTGACCAAGGTCGACGACACTTACGCCGAAGTCGAGATCGCCCAGGGCGTGCGCGTCAAGGCGGTCAAGTCGACTCTCGGCGACATCGTCTCCCCCGGCGGCACGCCGGCCAACGACTGACCGCGCAGGCTTCCGTAGATGCTCGACTTTCCCCTTTGGAAGCGCCTCTGGCTGTGGGGCGTCACGCTGTTCTTCAGCCTCGCCGCGGTGCCGTCGCTGCTCACGCTCGCGGGCATCAGCCTGCCCGACTCGCTGCCGAAGCCGATGGTCAACCTCGGCCTCGACCTCGCCGGCGGCAGCCACCTCATGCTCGAGGCCGACCCGCGCCAGGTTGCGCGCCAGCGGCTCGAGACGATGGAGGAATCGGTCCGCACCGCGATGCGCGACGCCAGTCCGCGGATCCGCATCGGCGACTTCTCGACCGCCGGCGGGCGCCTGTCGTTCATGCTCGAGGATCCGAGCCAGGTCGACGCCGCGCGCGGGCTGATCGAGCCGCTGACCACCGGCGCCGGGCTCACCGGCCAGCGTGACTGGACGATCCAGGTCGTCGACGGCAACCGCTTCATCCTCACCCAGACCCAGGCCGGGCTCAACCTCGCGGTCGACAACGCGATGGACAGCGCGACCGAGGTCGTGCGCAAGCGCATCGACGCGCTCGGCACGCGCGAGCCGACGATCATCCGCGAAGGCGCCGAGCGCATCGTCGTCGACGTCCCGGGGCTCAAGGACCCGCAGGCGCTCAAGGACCTGCTCGGCAAGACCGCCGAGCTCGAGTTCAAGCTCGTCGACCAGAATGCGCTGCAGTCGGACATCGCCCAGGGCATCGCGCCTCCGGGCAGCGAGATCGTCCCCGGCGCGCAGGGCAGCGATTACGAAGGCCGGCAGATCGCGGTGCGCCGCCTCGGCGGCATCCGCGGCGATTCGCTGATCGACGCGCGGCAGAGCTTCAACCCGCAGACCAACGAGCCGATCGTCAACATCAAGTTCGATCCGCAGGGCGGCGCGCGCTTCGCGCGGCTGACCAGCGAGAACGTCGGCAAGCCGTTCGCGATCATCCTCGACGGCGAGGTGATCTCGGCGCCGAACATCAACGAGCCGATCATCGGCGGCTCGGCGCAGATCTCGGGCAACTTCACCACCGAGACCGCCAACCAGCTGGCCATTGCGCTGCGCTCGGGCGCGCTCCCGGTCGACCTCACGGTGGTCGAGGAAAGCTCGATCAGCGCCGAGCTCGGCGCGGACTCGATCGCCAAGGGCACCGTCGCGATGCTCGTCGGCCTCGGCGTGCTGATGCTCTACATGTTCGTGACCTACGGCCGCTTCGGGCTCTACACCAACGCCGCGCTGATCCTGAACCTGCTGATGATCCTCGGCGTGCTCGCGCTGCTCGGGCCGATGGCGGCGCTGACGCTGCCCGGCATCGCCGGCCTCGTGCTCACCGTCGGCGCCGCGGTCGACGCCAACGTGCTGATCAACGAGCGCATCCGCGAGGAACGCGCCAAGGGCCGGCGCGTGGTCCAGGCGATCGAGGCCGGCTACAAGGAATCGTCGAGCGCGATCTTCGACGCCAACATCACCAACGTGATCGCCGCGGTGATCATGTTCATGTTCGGCACCGGCCCGGTGCGCGGCTTCGCGGTGGTGCTGATGATCGGCATCGTCACTTCGGTGTTCACCGCCGTTACCCTGACCCGCATGTGGGTCGCCGGCTGGCTGCGTCGCAAGCGGCCCAGCGACATCGTGCTCTAGGATCGGGACATGAAACCCCTCAAGCTCGTCCCCGACAACACCAACATCCGCTTCCTGCGCTGGCGGGTGCCGTTCTACGTGATCAGCCTGCTGCTGATGGCGGCGAGCATCACGCTGGTGTTCACCAAGGGGCTCAACCTCGGCGTCGACTTCGTCGGCGGCCAGTCGATCCGTGTCGAGTTCGCCGAGCAGGCCGCGCCGGTGGCCGAAGTCCGCGAGGAGATCGCCGCGCTCGGCTACGGCGAGCCGATCATCCAGCAGGTCGGCCAGCCGAACCAGATCACCATCCGCATGAAGCTGCCGAGCGATTCCGACGCCGGGCTCGCCAACCGGATGGTCGCCGACATGCGCGCGACGCTCGAGCAGCATCACCCGGGGGTCGAGATCGGCTCGGCGCGGGCGGTCTCGGGCAAAGTCTCCGACGAGCTGTTCCGCTCGGGCATGATCGCGCTGGCGCTCGCCATGATCGGCATCTCGATCTATATCTGGGTGCGCTTCGAATGGCAGTTCGGCATCGGCGCGCTGTTCGCGCTGGCGCACGACGTGACCCTGACGCTCGGCATGTTCGCGCTGACGGGGATGGAGTTCGACCTCAACATCGTCGCCGCGATCCTGACGCTGATCGGCTACTCGCTCAACGACACGATCGTGATCTACGACCGTATCCGCGAGAACCTCAAGAAGTACCGGCGCATGCCGCTGCCCGAGCTGCTCGACCTGTCGGTCAACGAGACGCTGTCGCGCACCGTGGTCACCTCGACCTCGGTGCTGATCACGCTGCTCGCGCTGCTGCTCCTCGGGCCCGACGTGATCTTCGGCTTCACCGCCGCGATCACGCTCGGCATCTTCGTCGGCACCTACAGCTCGATCTACATGTCGGCGCCGATCCTGATCTGGCTCGGGGTCACGCAGGACAGCTTCGTCCCGACCGAGAGCCGCGCCGACGCGCAGGACAAGCGGGCGCGGGGCGAGGCCTAGGGCCGGCCCCGTCCGGCCGCTCCGACCAGCCCCTCGTAGTACCCCGCCAGCGCCGCCGCGTTCGCTTCCCAGCTGAACCGCCCCGCGCATTCGGCCACCGCCTCGCGCGCTGGCGGCTTGTCGGCCAGCTCGCGCACCGCCGCGGCGATCGCGTCCGCATCGCGCGCGACGATCCGTCCGGCTTCGGGCGCGGTGACCAGCTCGCGCGCGCCGCCGGCCTCGGTGATCACCAGCGGGCAGCCGCAGGCGAGCGCCTCGACCCAGGCGTTGGCCAGCCCCTCGCTGGCCGAGGGCAGCACCATCGCGTCCGAGGCCGAGAGCACGACCGGCAGCAGCGTATGGTCGAGCGAGCCGAGGAAGTGCACGCGCTCGCCGAGCCCGGCCTCGCGCGCGAGCGCCTCGAGCGCGGCGCGGTCGGGCCCGGTGCCGACGAGCACGAGATGCGCCGCGGGCAGACGGGCGAGCGCGCGGATCACGAACTGCTGGCCCTTGCGCGGAATCAGCGCGCCGACCGTCGCCAGCAACAGCGCCTTGGGCGGCAGCGCGAAGCCGAACTCCTGCACCAGCCGTGCCCGGCTGCGCGCACGGCCGTGCGGGCGGAACAGGCTGCGGTCGAGGCCGGTGTAGTGCACGGTCACCTTGTCGCGCGGCAGGCCGATCGCGGCCATGTCATCGGCCAGCGCCTCGCTCACCGCGAGCAGCCCGGCAGCTTGCGCCGCGGCGTGCTTCATCTTGCGCAGCGCGTAGGCCTTGTGGCCCCAGAACGAGATGTCGGCCCCGCGCGCCTTGATCGACAGCGGCAGGCCGAGCGCGGCGGCGATCCGCGCCGCGGCGGGGCCGTCGGGGTAGAAGAACTGCGCGTCGACGAGGTCGAACGGGGCCAGCGCATGGAGCCGCTGCGCCAGCGGCAGCACCGCGCGCACGATCATCCGCGGGTTGAACGGGCCGCCGACCGCCGGGATCAGCGTGAACCGCGGGCGGTGCACGGTCACGCCGTGCTCGGCGCCGGTCACCGCCGCGGCGGCGAGCGGCTTGTAGCGCCCGGCGGCGACCGGGGGTACGCCGATCGGGTTGACCACCGTCACGTCCCAGTCGCCGCGCGCGGCGAGCGCTTCCATCTGCCGCGCGACGAAAGTGCCGAAGCGCGGCTGGTGCGCGTTCGGATAGAGCGTCGCGATCGACAGCAGGCGCTTCACAGCTTGCGGACCAGCATCTCCGCCACGGCCAGCCACGCCGGATTGTCGACCACGATCTGCCGCTGACCGGCGCCCGGCGGCAGCAGGCCGACCATGGTCCCCTGGCGGTCGATCAGCCGGCCGAAGGCGAAGCGCCCGCCGGTGCGCGGCACGAGCACGTCGCGGTTGATCAGCCGCGGCGCGTCCTCGGGCGAGGCCTGGCGCAACCACAGCTGGTCGCCGGTGCGGTATTCGCCCTGCGGCGCGTCGATCGCGACGCAGACCAGCGGCGCGTCTCCGCCGAGGTCGACCGGCAGGATCGCGTCGCGCGGCGCGGTCAGCGCCTCGGCGCCGGCTTCGGTCAGCCGGGCGACGACTTGCGGCTGCTCGGCCGCCTCGCCTTTGACCAGCAGCTCGGGGTCGACCCCGAGCGCGGCGGCGATGCGGTTCATCCACACGAGCGAGAGGTTGCGCATGCCGGTCTCGAGCCGGCCGATCGTCTGCGCGGTCGTCGGCGGGTCGCAGGCGGCGGCTACTTCGGCCAGGGTCAGGCCCTTCTGCTTGCGGATGTCGCGGATGCGGTTGATCACGGATTCGACTTTCGTAACCGATTTGGTTTTTCCGTTTTCCTACATGGTGGCTGATTTGGCAAGATGGGGTTTGAACCTAGGGGAGTGATTCGCATGCAGCGCAAACTCGTCGAGCGGGAACTGACACCCGAAGGACCGCGCCGGACGCCGGGCGTGGCGCCGCGGCGGCGCAGCGTCACCGTCAATCTCGCCGAATCGCCGCTCGGCTGGCTCCACGCGCACGGCCACCTCGACGACCGCCTGCTCGCCGCGGGCGAGACGCTGCGCGGCGACTATGAGCGCGCGCAGCTCGCGCCGCTGGTGACGATGCGCTGGGAGCCGGTGCGGATCGGCGGCACGCAGGCGCGACTGGCGCCGACTGAGCGGCAGCTGGCCGCACGCCAGCGCTTCGACGGGGCGATGGCGGCGGCGGGCAAAGGGCTCGCCGACATTCTCTGGCGCGTGGTCTGCGCCTGCGAGACGGTGCCCGCGGCCGAGAAGGCGCTCGAGTGGCCGGTACGCAGCGGCAAGCTCGTGCTCAGGCTGGCGCTTGACCGGGTGGCGGATTTCTACCGGATCGGGTGAGGGCGCGGCGGTGCAAGATGACGCTTCGGGCCGCAAGACGACACCTTCGGCCGCGAGCTGACGCTTTTCAGGCCAAGCTGACATTCTTGCCGTTGGACACTGTCACAAGTGTCACATCGCTCAGGAGGGAGCGAGGTTATCTTGACCCAAGCCAGGATGACGAAGGGGGAGGGCAGGGCGCGGAGCGCGCCTTACCCCTCGACCATCTCTGCCAATGCCAGCCAGCGCTCCTCCGCCGCATCTTTCTCCGCGCGCAGCGTGTCGAGCAGCGCGGTCATTCGCGCGAACTCGGCGGGGTTGCGGCTGTAGAGCCCGGGATCGGCCAGCGTGTGCTCGCCCTTGGCGATCTCGGCCTCGAGCTCCTCGATCCGCGCGGGCAGCAGGTCGTAGTCGCGCTGGTCCTTGTACGACAGCTTGGTCCGCTTCGGCGGCGGGGGAGGGGGCGGCGGCGCGGCTTCGGCCTTGGCCGCCTTCCTCTCGCCGACGGCCAGGGGCTTCTTGCGCTTCGCCTCCCAGTCCTCGTAGCCGCCGGCGACGATATCGACCGTCCCGCTGCCGTCGAGCCCGAGCGTCACGGTCACCGTGCGGTCGAGGAAATCGCGGTCGTGGCTGACGATCAGCACCGTGCCGTCGTAGTCGGCGATCACTTCCTGCAGCAGGTCGAGCGTCTCGAGGTCGAGATCGTTGGTCGGCTCGTCGAGCACCAGCAGATTCGAGCGCCGCGCGAATTCGCGCGCGAGCAGCAGCCGCGAGCGCTCGCCGCCCGACAGCGAGGCGACCGGTGTGTCGACCAGCGAGGGCTCGAACAGGAAGTCCTTGAGATAGGCCTGGACGTGCTTCCTCACGCCGCGCACGTCGAGCCAGTCACCGCCTTCGGCGAGCACGTCGCGGACCTTCTTGTCGCCGGCCAGCAAGCTGCGCTGCTGGTCGATCATCACGCCCTGCAGCGTCTTCGCCAGCGTGACCGTGCCCTCGTCGGGCGCGAGCTCGCCGGTCAGCAGCTTGAGCAGCGTGGTCTTGCCGGTGCCGTTGGCGCCGACCACGCCGATCCGGTCGCCGCGCTGGATCCTGAGCGTGAAGTTGCGGATGATCGTGCGGTCCCCGAATCGCTTGGTCACCCCTTCGGCAGTGATCACCGATTTGGTGCGCACCTCGCTGTCGCTTTCGAGCGCCAGCTTGGAGGTCCCCGCCTTGCCGATCATCGACGCGCGTTGCGCGCGCATCTTGTACAGCGCCTCGAGCCGGCCCTGGTTGCGCTTGCGCCGCGCGGTCACCCCGCGCTCGAGCCAGTGCGCCTCGAGCTTGAGCCGGGCGTCGAGCTTCTCGGCGGCGCGCGCTTCCTCGGCGTAGACCGCCTCTTCCCATGCCTCGTAGCCGCCGAAGCCGACCTCCTTGCGCCGCAGCGCGCCGCGGTCGAGCCACAGCGTCGCCCGCGTCAGGCGCT